>CAZEIM010000006.1:46332-47386 GCA_964512145.1 uncultured Flavobacteriales bacterium
ATACTCGCAAACTAGTTCGACATATTCGTTCAAAAGGATCTATGAATGCAATAATTTCAACAGATAATTTGAATATAGATGAATTAAAAAGCTATTTAATAAATATACCATCTATGTCAGGGTTAGAACTTTCCTCTAAAGTTACCAGCTTGAATTCTTATATTTATAATGATGTGCAAGATGCAAAATTTAATGTAGCGTTATTAGATTTAGGAGTTAAAAAAAATATATTAAGATGTTTGCAAGAAAGAAATTGTAGTGTTAAAGTATTTCCTATGCATTCTAGTCTTGAAGAAATTAAATCTTATAATCCTGATGGGATACTTATTTCAAATGGTCCGGGGGATCCTTCTGTAATGCATTCAACTATTCAGCTTGTAAAATCCCTAATTCAATTAAACATCCCCACTTTTGGAATATGCTTAGGACATCAAATTATTGGACTTTCGCAAGATTTATTGGTTACAAAAATGCATCATGGACACCGAGGGGTGAATCATCCTATTATTAATTTATTAACAGGTAAAGGAGAAATAACTTCACAAAATCATGGTTTTACCATTAAAAATGATGATCGTGTAAATCAAAAAGCTGTTCAAATTACCCATGTACATTTAAATGATGGATCTATTGCTGGAATTAAATTAACTGAAAAACCGGTTTTTTCAGTTCAATACCACCCTGAATCATCGGCCGGACCCAATGATAGTAGGTATCTTTTTGATCAATTTATTGAATTAATGAATAATTATAAACAGAAATGAGTAGAATTTCACAAATTTTTGCCCGACAAATACTTGATTCTCGAGGCAATCCAACGATTGAAGTAGAGGTTTATACTGAAACTGGATATTTTGGAAGAGCAGCGGTGCCTTCTGGTGCTTCAACTGGAATACATGAAGCAGTTGAGTTGAGAGACGATAATCCAAAAATGTATTTAGGTAAAGGGGTACAACGTGCAGTAAATAATGTTAATACTGTAATTAACGAGGAATTAAATGGATTTGAATCTTTAGATCAAATTGGTTTGGATAATTTTTTGATTAAACTTGAT
>CAZEIM010000006.1:47400-47673 GCA_964512145.1 uncultured Flavobacteriales bacterium
AATAAAGCAAATTTAGGAGCTAATGCAATTCTTGGGGTTTCTTTGGCTGTTGCAAAAGCAGCTGCAAGCGAGTCACAATTGCCATTATATAGATATATTGGAGGGGCACATACAAATATTTTACCAGTACCGCTTATGAATATATTAAATGGTGGAGCACACGCTGATAATAAGATTGATTTTCAGGAATTTATGATAATGCCCATACGTTTTAATACATTTTCTGAGGCACTACAAGCGGGAACTGAAGTTTTTCATCACTTAAAATCTGTC
>CAZEIM010000006.1:47690-57792 GCA_964512145.1 uncultured Flavobacteriales bacterium
GTCCTTAAAAGTAAAGGCTATTCAACCAATGTTGGTGATGAAGGTGGTTTTGCACCAAATTTGTCTTCTAATACAGAAGCAATTGAGGTGGTATTACAAGCTATTCAAAAAGCTGGATATAAACCCGGAGAAGATATATATATAGCTATGGATGCGGCTTGTTCTGAATTATATGATAAAAAGGAAAAGTGTTATGTGTTTAAAAAATCAACCGGAGAAAAATTATCTTCTGAGCAAATGGCAGAATATTGGGTTGATTGGTCAAAAAAATATCCAATTTTATCTATTGAAGATGGAATGGATGAAGATGATTGGAGTGGATGGAGGTTGTTAACCGAAAAATTAGGCAAAAATGTTCAACTGGTTGGAGATGATTTATTTGTGACAAATTCTAAAAGATTAATACAAGGAATTGATCAGCATATTGCCAACTCAATTTTAGTTAAGGTTAATCAAATAGGTACTTTAAGTGAAACTATACAAGCAGTACATTTAGCTCATAATAATTCATACACAAGTATTATGAGTCATAGGTCTGGAGAAACTGAAGACACTACAATTGCAGATTTATCGGTCGCTTTATCTTGCGGACAAATAAAAACAGGTTCAGCATCTCGTTCAGATAGAATCGCAAAGTATAATCAATTGCTTAGAATTGAAGAACAACTTGGATCAACAGGAAGGTTTTTAGGGGTAGACTTATTGAGTAAAATTTCCAAAAAATAGTTTATATTAATTAGGAAATTTTAATTATACTCCTTTTAGTATGTCTGTGGTTATCTATATTTAAAACCACAGGATTTTTTTCGATTGAAAGCGAAAAACGAACAATATTAAAGTACTTACTAAATGGAACTATAATGATTAGTGATTTACTTTTTTCTAAAGAGAGTTCAATGAAAGAGTAAATATTAAATTGATCAATATTTCTAGAAGTATTTCTGTTTTCGTCTCTGTATTGACTATATCCATTTAAAAAAGGCGGATTAGAAATTATTAAATCATAGTATTTTTCTTCTGTATGACTTAGGTAGTCAATATAATTACTGTGATAACACTGCAATATATCTTTATAATCGCTTGTTTCAAAATTTAGTTTAGTACAAAAGTATGCATCTTCATGTATATCAATAGCATCTATAAATAATGGATTATGTTTAGCTAATATTAACGAAATTATTCCTGTTCCAGAACCTACCTCTAATATTTTTTTATTTTCAATGAATTGAGCAGGAATAGAGTTAGCTAACAATAAACTGTCAGTAGTTACTTTTGTTACATTTTCACAATGAGTAACTTTTATACCTTTATATAAAAAAACATCTTCCAATATATTATAATTCAAGTAAACCCTCAGGAATATCAACGACTAATTTTTTTAATTCAATACTAACCGAAATAATTAAATTTTTAGGCAGTGGGATAAAAACCTTTTTGTTTTTATATTCTACAATAGCCGTAGGATATGCTTGAGTACTCATAATTTCAATTATTTTACCTACTTCTACGTTGTTGTGGTCGTATAAGGTTACACCAATTAATTCATGAATGTAATATTCGCTCTTTTTTTTTGCTTTTATTTCTTTTGATGGAATATAAAATGGTTTTGAAACAAATTGCCGAGCATTTGTTTCATTATTCACGCCTTCAATGTAAAAAATAAATTGATTACCTTTTTTGTGTTCAATTTTTTCTAAAAAAAAAGGAACTAAATTGTCATTTAGTTCCAAAAATATTTTTTTTATTTTTTTATAATCTAAGGGATTATCACTATCGATTGAGGCATTTAAGGCCCCCTTAAATCCATGTGGCTTATGAATTATTCCAAGGAAAAATAAATCATCCTTGTTCATACGGCAGTAATATAATTATTCTGCAGATTCAGTAGAAGCTTCGCTTGAAACAGTGTTTTCTACCTCATTTACGGTTGTGTTTGAATCTTCTTGAGGCGCAGGAGTATGTTTACTTGCTTTAATTTGCTCCTTAGCTGAACTAGATTTTTTTTCTGCCGCTAATGCTTCTTTAAGTTTTTCTTCTTTAGTTTTAGAAAGGTTTGATTTTTTTGCTTCTATTTTACCACTCTTTTCTTCCACCCATTTTTCAAATTTTGCGTTTGCCTGTTCTACAGTTAAAGCACCTTTAGTAACACCTTTTAATAAATGGTTTTTATATAATACGCCCTTGTACGATAAAATCGCTCGACATGTATCAGTTGGTTGAGCTCCCCTTTGAAGCCATTGAACAGAGTCTTCTAAGTTAATGTCAATAGTTGCAGGATTTGTATTAGGATTATAACTTCCTAATTTTTGAATGTATTTTCCATCCCTTTTGGTTCTTGAATCCGCAACAACAATGTAATAAAAAGCACGTCCTTTTTTTCCGTGTCTTTGTAATCTGATTTTAGTAGCCATATATTATTTATTATGATACCACACGTAGTATCTTCGTTAAACTTTTTGCAAATATCTACAATTAATTTTAATTAAACAAGTTGTTAAACTTACATTTTTCATTCAGGGTTTTATCTAAGTACTCTTATAACTATTGTATGTTTTATGAATTTTTAGAGTGTTTAAATATTCATTTGTAACCAATTTAATTTATAGCTATCATTGTGCACATTTATTGCCATGGAAAAATCAAGTATTTTAGAGAAGATAAAAATAGAAGATTACGCATCTGATGGAAAAGCATTAACAAGAGTAGATAATAAAATACATTTTGTTAAGGGTGTAGTTCCTGGTGATGTAGTTGATTTACAAATTATTAAATCGAAAAAAAAATACACTGACGCTAAAGCTATACATTTCCATGCACTTTCAGAATATCGTATAAATCCAATATGTAGGCATTTTGGCACATGTGGGGGGTGTTCATGGCAAAATTTAAACTATCATATGCAGTTGTTTTATAAACAAAAAGAAGTAGATTCTACTTTTCAAAAATTAAAATTACCGTATACTTTTACTATTTTTCCGATAATTAGTTCAGAAGATGTTTTTTATTACAGAAATAAGTTAGAATTTACGTTTAGTAATAAAAGTTGGGTTGAAAATCCTAATAACCCAAATGAAATTAGCGGAAATGCATTAGGGTTTCATGTGCCGGGAAGGTTTGATAAGGTACTGCCTATAGAACAATGCCATTTGCAGTTAAACGAAAACAATTCAATAAGAAATTTTATAAAAGAATATGCTCAAAAAAATCATTTAGATTTTTTTGACATAAGAAATCAACAGGGTTTTTTGCGCAATTTAATTATTAGAAATACCAGCTTATATGAATGGATGGTAATTTTAGTTTTTGCTGAAAACAACATAAAACTTATTAAAAGTATATTGGAGGCAACACAAAAAGAGTTTCCATTTATTACTTCACTATTGTATATTGTAAACACTAAAAAAAACGACACAATTTTTGATCAAGAAGTTATTTTATTTTCAGGTAAAGAGTATATTACAGAAAGATTAGAACATGTAACATTCAAAATTAGCCCCAAATCATTTTTTCAAATTAATCATAAACAGACTATTTTATTGTATAAAAAAATAATAGAATGGGCAAATTTTTCAAATACGGATATTGTATACGATTTATACTGTGGTACGGGTTCTATATCATTATTTATAGCACATAAAGTGAAAAAAGTAGTTGGGGTAGAATATATTGCTGATGCTATTTTAGACGCAAAGCAAAATGCACTGGATAATCATATACATAATGCAGAATTTATTTGTGGAGATATAGCTCATACCTTGGATAATGAATTTTTTAATACGCACGGTATACCTGATGTAATTATATTAGATCCCCCTCGCTCAGGGCTACATCCAAAGGTAATAGAAGCAATATTAAATTGTGGAGTAAAAAAAATTGTGTATGTTAGTTGTAATGTTCAAACTCAAGTAAGAGATTTAGAAATGTTACAAACTAAATATAAACTAATACATTATCAACCTTTTGATATGTTTCCTCATACAAAACATATCGAAAATATTATATTATTGCATAACATTTTAAATTAATACTCGTAAGAGGCAAAAATGTCAGAAAATCTTACACATAATTTATTTAAGGATACTTTAAACGAAGACTTTTTTTTAATATACAGAGGCGTTTTTTCAGATAGTTTAACCGAAAAGATTTTATTATTAAACGAAAATAATGTAGCTAAAAATAATGCGCTTGGGTCTTCCAAAAAAAGAATTTCTTTTTTACTGGTCGAGTCTTTTCAAAATATTTTAAAATATGGAGATGTACTCAATCAAAATGAAGAGAGTAATAAAGGTATGTTTATTATAAAGCTATTAAATAATACACTTTATATTACATCCGTAAACATTGTACAGCAAGTAGATGCTGAAAAAATTAAAACCAACATAGATTATATTAATTCCATAAAAAAAGAAGATTTAAAAAAAGTATATATTGAAAGATTATCTGACATGACCTATCAAACCAATAAAGGAGCAGGTTTAGGGTTTATGGAAATGGTTAGAAAATCACAGAATAATCTTGAATATTCATTTAAAGAAATTGACTCAAATCATTCTACTTTTTTTCTAACCATAAAAATTGGAGCGGAATCAACAGATGAAAATAAATCAACAGATGTTAATCACGAGTTTAATCATAATGTATATCAATATTTTTTAAATAATAATATTCTACTAGCATTTAAGAGTGAGTTTTCAACAGAAAATATACACCCTGTATGGAAAATTGTAAAAGATAATATTATTGTATACTCCAAAAATAACTCACAAACAAAAAGGCGTTTTATCACCTTAGTTGAATTAACCCAAAATATAAATTTACATGGGGAAAAAAATTCACCAGGCATATTAGTAATACGAAAAGATGAACAGGAATTTATAATACAATCCGGGAATTATTTAAGTAATGAAAACAAAATTAGAATTGTAGATACTTTTAATCAATTATATAAATCAAGTAAAGAAGAAATAAATTCAATGTATATTAAAAAGTTAACGGAAGAACATAATAGAAGAACTGCAGGACTAGGATTGTTAGAAATATATAGGTATTCTAAAAAAATTGTGTATAACTTTGTAGAGGAAAATTCAAAAATATTTTATTATATTGAGGTAAGCATATAATGAGAAACATGATTATACATTCTGAGGATTACACTCCAAAAGTAATATTGGATAAAGAAAATGGTGTGTTCGAAATCTCAGGTAGTTCTTTGCCTGAAGATGCTAATGTTTTCTACAATCCTATTATTGAATGGTTACATCAATATGGCGAATCTCCTAATTCCCAAACAAAAGTTATTTTTAATTTAGATTATATTAATTCATCTTCTTCTAAAAAGTTAGTGGATATTTTGTTTGTGTTAGAAAAAATATTTAAAAATGGTGCTAACATAGAGGTACATTGGACGTATGATAAAGAAGATGATATTATGGAGTCTGTTGGATTATCCTTTAAAGAGATTACCTCTTTACCATTTTTAATGATGCCACAATAAATTTTCCGACATCATTTATTTTTAGTAAATTTGGGTTGCCATGCGCAACATTACACCACTATACAAAATCTTTAGTCTTACTTTTTTTGTATTAATCTTATTATCGCCAATTTTCTCTATTGACTTTATTAAAAACATAGGTCAAATTAATAATCAATCCGTTGAATTTTACACAAGTTTTAATCAAGGAAATATTTATTTTTTGAAGCATGAATTAATGATAGATTTACATGAGTATCCTAATCATTCTCATAACGAACACAAGCACGATGAAAGCGAACTTAAATCTCACGCATATAAAATTTCATTTTTAAATGCTAACAATTACTCTTCTTGTTTAGGGGAAGAAAAACAAGCTTCTATTTTAAATTATTTTATTGGTAATAATCCTAGTGAATGGTACACTGATGTTAATAAATTCGACAGAATATTATATAGAAATATTTACGAAAATATTGATGTAACTTACTATCAAAAAGATGCATTTTTAAAATATGATTTTATAGTTCGTCCAGGAGCAGATATATCAAAAATAGCTCTAAAATATGAGGGAGTTCATTCTATGAAGATTAATTCTGCCGGAGATTTATTGGTTTCTACCTCAGTATCTTTTATTACTGAATCCAAGCCATATGCATATCAAATAATTCAAGGTAAAAAAAAGAGTGTGCCTTGTTCATTTTTATTAAATAATAATACCTTAACTTTTAATGTTGATACTAGTGAATATGATGCTAGCATTGATTTAATTATTGATCCAACGCTTATCTTTTCGTCCTATACCGGTGCAACATCAGATAATTGGGGGTTTACAGCTACTTATGATAACTCGGGAAATATGTATGTTGGAGGAATTGTGTTTTCAGCTGGTTATCCAACGACTACAGGAGCATATCAAACTTCATATGGAGGAGGGAATACGGATATGGCCATCAGTAAATTTAATGCCTCTGGCTCAACATTAATCTATTCTACTTATATAGGAGGCGCTTCTTCTGAGGCTCCTCACAGTATGATGGTGGATAATCAAAATAACCTTGTAATATATGGAACAACATCCTCTTTAAATTACCCTACGACATCCGGATGTTATGATTCTGGTTTTAATGGAGGCAATTCCTTTTCACTAAATGGTATGAATTATGGGAATGGTTCTGATATAGTTGTAACAAAGTTAAATGCTAATGGAAATGCTTTGTTAGGATCAACTTTTTTAGGAGGTGGAGAAAACGATGGGGTTAATTTTGATAATTCATCTAATCATTTACATCATAATTATGGCGATGAAGCAAGAGGGGAGGTCTTTATAGACGAACAAAACAATATATACATTGCAAGTTGCACAAAATCAAATAATTACCCCGTTACTGCAGGTGTTTATTTAGGAGGTGATTTGGACGGGTGCGTTACCAAACTTAGTCCCAATTTAAACTCCTTAATATGGAGTGTCTTTGTGGGTGGGTCTCTAAACGATGCCTGCTATTCTGTTAAAGTTGGAAGTAATAATCGGGTGTATGTTGTGGGAGGAACCATGAGTCAAAACCTTATAACCAATTCAAGTAGTTATAAATCTACCTACTCAGGAGGTGAAACCGATGGGTTTATAATATCTTTTAATCAATTAAACGGTCAGTATGTAGCATCCACATACATTGGAACAAACTCTTACGATCAATGTTATTTTATTGAGTTAGATGACGTGAATGATGTGTATGTATTAGGACAAACTAAGGGCTCGTATCCAATACAAAATGTTTCTTATTCTAATCCCGGGAGTGCGCAATTTATTCATAAATTAAATTCGCAATTATCGGGCAGTATTTTTTCAACCTTATTTGGTGATGGAAGCCGAAATAATGTAGATATATCACCAAGTGCATTTTTGGTCGACAAATGCGGAAAAATTTATGTGTCAGGTTGGGGTGGAGGGTTGTCTGGAGGAAACCCTGCTAATTCAAGCACCAATGGTTTACCGGTTACACCGGGAGCTATTAAAACCACAACTGACGGCAAAGATTTTTACATTATTGTGCTGGAAAAAAATGCTTCTGCTTTACATTATGCAACTTTTTTTGGAAGCAATAATTTAGGGGAGCATGTAGATGGTGGAACGAGTAGATTTGATAAAGAAGGCAATGTATATCAAGCGGTATGCGCTGGATGCGGTGGGTCTGATAATTTTCCTACTACCAGTGGAGTTTGGTCGCCCACCAATGGAAGTTTTAACTGTAACTTAGGTGCTGTTAAAATGAAATTTGACCACACACCTGTTTACGCTTATTCATTAGTTAATCCTGATACATTTTCATGCATTGTTCCTTTTACGGCAAATTTTTCTAATTCTTCTATTAACGCCATTTCCCATTATTGGGATTTTGGGAATGGAATTGTATCTACTTCTGCCAACCCAATACATACTTTTACAACTCCTGGGACTTATCAGGTTATGTATATAGCTACTAATCTTAATTCCTGTAATTTAAAAGACACAAATTTTTTACAAATTGTAGTTCAACCTCCTATACCTCCTGTTGCCAGTTTTGATTATTCAATTGATTGTAACACAAATCAAATCTCAGTTACCAATACTAGTCCGGTTAATTATAATTTGTCTTGGAATATGGGAGATGGAAGTAATTATTATGATATCAATAATTTTACCCATTACTATCCTAGTTCCGGAACATATACAATAACCTTCATTAATAACAATAACACATGTTTACAAAGCGATACCCTAAAGCAAACGATATTAATTAAGCCAAATTTTCAAGCACAAATTACATTAACTCCTAAAAATTATGGCTGCGTACCTCTTCAGATAATTTTTAATACAAACCCTACTGCCCAAAATTATTATTGGGATTTTGGGAATGGAATAACTCAACAAACACTTAATAATTCTACTTCATATATATATACCATAGAAGGCACCTTTAATGTATCGGTACAGGTGGAAGATACCAATTTTTGCAATGTATTGAGTGAAGATTCCATAAAAGTATATACTAGCGATGGTTCAATTATTTTCCCGGAATTTAACATAGAAAAAGATTGTAACACGCTTTCAGCCAATATTAATAATACCACTCAAGGTTTAGAGTTTTATATGCAATCTTTTTGGGAAATGGGAGATGCAGTATCATTTATAAATAATTCAACAACATTTAATTATAGTTATGGTAATTACGGATTATATACAGTTCAACTAACTATTGAGGATACGCTTTGTTTTATATCAGGAACTGCTATTGATACTGTATACTTAAGTTTGGTAAATGTTGAGGCAAGTGCAACTCCATATTATGGATGTAAACCATTTTTTACCAATTTGTCAGCCAATAGCAATGGTCATAATTTTATTTGGGATTTTGGTGATTCCTCTGGATTAAGCTATATGCAAAATCCAGCTCATACTTACTATAATGGAGGTGTATTTTATGCTGTTGTAACAGCTATTGACTCTAATTCATGTAATCTTTTTGATAAAGATACTGTTAAAATAACTGTTGGAAATGGGATTCCATTATTGGCTGATTTTGAGGCAATTCAAAATAAAGATTGTGGAAAACATCAAGTGGAATTTATTAATCAAAGTCAAGGAGAAATTTCTACTTTCTTTTGGGATTTGGGCGATGGAACAACTTCCAATCTTGAACAATTAACACATTCATACATAACGCATGGTGATTATGTTATTACGTTATTTATTCAAGACACTTTATGTAGTCTTAATGATTTTGTTAGCCTTCCAATTTATGTTCGTCCTGGAATACCCGTAAATTTGCCTTCAGAAAAATATTTATGCCATTCAGATAGTATTATTTTTTCTACAGGGTTAGATGAAAAATATTATCAACATCTTTGGTCAAATGGCGCTACAAATAATCAAATAACTATTTTTGAAGAAGGTATATATTCGGTAAATATTACGGATGGGTATTGCTTAAAATTTCATCAAATAAATGTACAAGATGCAGTAGTACCTAATCTTGGAGGGCAAATTGAGCAATGTTATATTAGTGAGACTATCATATTAGATATTGGAGTTGAGGCAATAAAATATCTTTGGGAGGATGGTTCGGAAACTAAAAATATTCAAACCGAAGAACCCGGTGAATACCCTTTTTATATATTAGATATGTATGAATGCGAGCATGAAAGCTCATTTATTATAAAAGCAGCTGAATCGGGATATGATGTGTATATTCCATCTGCTTTTACACCAAATAATGATAATATAAATGAAGTATTTAATGCTGTTGGATTAGGAATTACATATTTTAAAATGGATATTTTTGATCGTTGGGGGGATGTATTATATACAACTAATTCAATAGATAACGCATG
The DNA here is from genome assembly GCA_964512145.1 of uncultured Flavobacteriales bacterium. Taxonomy (GTDB): domain Bacteria; phylum Bacteroidota; class Bacteroidia; order Flavobacteriales_G; family JALEGO01; genus CAYOHR01. The sequence continues at coordinate 57,535 of CAZEIM010000006.1, forward strand.
GGATGGAAAAATTTTGAATGAATTATTAAAAGATGAAGTATATGTGTATCGATTAGAATTTGAAAATACATGCACAGAACAAAACAAGGCTGTTAAGTATGGTAAAATTGTACTTTTAAAATAATTTATAAATATTAAGGCAACCAATTTTTTAATTTACGTTCATAAGTAGAAATTTAACTTAAACATGAAAAATCTTTTTTTATTAATTTTTATCGCAATACATGTATTAGCCGTACATTCTCACAATCATAATCA
>CAZEIM010000006.1:57816-62578 GCA_964512145.1 uncultured Flavobacteriales bacterium
GAATTTTCTTTTATTATCGTATCTAATTCTTTTAATGTCCTTTTTAAGTCGAATATAAAAAATGGATATGTCTTTTTAGAAAAGGATGGATTTACCTTTTTAATGTTAGATAATTCATTTTCAGATGCTTTACATGATTATCCTTCTTTAAGTGTACAAAATAAAATTGACTTTAAAATTAAAGCGCATGCTTATAAATTAAAGTTTAAAGATTTTAATAATAGTGTTACGGTTTTTGGATCAGAAGAAGGACAAGAAAAATATAACTTTTTTATTGGAAATAATCCATCTAAATGGGCAAGCAATGTATCTTCTTATGAAAAAATTACCTATGAAAATATTTATCCTAACATTAATTTAATTGTTTCTTTCGATATTGAAGGGAATTTTAAGTACGACATTGAGGTTTTAGCTAATGCAAATCCAGAATTAATTAAAATAATATACGAAGGATTAAATAAACTGAATGTAAGTAATTCTATAATAAGTTTAAATACATCAATTGGAGATTTTGAAGAAAGTATTCCTAAAACTTTTCAAATTATCAATGAAAAAGTACAAGATATACCTTGTACTTTTAAAAAAGTAAATGATTTTATTCAATTTTCTTTTCCTGATGGGTATAAAGCCGAATACTCTTTAATTATAGATCCAACTTTAGTTGGGGCAAGCTTATCCGGAACATCTTCGGGAAGTAATTATGGACATACAGCAACTTATGATGATCAAGGGAATATATATACTGGAGCTAGATCTTTTGGCCCAGGATATCCTAGCACATTAGGTGCATTTGATCTTACATACAATGGAGGCTTTAGCGATATTGTGATTAGTAAGTTAAGTCCAACCGCGTCAAGTTTAATTTATGCTACATATATTGGGGGATCTGGAGATGATTATCCTCACAGTCTTGTTTGTCATGGGGGTGAATTAATACTATTAGGTTCCACTAATTCTGATAATTATCCTATTTCAGCAGGCGCATACGATAATCAATTAAATAATGGAGGAGGAGGAGGATCTTTTGGTGAAACTGATATTTGCATAACTAGGTTAAACAATAATGGGACAGCTTTAATTGGATCTACATATGTTGGAGGAACACAATCTGATGGTGAGAATGAACTTTATTTTAACTATGATGATTCATATAGAGGAGAGATAATTACAGACAATAGTGGCAATATTTATGTTGCAAGTGCTAGTAGCTCTAATAATTTTCCAGTGGTAAATTCAACAGTTCAAACTTCAAAAGTAGGCTTACAAGATGGAGTTGTTTTTAAAATGAACTCCAATTTAAGCACTATGTTATGGTCTACCTATATTGCAGGTAGTTCACAGGACGATGCTGCATTCGGAATACGATTAAACAGTTCAGGAGAGGTTTATGTAGCAGGAGGTGTAAAAGGATCAGCTTTTACAGGTACAGGACATCAAACAACATTCTCTGGGCAAGCTGATGGTTATATTATTAAATTAGCTGCAAATGGAAGTTCAATAATAGCTTCTACCTATATTGGAACTAGTAGTGAAGAAGCAGCAATGTTTATAGATTTAGATGAATCGGGCCTACCCTATGTTTATGGATTAAGTGATGGTGGAGCTTTACCGATTACTCCAGCAGGAGTTTATTCTCAGCCGAGCAGTAATCAATTTATTGCTCGATATAGTGAAGACCTTTCTACATTAGAATTTTCTACACTCATTGGTGGAGGTAGTTTTGGATATGGTATTGTTCCGGATGCTTTTATGGTGGATAGATGTGGATATATTTATTTTTCTGGATATTATGCTGATGCTGGTTTACCTACAACACTTGATGCATTATTTACAACAGGAAATTTTTATTTAGCAGTACTTGAGCCAGATGCAGCAAATTTACAATATGCTACATACTATACCGGGAGTCATGTGGATGGAGGAACTAGTAGATTTGATAGAAATGGAGTTGTTTATCAAGCAGTATGTTCAGGTTCTGGATTTAATACAACACCCGGAGCATGGGCTCCTACTCAAAACGGGTCTTGGGATATAGGGGTGTTTAAAATAGATTTTGGTATTCAAAGCCTTAAGGCAGATGCCTCTGCAAGCCCAAATGCTGTTGGCTGTGCTCCACTAACAGTTAATTTTCAAAATACTAGTGTTGGAGGATTAACCTATATTTGGAACTTTGATGATGGTTCCCCTTTAGATAATTCTACAACCCCAAGCCATACTTTTGTTAATCCAGGAGTATATGATGTTATGTTTATAGCTATTGATTCAAGTAGCTGTATTGTAGCAGATACTATAATCTTGACAATTACTGTTGGAGCAAATACACAAGCTGTAGCCGATTTTATCGCTACACCAGATTGTAAAAATTTAGGGGTTACTATTTCGAATTTAGGTACTACTGTGGTTGGTCATGCATATTCTTGGGATATGGGAGATGGAAATACCTTAAAAGATAGCACTAACTTTACTTATTTTTACTCAATTTCAGGTAATTATACTATTCAGCTAATTGTTCATGATACTGTATGTAATTCGTCCGATACGATGCTACAATCGGTTGTTATATTACCGGCAGTACAGTCTAATTTTAGTACAAATGTGATTTCTGGATGTGAACCATTATTAGTAAACTTTACTAATCAAAGTACTAATGCAAGCAGCTATGTATGGGATTTTAATGATGGTTCAGCTTTATCTAATGATACGGATCCTTCACATACATTTAACGCAGGATCATACAATGTTATGTTAATTTCAGAAAATGTGGCCACTTGTAATGAAAAAGACACTAGTTATTTTCAAATTACTGTTGGATCAAGTATACCTCCAACAGCACTATTTACTATGCAAGTAGATTGTGAAAATAGAGAAATAGCTGTAATTAATCAAAGCACATTAAGCGCAACTACCCATTTGTGGGATTTGGGAGACGGAAATACATCAACAACAAATCAAAATTTTATTCATACATATTCAACGTATGGTATATATACAGTAAATTTATCTGTAACAGATACTATTTGTAATTTAACTACTAACCACTCATTAATTGCAGATATACAATTTGTACCTCCTTTTACCTTTGGACCCGATGTATATTTATGTAATAATGATACTATTACTTTATCAAGTGGAATAAGTAATGTAAATTATAGTTGGTCAACAAATGATACCACAGAAACATTATTGGTTACAACTCCTGGAGTTTATTCACTATTAGTTAGTAAAGGATCGTGTAAAGAATATGATACTATTATAGTAATGCCAACACCTATAATTAATTTAGCTAATGAATATGAGCAATGTTACTTAGAAGAATATATTACCCTATATTCGAAATATGAAGCTGTTAATTATTGGTGGAGTACAGGATCAAGTACTAAAACTATTACTGTTAATAAGCCTGGTAATTACATTTTAAAAATTGAAGATGAGTTTGGATGTTTTACTCAAGATACTGTAAAATTATTAGAGGCTAAATCTTCTGCTGATATTTATTTGCCGAATACTTTTACCCCGAACAATAACGATATAAATGAAGTTTTTAAGCCGGTAGGAATTGGGATTAAAGAATTTGAAATGAAAATATATAATAGATGGGGCGAAGAAATTTTCACTGATTTTACTCAAAATGGTTGGGATGGTAAAATTGGTAATGAAGTAGTAGAACAAGGAATGTATTCATATATGGTTGAATACTCAAATTATTGTACATTGAGTAAAAAAGTCATAAAACGAGGAAAGGTTTTGTTGCTGAGGTGATTGTTTTTACTAGTTACAAACAACTAATTTTTGCACTTTGATGAATTACAAAATGTCTCTGTGTTTTTATTTCGAGACATTTTGCTCTGGTTCTTAAAGTTTTTTGTTTTATGAATACACGATTTTGTAAACTAAATAAACTTCCTATTTCTAAGTCTTTTAAAATTTTTTGGTCTTTTTCAAAAGTTTGAGGTATCAATACATTCATCATTTCTGGGTCATAGCAAATAGATGATTTGGGACATTTTATATGATTTTTTAAAGCTTGTTCTACTTCAGATGGTAAAATATTTAAATTCAATAATTCTACACATAATTGTTTAAAAATATCTTTCCATTCTTTGCCGTGGGCTTGAATTTTTTTTCCAAATTTATTCCAAGCTTTTAAATGAGCAATTTCATGTATAAGAGTTAATAAAAAAGCCGATTCGGGTAAGTCAGAATTTATAGTTATTCTAGCGTTTTTTTGTTCAAAAGGAGGCCTAAAATCGCCCCACTTTCCTTTACGATTTTTTTTGCAAATAATATCAATTTGTTCATTGAATAAAATTAGCTCTACAAAAGAGACCGCTGATGCTGGTATTTTTTGTTTATAGGAAACCATTATATTTAAATAGTATATTTTTGTGATAAAAATACTTCAATATGATTTATCTTAATCGTTTACATTTATTATTTTTTTTAGGTTTTCTCTTTAGCTGTTATTCAAATCATGAAAAACTAATTGAAACACATTATAAAAATGTAGTAACAAAAAATTTTGAAGAGTTAAACAAATTAATTTTAAAATGTGATAATACACGTTCAGATGCTTTAATCATATATAAAAATGACTCATTGTTAGGAGATTGGAGATCGGGAGGGAAACGAAAAAAAATTGAAGCTATGTCAGTTACAAAATCTGTATTAGGTTTAATTATTGCAAACTTAATTTATCAAGGAAAAATTGAAAGTATTACAGTTCCAATATCTAATTTCTTTCCTGAATTAAAAGGTAATACAA
>CAZEIM010000006.1:62622-82660 GCA_964512145.1 uncultured Flavobacteriales bacterium
TTCAAGTGGTATAGATTGTGATAAAACTGCTATGAGAATATATATGCAAGATGATATTGTAAAATATGCTCTTGATGCAAAATTGATTAATACTCCTGGTAAAGTTTTTAAGTATAACAATAAAGCATTAAATCTACTGCCAAAAATAATTGAGAATACCGTTAAAACAAATTTAAAAAATTATTTATCAAATCATTTTTTTAAAGATTTAGATATAAAAGATTTTGATTGGAGTCAAGACAATAATGGGAACTATTATGGCATGTCTGGTCTTCAAATATTCCCAGAAGATTTGATAAAATTTGGTCATTTGATTATGAATAATGGAAAATATAATGGCAAACAATTAATTGACAGCACTTTGTTTAAAGAACAAATACTCACACCGCCAAATAACTTTTTTTTAAAAACAGTAAAATGGATACCATATTATTGTTTTTGGTTAATGTATGATGACGAAAATAATATTATTGGGATTAATTCTAACGGGGATAAGGGACAATGGCTTGTATGTTATTTTTTGAATAAAATTGTAAGTGTTCGAATGCGAGAAAAACAAGATTTTAACAAAGAATTATGGACACATATTGACTTTATAGATGATGTAAAAAATATTTAAATAACTCTATATATGTTTTAAATAAGAATTTGATACGCTAAAAACGCACTTATATAAGCCAAAACAAACATACTTACAAACTGTATGGTAACCCAAAAAACACTTCTTAGTTCCCGGTAAACAACCGCCATGGTGCTCATACATTGTAAGGCAAATGCATAAAATAATAATAATGATACGCATGTGGCTATTGAGTAGGACTTAATTCCGGTTTGTTCATCTACTTCTAACGCTAAAATTTCTCGTAAGCTTCCCGAATTTTCCTCCATGCTATATATTGTAGCCATAGTTCCAACAAACACTTCTCGAGCAGCAAAAGAAGAAATAATGGCAATTCCAATCTTCCAGTTATATCCTAATGGTCTAATGGCCGGTTCAATAGATTTTCCGATTGTTCCTAAAAAAGAATTTTCTAAGGTGGTTTCGGTTGGGTTTTCTGAAAATGTACTGGGGTTTATATTTCCTAATATCCACAAAATTATACTGGCTATTAAAATTACTTTACCAGCTTCCCAAAGAAATATTTTTACTTTTAAGATTGATTGAATTGCAATAGCCTTAATATCCGGAAATATATACTTCGGTATCTCCATTATAAAAGGTCTCTTTTCTGTTTTGGGCAATAGTTTAGATAATATTATACTTGCTAGTAATGAAACCATTAATCCTAACAGATACATGGCTGTAAGTAATAAACCTTTCCATCCCCAAAAAGTACTATTTGAATCTATGTATATTAAAGAAATTAATAAGGTATATACCGGGAGTCTTGCGGAGCATGTAATAAATGGTAATATAAATATAGAAATAAACCGCTCTTTATTGTTAGGAATTGTTTTTGTTGCCATAATTGCAGGTACTGCACAGGCATATCCATTGATAAGGGGTATTACAGATTTCCCACTTAATCCAAAGAATTGCATTATTTTCTCCAACAAAAAACTTACTCTAGGCATATAACCTGAGTGTTCTAAAAATTGAATTAAGAAAAATAAAGTAAAAATTTGCGGAATAAAAATTACAACACCACCAATACCATTTATAATACCGTCTGAAAAAAAACGCGAAACAATATGTTGAGGTAATATTTGGCTTAAATATTCAGAAGAATATGAAAAAATGCTTTCAATCCATTGCATAGGAATATCAGCAATCCAAAATACACTCTGAAAAACCAAAAACATAATACTTACAAACAATACTATTCCCCATATTTTATGGGTTGAAATAAAATCGAACCATTTTATAAATGATTTTTGAGATGATGTATCTGATATGTTGTAGTTAGATTGAATCAAAAGTTTTCCGGCTAACTCATATTTTGCTAAAATGGAGTTAGGAATTTCTAAGAATTTTTTTTCAGGTTGATTTATATAATACGTATTTAGTGTTTCCCATATTTTTTGAGGTATTTTCTGATCGTTTTTTGAATACTCTATTACTGGGATTTTGAATACATCAGATAATTGTTGGCTATTTAATTGATGATTTTTTTTGTAAAACTCATCTGTAAAGGTTAAAATAAGAATAGTAGGAATTTTTTTTTCAAGTATTTGCTGTAAAAAATACAAGCTTTGCTTTAAATTAAATATATCGGCAACAAACAACACTAAGTGAGGATGATCTTCGTGCTTTGGGTTATTTAAAATATCACACGTAATTTTTTCATCATCTGATTTTGCGAGTAAACTATTTGTTCCTGGTAAATCTATTAAATGAATTTTAGTATTTACCTTAGAAAATGGAACATATAATTCGGCAGAATTTTTTTCGACCGTAACACCGGAATAGTTTCCGGTTTTTTGTTTTAATCCGGTAAGTCGATTAAACAGGGTGGTTTTGCCTGAGTTTGGATTTCCGACAAATGCGATACGTAAAAAATTTGGATGTAATTCATCCTGATTCATGATACAAGAATATCTACATAAATATTTTCGGCAATTTCTCTTCCCATAGCAATTTGCATAACGCCTAGTTGATATATACAGGAACCATTCAATGGAGATTTATTTTTTGCAATTAACTCTACATTATTAAACAGACCTAATTCCATTAACATATTTTTGGATGTTTCTGGCAAATTTATTTCAGAAATAATGGCTTTTTGATTGTATGACAAATCAAATAAACTTATTTTATCATGTTTAGACATAACAAATTTTGTTACAATGCAATAAACTCAAAGGGTATTTTTAAAATTTCAGAAAATCCATTTCCAGATTCAAGCATATCCTCATCGTCTGAGTTATAATACCATTTTACTTTAAATTCGGAACCTTCTTTTTGATTGCGCTCTAGTTTTGCAATCATATCGTAAATTACTTTTGAAGAGGACGTGTTAAAATACTCTAAGTTTATACCAATGGTTAGCTTAGCATTATTAATATTTTCTTGTAAAAAAGTGTCGAGCCAAGTTAATACAGGTTGGTAAAATCCTTTAGTATCTTCCGGTACAGAAATTCCTGAAATCAATAACTCATTTGTTTGATCATTAAATTGTACGGATGGAGTAAATTCTTCTCCTTTAATATTTAAAGACTGCATGAAAAAAATTTATTTAAAAATAAACATTATTTTTTCCTAAAGTATATTTTAACAACATTTCCTGAAAAATCATACATACTTCTCAGCTTATTTTCTACAAATCGCTTGTAAGGCTCATAAACATATTGAGGTAAATTACAAAATATAGCAAACGATGGATAATGTGTAGGCAGTTGAGTAATGTACTTAATAGAGACTTGTTTGCCTTTAATAACTGGTGGTGGAGAGTTTTTTAAAATAGGCAATAAATTTTCATTTAAATCGGAAGTTTTGATTTTCTTTGACCTATTATTATATACATCCATCGTAATTTGTAAAATTTTATGTATTCTTAACTTATTGATTACAGAGGTAAAAACAATAGGATAATCTACGAATGGTTTTGTTTTTTCCCGGATAAGTTCTTCATATTTTTTAGAAGTATTATGATCTTTTTCTACTAAATCCCATTTATTGACAACTAAAACTAAAGATTTATTATTTTTTTCTATTAAATGTAAAATATTTACGTCTTGAGCTTGAAATCCTTCTTTTGCGTCAATCATTAAAATACAAACATCGCATCGCTCAATAGCTTTAATGGTTCTCATGACTGAATAAAATTCTAAATCTTCGGTAACCTTGCTCTTTTTTCTTAGTCCGGCTGTATCAATGAGCACAAATTCAAATCCAAATGCTTTGTAATGCTGGTCTATAGCATCTCTTGTGGTCCCTGCGATAGGAGTTACAATAGCTCTGTCCTCACCTAATAATAGATTTACTAAAGAAGATTTTCCTACGTTGGGTTTTCCAACCACAGCAAATTTTGGAATTTCTATTTCTTCTTCATCTTCCTTATCAATAGGGAAATTTTTTGTAATATCATCTAATAATTCGCCAGTTCCTGAACCATTGATAGCAGAAATACTATAAATTTCGCCCAATCCAAGTTTATGAAATTCATGTATATCATACATTCTGTCGGAATAGTCAACCTTATTTGCACATAAAAAGACAGGTTTTTTTGATTTTCTTAAAATTGCAGCAATTTCAGCATCTAAATCTGTAACTCCGGAAGTAACATCCACTAAAAACAATATACATTGAGCATCTTGAATGGCCGTTAAGGCTTGCTTTCTAATCTCTTCTTCAAAAATATCGTCAGATTTTGTAATATACCCGCCTGTGTCAATTACCGAAAAGGTTTTATTTTGCCAATAACATATCCCGTAGTGTCTATCTCGGGTTACTCCACTTGTTTCATCAACAATGGCTTCTTTTCTTCCTACTAATCTATTAAAAAGAGTTGATTTTCCTACATTAGGTCTACCAACAATTGCAACCATATTTCTATTCATAACTAAAAGCTTTGGTAGCCAAATTTATTTAACAACGATGAATTATTTCTCCAATCCTTTAAAACTTTTACAGTGGTTTCTAAAAATACTTTTTTATGAAAAAATGATTCCATATCTAATCTGGCTTCAGTAGCCATTTTTTTTATTTGAGCACCACTTTTACCAATAATTATTGGTTTTTGAGACTCTCTTTCAACATAAATAATGGCTCTAATATGTATTATATCTTCTTTTTCTTTGAATTGTTCAATTCTTACTTCAGAAGAGTATGGTATTTCTTGTTTATAATTTAAAAAAATTTTTTCTCTAATAATTTCAGCGGCAATAAATCGCTCGGTTTGATCTGTAAACTCATCATCCGGAAAATAGGGGGGAGAAAACGGGAGTAATTCAATGATTCTTTCTAATAGTTTATCTATATGTACATTATGTAATGCTGAAATAATATGAACTTCGGCATTGGGTAATTTTTCTTTCCAATAGTTTCTTTTTTCCTCAAGCTCTTGTTCATTACTCATTAAATCGGCTTTATTAATTAAATGGATTATTGGTACTGACGCATTTTTTAGTAATTCAAAAATTTCTGGATTTTTGAATTCTTTTTCGTTAGGCTCTACCATCGATAATATTACATCGGCATCTTCTAACGCTTGATATACATATTGCAACATATTTTCATGTAGCTTATAATATGGATCTAATATACCAGGGGTGTCTGAAAAGACAATTTGTAAATTAGACTTATTGTATATCCCTAATAACCTTTTTCTTGTTGTTTGAGCTTTAGGTGAAATAATGGATATTTTTTTTTTCTTTTCTTTATTAAGTAAAGTAGATTTTCCTTCGTTGGCACTTCCCATAATATTTACAAAACCAGATTTAAAATTTGAATATTCCATAAATAAAAAACCCCCCGAGCAATCGGAGGGAAGTTAGTTGCGGGGGCCAGACTCGAACTGACGACCTTTGGGTTATGAGCCCAACGAGCTACCAACTGCTCCACCCCGCGATTTATTTTACAAATATAGTATTTTTTTTAAGTATGAGGTATTATTTAACACCTTTTAATAAGGTTACATATCCAGTGTATTGTTTTTTATTGATTCTAACGATATAATAATACGTTCCCTGTGAAACAGGATTACCCTTTGAATTTACTCCTGGCCATTCATTTTGAGTTGATTCATATATTTTAGTGCCCCAACGATTATAGATTTCTAATAAATCAATAATGCAGGATTTTTCTCTATTTAATTTTATCTTAAATACATTATTATAATCATCTCCATCTGGAGTAAACACATTTGGAATTTCATATATACATTCGCAATCATTAAACTCGATGTTTTTACTTCTTACAACCGTCTCACATCCATTATTTACATTTACCTGATAATTTCCAGGTTCACTTACTATAATAGAAGGGGTTGTTGCTCCAGTATTCCATGAGTAATTAACTCCAAAAATATTAACGCTTATTATTACCGAATCCCCATTACAAGCTATAGTGTCTGAACCAATTGAATAATTAAGAGCTTCTCTGTAACTAATGTATGCAGAATCTGTCCTTACACAACTTCCTATGGTTATAGAAACATTATACATGCCTGAATCTGTAACGACTATTGAATCATTTATAGATCCTGTGTTCCAGGCATATGAATTTGCGTCAGGATAATACGAATTAAGAATTGTTGTGTCTCCTTTGCATATATTTTCATCCTCTATGAGGTCGATAATTTCAGGCACAATACTAATTTGTATAGTATCTTTTTTACTACATCCTGTGGTATTATCTGTTACTTCAACTACGTATTCAATAGGATTTAGTATATATGCATCTGGATTTGGAGAGTTTGGGTTTACTATGTTATCAATTGGTGTCCAAGAGTAACTAATACCAGGCCCAATTATATTTTTCCCCAATTTAATAGTGTCTTGTGAACATAATATAGTATCATTTCCAGCATTAGCAGAAGGCCCCGGTAAAACAGATATTATTGAAGAAAATGTATCAATTCCGCAGCTGTCAACCATAATTAATGTAATCGTGTAACTTCCTGTTCCAGGAAAAATTACGGATGGAGGAGTTTCACCAAAATATACCGATGGAATAGATGTAGACCCAAAATTCCAAGAATAGCTTGCTGAAGGATATAATGAAACAGAAGAATTAATGAAATTTACTGAGTTATTTTCGCAAACTGGATTTGGAAAAGTAAAGTTAGCTTGAGGGGAACAACACAGCGTGTCAACAATTATAGTTATACTGTCTTGTATTATATTACCTAAATTATCCGTCACATAAACTATATATGTTGTAGTATTTGTAGGACTTGCAATCGGATTTGCTATATTGGGATCAGATAAACCAATAACTGGCGACCAAGCATACGTATAGGGCTCTGTGCCACAAAACGCATTAACGTTTAGTTGTATAGACTGGTATAAGCAGATGGTCGTATCATTTGGAGTTAAATTAATTGTTAGAGAGTCGTATATAATTATTTGTTTTGTAATGGTATCATAACATAAAGGAGTACCGTCATTTGAAATAATTAATGTTACATCATATACTCCAGGAGCATTGTATATATGAGATGGATTTTGAATTCCTATAACAGAGTTGCCATCTCCAAAGTGCCATTCATAATAAACAATATTAGCTAAATCATCCGTTGACTCATCATAGAAATATACTGAATCAGAGGTGCAACCATTTTGAAATGAAAAATCAGCATGTAAATCACATACCAAGCAAGGGTCACATAAATCAGAATCATTGTAAGAGATGAGTAAAGTGGTAACCGATTCAGGTATTTTGGTATATGTAATGTTGTTTATTGTATAGGTCCAATCATTTATGATAAAAGTTCTGTTTGATAAGTCAATGGTTGTATTTGTAACTATACACGAATTTAAAGAGGTATCTGTTCTAGCTAAAAACACATCTGTATTTCCAAAAATGGTTGTGTACGTACCAAAAATAACCATATTATCGTTTGGAAAACTGTTGGTGTTTTTCATTCTTATATATGTTGATCCAGGAACATATTTAGTCCAAACATGATTTCCATTCACATCAAACTTAATAATAAAAGGTGTTGCAGGAGATATTTTACGAACTGCAATATATACTGCACCCGAATTATCTTGTGCTAAGCTCATTAATCCCCCATCGGTATATGTTAAACCATTGTTTAAAAGAATTGTTTTTTCCCATACTAGGTTCATGTTTGCGTCAAATTTTTTTATACTACCATCATTACCTGTTCCATTCCAGAACTTACCTAATGTTAAATAACCTCCATCAGTGGCTTTTATTACTTTTAAAAATTCACAAAAATTTGTGGCTGAACTTGAAATTTCTTTAGCTTGTATTGCGTCTCCAAATTCGTCCCATTCTACAATAGATCCCCACTGAGTTCCACCCCCATGAATACCTCCGGCTGAAATAAATCCTCCTGAGTTATTTGATACTAAATCATAAAATTGATCATCTTGGTCATTATATCTTTTACTCCACAAAACATCACCATTCCCATTAATTTTCATGACTAATAAATCGTCTTGTGTACCTCCTACATTAGCTCTTGCCGATAAGTAATACTCATCACCCGAACCTCTAATAATTTTACTATTATCCTCACTTCCTTGATCATACTCGTACGTCCAAATTAAATTACCGTTATTGTCTACACGAGTAATATATATATCTACGCCACTTGGTTGACTTGTAAAAATATAATCACCATTAGGACATTTATCTATACTTGTTGGGTTAAAATTTCTTTGTAATTCTCTCACCCAAATTTCATTTCCTCCTCCATCTAATTTCATAATAATTTCTGAATTATCTTTTTTCCCAATCACCACAAATTCATCTTCTATAGGGTCGAAGTGAAAATCACTGGCAGAGTTTCCGAGTGCATCACCTATAACCTTTGTAAAATAACATCCAATGGTTGATGAAAATGGAATAATGTTTACAGTTGCTATTCCGGAAGGGGTTCCTGAGCAAAAGTTATCGTTTATAGAAGTTATAGTATACTGCGTAGTATCTATAGGGGAAACAGATAAAAAATAAGGATTAGAAGTTACACCACTAATATTGAAGCTAGACGTTCCATCATAATATGTAAAATCCCAAGGTCCAGTACCTGTAAAATATATTGGGATATTTACAGTATATCCAGCAAAAATAGTATAAGTTCCACCAATTGTTGCTGTAGGGTTTGCGATGGTAATATATGTTGTTTGTACTAATGTATCACTACCGTCTAAATTCGTAACAATAAGCGATACGTTGTATGACCCAGCAGTAGGATATGTAACCACCGGATTTTGTAAAGTAGATGAGGCAGGTGATCCTCCAGGAAAACTCCATTGCCATGAAGTAATAGGGTTAATAGAAACACTCACATCACTAAATTGAATTGCTTGACCGGGACAAGCTTGTAAATAATTTGCGTTAAATCCTGCCGTAATAGGCTTTATACACTTTAATGCTTCATATGCATTAACCCTCCCTGCACCTAGTTGTCCTATATAAGTAGGATTTAATGCATAAATATCATCGCAGGTATTTTTTAAACAATCTTCTACTTCATCTGGAGTTAAATAAGATGCTTTAGATAGCATTAAGCCAATAATACCCGAAACCATTGGACAAGCCATAGATGTTCCGTCATAAAAATCATATGAATTATCGCTATTTGCTACAGGGCTATAAATATCAACACCAGGTGCAACAACATCTACTGTAGGACCATAATTTGAAAACCAAGCTTTAATATCGTTTTGGTCGCTGGCAGCAACAGAAATTACATGGTTATATGAAGCAGGATATGCTGGTGTAGAAATATTATTATTTGCAGCAGCTGCAACACAAACTATTCCTTGTGCATAAGCATTATTAAAAATGTTTTGATATGTTATTGAATACGAATATCCTCCCCATGACATACTAATAATATCGGCATTATTTACAATAGCGTATGTAACCCCATCGTATGCATTATTTAAAGAATATGTTGCATCATCTGCAATTTTTATTGGCATAATGGTAACATTAAACCCTATAGAAGCAATTCCAATACCATTATTTGTTGCTCCTGCAGCGATTCCAGCAACATGTGTCCCATGAGAAAATGAAGCAGAGGGAGGGTTAACATTATTATCGTTATCTCCTGCATCCCATCCATTTACATCATCAATGTATCCATTTCCATCATCATCTATTCCGTTTAATGGAATTTCTGATGCATTTGTCCAAATTTTTGAACTTAAATCTTCGTGAGTTAATAATACTGCATCATCTACAACTGCTAATACTACAGAAGAAGAACCCTGTGTAATATCCCAGGCATTTTCACCTTGAATTTTAGGTATATGCCATAAAGTCCCTAAATCGTTAGGGGTAAAAAATAACTGGTAATTGGGTACTTTTTCTACGTAATCAGTAAATATTAAGTCTTTAATATCTTTTATTAAATCATCTGTTTTTTTATATTCAGAAAATTTAATCACGTAAGTATTATTGAGGTTTTCATCCTTAAGTTTTTCAAAAGGTTTTCTAATTTGAACTATATTATATTTCTTTAAAAATTTATTAGGTAAATCTGTTTTTGTATCACCATTTTTAGGATTATATGTTAAGTCTAATTCAGAATAAGCGTTTTTTATTTTAACAAATATTTCTCCTTTAACATACTCTTCTTTTGCATTGCTATTCTGGTTAAATAGGTTATTTGAAATTAGAAAAATAGAAATGATTACAATAATATTTTTTTTCATAAATTATTTAATTAATAAAACATGTCCAGTTATTTGTTTATGCCCAATTTTTGATAACGGCTCGGCTGATTTATATTTTATTTTATATATATAAATATCTTGTTTATAACCTGAGCCATCCCATCCTTTTAAAATATCTATACTGGTGAAAATTAATTCCCCCCAACGATTATAGATTTGTAGCTCATACTCTTCTAATTCACAAAATGTTTTAGGAATAAATATTCCATTAAATTTATCTCCATTTGGAGAAAATGTATTGGGGACATATACATTACAAGAACAATCAATCATTTTTATTTGTATAGTATCATCGTTTGTAGTTCCGCAATTATTAGTCAGTTTAACAGAATACGTTCCTTCTTTGTTAACAATTATTTGAGAATCAGTTTTGCCATTATTCCATAAATAAAGAGTATTTGGGGTTTCTGCATCTAAAATGTAATAATCTCCCATACAAAATACATCTTTAGGATTAAAGTTAAAATTTGGGAGCGAGTCGGTTTTAATAATAATCGTGTCTGAAACTGTGCAATTTTTCAGGCCAACCTGTGCAACTACCCAATAAACACCAGCGTCTGAAACACCTAAAGACTGGTTTACTAAGGTTCCATTAGACCAAATATATTGATTGATTGGCTCTAATGAATAAGGGGTTAACCACAATGTGTCGTTAAAACATATTGTAGTATCATTAGGTAAGCTGAAGTATGTATTAATAACATCAATAAATATAGAATCTTTTTGGCTACAATTATTTTCGTTGGTAATTTGTAAATAAACATATTGATCGTATTCGACAGTAGTATTTATTGTGTTCTGATTTCCAATAACTTGATTGTTGTTGGTTAACCAAATGAAATTATGCAGCGGATTAGATGTATGTGACAAAACAAGCGTTGTTCCAAGACAAATACTTGTATCGGCCGATAAATATATATTAGGTAATTCATGTACAATAATAGATTGTATAGCAGTATCCGTACCACAATCATCGGTCATTATTAATGAAACGGTCATATTTCCAAAATTATTATAATAAATATTACTAGGCAAATAACTTGAGTCAAACTGAATGTTAGCCTCAAAACCAAAATTCCAATTATACGTTACGCTGCCATTATACTGAGAAGTGTTGCTTACTACTGAAAATTCATCATAAATACAGACTTCAGATGGTAGAGAAAATGCCGCAAAATAATCTAATACTTCAATATCTATGGTGTCAAACGCAGTAGATCCAATACTATCTGTTAGCTGCACAATGTAATAGCCGGTTTGAAGGATATTATAAATACTAATGTTTTGTGCAGAGCCTACATTATTTCCATTTTTATCATACCATGTATAGTTAAAGGGAGGAATTCCACATTTACTCATTGCAGAAAGATTTATAAAGCTACCTTTACATATGGTAGTATCAGGTTCTAAGATATCAACTTCTAAATCGTTGGTTATAACAATCTGTTTAGTTATGGTATCATAACAATCTATACAATCATCATTTTTTACTATGTGAGTTATATCATATGATCCAGGTTGATTAAATATATAGTACGGATTTGATATTCCAATAATTGAATCCCCTGTACTAATATACCATGCATGAAATACAATGTTGTACAGTGAATCAGTACTCTGATCAAAAAAATAAGACGTGTCCCCTGCGCAATTTAAATCGTAGTTAAAATCGGCTGTTAATAAACATAAATTACAGGGCATAGTATCTGAAAAAATCTTTGTTGTTGAATTTACAGTATGTGGGGTTACATTAATTGTAGGTTTATACTTTGAATATATCCATGGTTTAGTTGTATACCCTGAGTATGATGTAAGTATTGATGATGAGTTTGTAGTTAAACACGAAGTTAAAGAAGTGTCTAATTTAGCTAAAAATCCATCTTTTAAACCAAACCCTACACTAAAAGTGTGCGTGCCCATAAGTATTATTTTTTCATCTCCTAAAATATTTTCTACATATATTTGAAAGGAGGGTATTGAACTAATCTCTTTTGACCAAATATAATTGCCCAGACTATCTAATTTAACGATTACTCCTATTGTGCCCCCAGTTATAACGGGTTTATCTACAGATATATAAATATTACCATTGCTGTCTTCGGTTAAATCTCTAGCACCACAATTCCATTGCCAAGATTTATTTTGGATGGTTTTTTCCCAAACCAGATTTAGATTTTTATTAAATTTTCGAATACTAATATCATGATCTACGCCATTATATATTTTCCCCAGTGATATATATCCATTATTTATAGTTTTTTTTGTTATATATCCTTCAATATAGGGCATAGATGGATGTTCAAGTTCAACGGAATTTATGATGTCTCCTGCATCATCTACCTCTACCATGGCAAAATCTTGTGATCCGCCATGTAATCCACCTGTTATTATAGCTCCTCCTGTTCCATTAGGAATTATGTGGTAAAACTGATCATCGGTTTGATTGAAATTATTTACCCAAATAATATTTCCTGTTCCATCTATTTTTAAAACCATCAGGTCATCAGATGAGCTTCCAGGGCCTAAATACATGGCAGAAATCATATACATATCAGCTCCTACTGAAGCTAAACGGCCCGATCTTAATTGTCCACTTGATCCTGAAATATTATATCTTTTACTCCAAATAACAACCCCTAAATTGTTTACTCTTGTTACATAAAAATCGTTAGATGCAGTATTCGCAAACAAAAGTATATCCCCATTGGGAGCTAAAGTAAGAATATTGTAACTTGTTGGAGTTATTCCTAAGTCAAAGCTAGATAGTATATTTCCATTAACATCTGTTTTAATTAAAAATGGTTTAGAGTTTGAGCTTCCTGTTATATAAAAACACTGATTATTTTGATCAAATATTGAGTTTGAAAAAATATCATCATTTGAAGTGCCAATAATATTATTAATATTACAATTTTGAGACAAGGCATATTGAAAAAACACACTCAGTAAGAATATCCAAGATATTTTTTTAAACATTTTTTGTTATTTAATGTATATAACGCAATTTTTTATGTTCGTTGCCTTTTTGTTAATTAATAAATGCAATACACTTTAACTCAATGGCTATTGGGGTTGGTAAAGAATTAATTTCAACGGTTGTTCTACAGGGTAAATTTGTTTTAAAATACTCTGCATAAATTTTGTTATAGGTTGCAAAATCTGCTTTCATATTGGTTAGAAAAACTGTAACATCTACCAAATTATCCCAGCTACAACCTGCATCTTCCAAAATGGCTTTTACATTTTTAAATACTGAATGGCATTGAGTAGCTATATTATAAGAAATAATATTTCCATGTTCATCAAGCTCTACGCCAGGAATTTTTTTTGTTCCTTTTTCTCGCGGTCCTACACCCGATAAAAATAATAGATTGCCTACTTTTCGGGCATGTGGGTATAGCCCCACGGGTTCAGGAGCTGAGTTTGAGTGTATTATATTATTCATAACAATTAACAAAGGTATTCAATATTTTTTTTTAACAAAAAATAGTGATTAATTATACATTCTAAAAATAAACCAACTGGAATCGTTAAATTCAGAAAATCTTTTTTACTTTTGTTTTTAAATGGGGCATTAGCTCAGTTGGCTAGAGCGCCACGCTGGCAGCGTGGAGGCCATCGGTTCGAGTCCGATATGCTCCACCATTTTAGGTGAAAAAAATTATATATATAGCCTTATTCTTCTCTTTTTATTCTAAATTATACGGTATCGATACTTTAAAATACCGTATCATTGGAAATGAATACGATAATGTTGCAGAAGATATCATCAAATGTGCTGATAAAGGGTATTTAATTGTTGGCAAAACATATGTTTCAGATGAAAAAAAATCAGATGTATATTTATTAAAATTAGATTCTAATTTTAATAAAATATGGTCTTTTGCCTATGGACACTCTAATCTTGAAGGGGCAAATGCAGTGGTAGAAACTAAAGATCATCATTTTATTTTATCAGGTTATTCAAATAGTTTTGGAAATTTAGGATATGACTTGTATTTACTTTGTGTTGATAGTAATGGATTATTCTTGTGGGAAAAAAACTATGGTGGAAATGATTGGGACTTTGCTCACGACATTATACAAACCTATGATAATCATTTTATAATTGTAGGTGAAACATTTAGTTATGGCAAAGGACAAAATGATGCATATGTAATAAAAATAGATGCATTAGGTGATACTCTATGGACTAAAATATACGGTAAATCTAAGCAAGACGCGGCTTATTCGATCATTGAAGCAAGCGATTCTATGGTATATATTACTGGAAATACTTTTACAGAAAGTTCAGATAGTTTAGATATTTTATGTTTAGTGTTAGATAAAAACCATGATTTCTTAACTCTATTTGAAATTGGAGGGGATAGAACAGAAATTGCCTATGATATTATTGAGGCAAAAAATGGAGATTTAATATTTGCTGGAGCTACCAATAAGTTTAATACTCGAAACGATTTAAATCAGTATGTTGTAAGAACCGATAAATTAGGCAATATTATTTGGGAGGTACAAGGTGCTGATAACGATAATGTGGGGGCAATTAATTTACAAGACGAATTATATTCAGTAGCTGAAAATGATGTTGAATTATTGTTAGCGGGTGGATATACTCAAACATACGGCTATACATTTAGTAAGGATATGAACATACAGCAATGGGACTTTTATGGTAACTTCAGAGGTAATCATGCGTTGGGGTTACAATATGAAGATTGGGTTAAAAAAGTGATTTCAGTAGGATCCAATTTTGTTTTTGTAGCCAATACCCATTCCTTTGGGTCAGGAAATTCAGATATAATAATTGGTTATAATTTTTCAGATATGGCAACACCCTACGAAGTTAAATTTTTGCCTGTTATACTCGATACATTTATTGTTTCAGTTGAAAATAATCAAACTGTAAATGTTATTTTAGAAAATTCAAAAAATCATATTTTCCCCAATCCATTTTTAGATCGGATAACTATTGCGGGAAATACTCAAAAAATAACTATTTACAATGTTTTAGGCGATATTGTATATAAGCATAATAGTAAAACTACTGATTCATTTGTAATTGATCTATCTTATTTAAAGCCAGGAAGTTACTTTGTTCAGTTTAACACAAGCGCAAAACCAATACATATTATTAAACAAGCTGATTAGCTCTTATTAAATCTTCTGGTGTGTCTATACCAAACGAGTCGAAGGGGGTTGTGGCCGTTAAAATTTTATATCCATTTTCAAGCCATCGGAGTTGTTCTAATTTTTCAGATTTTTCTAAAGAGGAAACCGGTAATTGCACAATTTTTTTTAATATTTCTTTTGTATAGGCATATAATCCGATATGTTTATAATAGGGTTGGTATTGCAACCATTCTTCGGGGTTAACGTCTCTAACAAACGGGATAGTTTGTCTACTAAAATAAAGGGCTTCAAGGTTTTTATTAATAATTACTTTAGGTTTATTATGATCCCATAAATCTGTTGGATTGTCAATTTTTTTAATTAATGTAGCAATTTCTACGGATGGGTTATTTTTAAAAATATTTGCTAATAGCTCAATTTGTTTTGGTTCAATAAACGGCTCATCTCCCTGTATATTTACTACAATATCAAAATCATATTTGAGACTCTGGATAACTTCGGCACATCGTTCAGTTCCGCTTTCATGTTTTGGAGATGTTAGCATTGCTTTTCCTCCAAATGATTGCACATGTTCTACAATATTTTGTTGATCGGTTGCCACTATTACTTCATTCAGCTCATTGCTATACATGGCTTGTTCGTAAACTCTTTGAATCATCGTTTTATTTCCGATTTTTTTTAAAGGTTTTCCAGGCAATCTTGTTGAATTATATCTAGCAGGAATTATTCCAACAAATGTGAGGGCGTTTTTATTGGTCATTTGATGTGATATTATCGTGTGTTTCAAAATATGGTAAAAACAATTCAACTCGGGTACCTAAAATTTGTCCGGAATCACTATAAATTTCTTCAGGTCCAATAACACCTATTTTGTCGTTTTGATATACCTTTTTTAATACATTTAATCGTTCATTGGTAATTATCATACCTTTTGAAACATGGGTGTTTTTTTGATGTGTTTTTTGCTCTTTACTTTTTTCAATTCCTATTCCATTATCATCAATAACAACGTGCAAAACTGAATTTTTTTTATTAATTTTTATGGAAATACTTCCGGGAGTTTGAGAAGGAAGTATTCCATGGATAATACTGTTTTCTACAAATGGTTGTAAAATCATGGTTGGGATACTTAATTTTTCAGTTTTTATATCATCCGAAACTTCAATGGTATAGGTAAAACTTCCTTCAAACCTCATTTCTTCTAGTGATAAATAAATTTTTATTCTTTCAATTTCCTCGCTTAATAATACATGCTCATTTTGAAGGTCATCTAAATTTTTACGTATTAATTTGGCAAACTTGGTTAAATATAAATTAGCCGATTTACGATCCTGAACATTAATGTAGTACTGAATTGAATTAAGTGAGTTAAACACAAAATGTCTGTTCATACTGGCATTTAATGCTTGTTGTTCTAACTCGAGCAATCGAGCTTGATATCCTAAGCGTTCTGTTTCCAGTTTTCTTTTTCTAAGTTTATTTCGTGTATAATGAATGGAATATGCTATTGCTGTAACCATAATGGTACACAATAAAATAAACCACTTTCTTAACCAAAATGGAGGTGAAATGGTAAATTGAATGCTAGATGCATTTGTCCAATTTGTTTCGTCACTGGATGCGATGACTTTAAAAGTATATTTTCCGGGAGGTAGATTTGAGTATGTAGCTACATAGTTATTTGATTGAGGCGAATAAGCTTGATCAAAACCCTCTAACATATATCTGTATATTACTTTTTGTGGATTTCTAAAAAAAATCCCCGTAAATTCAAAGGTAATATGGTTTTTATTGTAAGGAAATTTAAAAAAATAAGGAGTAGTTTTTTCATGATTAAACAAGGCCTCAGTTTTTTTAGTGCTCCAATCAATGTCTTCTAAAAATAATTTTATGGTTTTAATATGTAATACCGGTTTTTTCGCTTCTTTTTTTTGCCAGTACTCTATAGGGTTTATTTTACAAATACCTTCAACAGTTCCAACCCAAATTTGATTTTCACTGTCTTTGTAAATAGCATTTTGATTGCATTCTAAACTGGGAATTCCATCGTCAGAATTAAGCATTTTATATTTATACGTTCCCGTTGAGTCTATAAAAATCACAAATATTCCGTAGTTTGTTCCACACCAAACATGGTTAAAATCATCTTTTGTAATGGAGTTAATATAATTTGATCCAAAATTTCCTGTAAATACAATTTCAACAAAGTTTTTTTGTTTTTTATTAAATACAAATATCCCTTGGTTAGTACCTATCCACACATTTAAACTATCTGCATATACAGCATTTATTTCTTTTTTTAATTCGGTTTGTTTTGGCAGCTTGTATGAATAAATTTTTTCATTAAAAATTTGCACCAACCCCTCACTGCTTCCTACCCAAACTTCGTCCTTCCATATACTTATAGACATTACTCTTTGACCAACATATAAACTGTCTTGATAATATCTTGTAAAATGCCTTCCATTATACTGAATAATTCCCTGCCGAACTCCCATCCAAATATTATTTTTGGAGTCGGATTTAATGCAGTAAATTCTTTTTTCTGTTAAACCATCTTTCTCCCGTATGGTTTTCCATGTATTGTTTTGATAGTAAGCAATTCCCTCTGAAGTAGCAATCCAAATGGTGTTTTTATTTTTTGTGATATCCCATATTGTATTGCTTTGAATTCCCAATCCTTGTTTAAATTGTAATGACGTATTCTTAGAAAACGAACAAATTCCTTGGTCATAGGTTCCAATCCATAGGTTTTTGTATTCATCTTCTATAAAACTCATAGGTATATTACTACACAAACCATCTGTTTTTGAATACGTTATTACCGTTTCACCATTAAATTTATATAATCCTTTTCCATCACTACCGAACCAATAGTTTTTTTCAGTATCAATATAAAGCACGTTTATAGATGGGTTTTCTAAGCCATTATAGGAAGAGTAACTTTTTATGTTTTCATCGTTTTTTACAGACAAGCCAATTTTAGATATAAACCAAACTTCTGTTTCGTTTACAGGATAAATTTTTCGTATTGAATTACTTATTAAGCCTTGTTTTTCGGTAATAAATAGGGTGTCGTTTTTTGTTATTTGAATAATACCATAACCGTAGGTACTTATCCATATAGATTCTCCTTGAAAATTTACCGAACTATATCTGTTATTTGGAATTTCTTTAATGGCAAATGGATTCCACTGGGTTGAGTTATCAAGTGTAAAAATCCCGGAAATAGACGTTAGCCAAATGGTATTTTTATTTAAAGCGATATGTCTTATTTGTTTAATAGAATCAGTACCCTTAAAAAGGGTATATTTTTTAGTGTAAATATTAAACTGTAATAAACCATCTCCATCTGTCCCAATGAGTATAGTACTGTCTTTATATGGTATAGCATACAGTACAAAATTTTCTTTCCAGTTTTTTGGAAATTGGTAGGGAATAAATTTTTTACCATTCCATTCGCATAAAGCTCCTAACGTTCCAAACCAAATGTTTTTTTGTTGATCAAGGGTAATGGTATTTACTTGATTATCTGTTAAACCATGATTAATTGAAAAATTTTCAAATGTTTTGCCATCAAATTTACTAACCCCACCATTAGTACTTATCCATAAATACCCATTTTTATCTTGTTTAATGTCATTTACTTGAGATTGTATCAACCCGTCTTCAATGGAAATATTTTTAAAAAAATATTGTTGAGAAACAACATAGCCATTTAAACTTAAAAAGGTTACAAGAATAAAAAGGTGAGCACAACTACAATAAAAATGTCTTTTAAGAGTTGTTATTTTTTTAACTAATATACTTACTGTGTTAGGCAAAGTAATTAATATCTTTTATTTTTTAAATCAAACGAATATAAAATTTTATTATCTCTAAAAAGAATAAATTCATCTTTTGCAAATGCATTTAACTTAAAAGTCATGTTTTTAGATTTAGTATATATACCTAGTTGTATTCCATCTGTAATATATGGCACAATTACCGTATCTCCTTTAATGAATAAATTTTCAATTTTAGAACAAAAGTATTTATGAGGGTTATCTCCAATTTTTGTCTCTATGTTTAACTGATTGTAATACCCATACAAACCTATTGATGATATTAATAATATAATTGCTAATGCTATCCAATATCTATGATAAAAAGAAATTGTTAATGTTATACCTAAAATTATTGTTGAAAAAGGTACTAAAAATGAAGAATATCGAATATTAAAAATAATATTATGCCCAGAAACTATAGCTATAAGCTGAGTAAAAAATAAATAAGTAATTATTTGAATAAAGGAATAAAAAAACAGCTTGTTTTTAATACACTTTTTAAAATTATAAATTATTAAAAATAAGACAACCAATAGATACGGAAATAAATATCTCAATCGAAACAAGTATTGAAAACTATTATTAAATTGTTGAAGAAAGTTTTGGCAATAACTTTGGCATGTTATTTTAAAACTATACTTTTTCACTTCTTCACAACTTGGACAAAATATTGCTCGATCTATAAATCTACTGTTAAGTTCACTAATCCTATCTATTACTTGATATCCTGAAAACAAAACCCAGGTAATAATTAGAACAATTAT
>CAZEIM010000007.1:0-41800 GCA_964512145.1 uncultured Flavobacteriales bacterium
ACTTTTTTTATCCATTTTTACACTTTTTAGTGTAAACCTATTTTAGGACAAGACACAATAACGTACCCCTTTTCGCTTAACGTATATTCTGCAGTTGTTGCACAACATCCTTTTTGAAAGCTTTGCGGAAATGAAGCAATTTCATACCACTTTCCGGCATATTTATTTAAATCAACATTTGCAACGGTTGGTAATGGTTCCGACTTACAACTAATAGATAAAAGCATAATACCGGAAATAATTTGAAAATAAATATTTTTTATCATGTTAAGCAAAAGAAACTTTAAATAAGATACATACCGTAAACTAATACAAGGTAAATTTACCGTTGGGCATATTGCACATCGTAGTACTTTAAATAATCGCCACTGGTAATATTATTAAGCCAAGCAGTATTTTGTAAATACCAATCAACCGTAATTTCTAAGCCTTGCTCAAAGGATACCGAGGGTTTCCATGGTAATTCGCGTGTGATTTTTTGAGCATCAATTGCATATCTTAAGTCATGCCCAGCCCGGTCTTTAACAAAGCTTATTAACGTTCTAGATTCACCCGGGGTTTTATTTAATTTTTTATCCATAATATCGCACAGCAACATCACTAAATCAATGTTTTTCCATTCATTAATTCCTCCAATATTATATGTTTCAGCGTTTGTTCCCTGATGGTATATAACATCTATGGCTTTTGCATGATCTAGTACAAAAAGCCAATCGCGAACGTTTTCTCCTTTACCGTAAATAGGCAATGGCTTGTTGTTTTGAATATTATGAATACATAATGGTATTAATTTTTCTGGAAATTGATTGGGGCCGTAATTATTAGAACAATTACTAATTACATAAGGCAAACCATAGGTATTTCCGTAAGCTCTAACAAAATGATCGGAAGATGCTTTAGATGCAGAATATGGGCTTTGCGGATCGTATGCTGTAGTTTCCGTAAAAAAAGTATTTTCATCGTGTAATGAACCATATACTTCATCGGTTGAAACATGATAAAACCTTTTATCGGTATAGGAATCTTTCCAGTATTTTTTAGCTGCATTTAATAAATGTACAGTTCCTACGATGTTGGTGTAGATAAATTCCATGGGGTTTAATATAGATCTATCTACATGTGATTCGGCTGCTAAATGTATTACTCCATCAAAGGCATAACGAGAAAAAAGCGAATCTATAAAAGGCCCATCTACTATATCTCCCTTTATAAAATGGTAGTTTGGTAAACCGGTAATGTCTTTTAAATTTTCTAAATTTCCGGCATAGGTTAGTTTATCCAAATTAAATATTTCGTACTGGGGGTATTTTTGAACAAACAGCCTAATTACATGAGAACCAATAAACCCGGCTCCTCCGGTAATTAATATTTTCTTTTTCACGATGTTTTTTTACAAATATATTTAACTTAGCGTACTTCTTCATAATTTATGAACTCTAAAATACTCGAAAATATTTCGTTAAAACCATACAATACCTTTGGAATTGATGTGCAGGCAAAATATTTTGTTGATATACGTACAGTAGAACAATTACCCGAAGTTTTGGCTTTTGCTCAAGAAAGGGATTTACAAATATTCATTTTAGGAGGGGGCAGCAATGTTTTATTTACGCAAAATTTTAACGGTTTAGTTATAAAAAACAGTCTTAAAGGAATTAAAATTTTGAATGAAGATGCTAGCCATTGTTATATACAAGTTGCTTCGGGTGAAAATTGGCATGATTTTGTGCTTTTTACCATACAAAACAATTATTCGGGAGTAGAAAATTTATCCCTAATACCCGGAAATTGTGGGGCTGCGCCTATGCAAAATATTGGAGCGTATGGAGTAGAAATTAAACAAGTAATACATACTGTGCAAACCATACACGTAAAAACCGGTGAACCAAAAACATTTACCAATGCCGAGTGTCATTTTGGATATAGAGACAGTATTTTTAAACAAACCGCTAAAGGCATGTATATAATTACCTCTATTGTGGTAAAACTTAACAAGCATCATCATTTTAATATAGAATATGGAGCCATTCGCGATGAACTAAAAAAAATGGGGGTTACAGAATTAAGTTTACAAGCAGTAAGTGATGCCGTATGCTCTATTCGCAGCAGCAAACTTCCTAATCCCAAGGTGTTAGGAAATGCAGGCAGTTTTTTTAAAAACCCAGTAATAACGCAACAGCAATATACAGCCTTATTAAATACATTTCCCGATATGCCCGGACACGAATCTGGGGATGGAGTAAAAATACCGGCCGGGTGGTTAATAGAAAAGGCCGGATGGAAAGGAAAAAAAATGGGTTCGTGTGGGGTGCACGAAAAACAGGCCTTGGTTATAGTGAATTACGGCAACAGTACTGGTTCAGAGATATACGATTTATCTGAGCGTATATTGCAGGATATTACCCAAAAATTTAATATAGTACTGGAACGTGAGGTCAATATTTTGTAACGTAATTGTGTGTAAGCTTCCCAAAAATTAGGACAGTTTGTTCGTAGACAAAAAACGAATAACTTAACCTAAAAAATGAAATTAAAACGATTCACCTCCTAACGAATTCCTGGATGCTTCATAGGTATGTATCCATTCTTCCATACTCATTTTTTGACACAATAAGGCAATGAATGTATACGGTATATGAAATGGTTGTTTAAATCGAATACAACTTTTCCCCATATCTAATTTTTGAGCCGAATGTAATGGATACTCATTCATAAACCATTTTAACAAATTAGAGTTGCTGTATAATCCAAAATGGTATATAGCTATATGATTTTTTTGATTGGCAATACTAATAAACGGTAAGGGGGTTTGCTCTTTTACATGATATCCTTGAGGATATAATGAGAGGGGAACAACATACGATATCATTCCATATTGTATGGTTTCTACAAAACCCTTAGGTAAATTTTGCGCAATGGTATCGCGTAGTTTTAAAAAAACCTCCGTACGATCGTTGGGAAGGGTTTGTAAATATTTTTCTACCGTTTGCAAAAAAGTATACGCTACAATCTGTTGTGTTTATACATTGATTATGCAAAAGGTTTATATAAGCTATACAAATTACTCTTCAGATCCGTGGCACTGTTTATATTTTTTACCACTACCACAGGGGCAAGGATCGTTTCGGCCAATTTTTTCTTCCACTACCACCGGTTGCTGTTTTACTTTTTGACCTTGTTGCTGATTCCTCGCCTGTTCTTGATCAGAAGCATATTCTGGAACAGCCGATCTGGAAACTTTTACATTCTGATAATTACTTCTTTGTTGTTCGCCTTCCTTTAATGACTGTGGATTAGCATTTGGTAAACCCGCTCTACATAAAAAAGAAACAATATCTTGATTCACTTTTTCGAGCATTTTTTTGAATAAATTAAACGATTCTATTTTATACGTAATTAAAGGGTCTTTTTGCTCATACGATGCCCCTCCTTGAATGTTTTGCTTTAAATCGTCCAACTCACGTAAGTGTTCTTTCCAAACCTCGTCAATTAAAGCTAATGTAACAGATTTTTCTAGAGCTACAGGCACATATTTACCTTGTGTTTCATAACATTTTTTCATGTTGGCTAAAACATCTAATGATTTTACGCCATCGGTAAAAGGAATAACGATATTTTGGTACCCAGAACCTTGTCCTTCAAATACATTTTTTATAACCGGGAACGCTTTTTCGGCAATCTCTTGTTTACGTTGGTTATATCGGGTAATAACCAGAGTAAATAATTTTTCGGAAAGATCCTTATTTGAAATTTTTAAAAATTCTTCTTCAGAAAGCGGAACATCTATGCCAAACAAACGCAATACCTCCAAACTAAAGTTTTCATAATCGCGCGAATCAGAATACTCTTTTACCAAAGCATCAACGGTATCATACATAGCATCGTATATATCAATGGAAAGCCTATCTTCATATAATGCATGACGTCTTTTTTTATAAATTACTTCACGTTGTGAGTTCATTACATCATCGTATTCGAGTAATCTTTTACGAATTCCAAAATTATTTTCTTCTACTTTCTTTTGAGCGCGTTCAATAGATTTAGTAATCATAGAATGTTGTATAACATCTCCTTCTTTATGCCCCATGCGATCCATTAATGCCGCAATTCTTTCAGAACCAAACAAACGCATTAAATTATCTTCTAATGAAACAAAAAACTGAGAAGAACCCGGATCTCCTTGTCGGCCTGCCCTTCCTCTTAACTGCCTATCAACCCTTCTTGACTCATGTCGTTCAGTACCAATAATAGCTAAACCTCCGGCTTCTTTTACCCCTTCTTTTAACTTAATATCCGTTCCCCTTCCTGCCATATTGGTTGCAATGGTAACAGTTCCGGGATATCCTGCATTGGCAACAATTTCCGCTTCCTTTTGATGTAATTTAGCATTCAGTACATTATGCTTAATATTTCGCATTTTAAGCATGCGGCTTAATTTTTCGGATGTTTCAACCGATGTAGTTCCCACCAATACCGGTCTTTTGGCTTCAACTAATTTTTCAATTTCTTGAATAATGGCGTTATATTTTTCACGGTCGGTTTTATATACCAAATCTTCCATATCTTTTCGTTGTATAGATTTATTGGTAGGTATTTCAACCACATCTAATTTATAAATTTCCCATAATTCTGTGGCTTCTGTTATGGCTGTACCGGTCATCCCGGCAAGCTTATGATACATTCTAAAATAATTTTGTAATGTAATGGTAGCGTATGTTTGAGTTGCATTTTCAACTTTTACGTTCTCTTTTGCTTCAATAGCCTGATGTAATCCATCAGAGTATCTTCTGCCTTCCATAATACGACCGGTTTGTTCATCTACAATTTTAACTTTTCCGTCCATGATTACATATTCAACATCACGTTCAAACAACGTATAGGCTTTAAGCAACTGTTGTATGGTATGTATTCGCTCAATTTTTTGACTGTATTCACGCATTAAATCGTCTTTAGCCTGTAGCTTTTCTTGGGAGTTGTTAATTCTTTTTTCTATATCAGCCATTCTAGAACCTACATCAGGCACTACAAAAAAGTTTGAATCTTCAGTATTTCCTGAAATTAAATCTAAGCCTTTTTCGGTAAGATCTATACTATTGCTTTTTTCATCAATCACAAAATACAATTCTGCATCTGCTTTATGCATTTCCTTATTGTTATCTTGCATGTGAAAATTCTCCGTTTTTTGTAATATAGTACGAATGCCCGGTTCACTTAAAAATTTTATGAGGGCCTTATTTTTAGGTAATCCACGGTAAGCGCGTAAAAGTGCCAATGAACCTTCTTTTTGCTTTTTTTCATACTCTTTTTTATCTGAAAAATCTTCGGGTTTCAGTGTAAGTAATTTTTTAGCATCAATAAGCTGAAGATTTACATATTCTTTTTGAGTACGCACTAATTTTTCTACTTTAGGTTTAAATTCATTAAACTCATGAGTGTCTCCTTTTGGAGTTGGACCTGAAATGATTAAAGGAGTTCTTGCATCGTCAATTAATACAGAATCTACCTCATCTACAATGGCATAATTATGTTTGCGCTGAACTAAATCCTGAATACCGGAAGCCATATTATCACGCAAATAATCGAATCCGAATTCGTTATTAGTTCCATACGTAATATCGGCTAAGTAAGCATTTTTTCTACCTGGTGAGTTAGGCTGATGTTTATCAATGCAATCGATACGCAACCCGTGAAACTCAAATATAGGACCCATCCATTCCGAATCTCGCTTAGCTAAATAATCGTTTACAGTAACTACATGAACTCCTTTTCCGGGTAACGCATTTAAATAAATTGGCAATGTAGCCACCAGGGTTTTACCTTCACCGGTTGCCATTTCGGCTATTTTTCCACTGTGTAAAACAATTCCGCCTATTAATTGCACATCGTAATGTACCATATCCCAAGTTACCTGAGTACCGGCCGCAGTCCATGTATTTTTCCAAATGGCTTTGTCCTGTACAATTTCTACACAATCTTTTTTAGTGGCTATTTCTTTATCATATTCATTGGCTGTTACTTCAATTGAACCGTTTTTTAATCTTCGAGCTGTTTCGCGAATGACGGCAAAAGCTTCGGGTAAAATTTCTAGTAAAAAATCTTCTGTTTTTTTTCGAATAGATTGTTCTAAGTCATCGATTTCGCGATATAAATTTTCTTTTTGATTAATATCTACCAATAAATCATTAGTTTTTACGGTAAGTTCTTCTATTTTTTTAAGTTCTGATTGAATGTTTTGTTGTATTCTGTTTTTAAATTCAAGGGTTTTATTACGTAACTCATCATGGCTAATATTTGCAAAAGACGGGTATACGGCATTTATTTTATCAACCAACGGTTGTATAGATTTAAGATCTTTTGCAGATTTAGTTCCAAAAATTTTTTTAACCAGCGTATCTATTCCTAACATACATTTACAAATAAGAACGCAAATTTAATAAAATAAATTGAGGCGATGTATTTTAAATACGCATAAAGATTTTACGATATAAAAAGTTTATTAAAAAAGATGCTAATGGTTGAACGGGTTGTATTTTTCTTAAACAAAAAATATTAAAATGCTCAAAGCTATATTTAACAATACCGCTCTGTTTAAATTTTTTGTATGATTATTTATACAGCGATTTACTTTTTTGAAACTGTCCATAACAGGATGTAGGTTAACAGGCCGTTAATGAGCAATAATTCAAAGCCTATTGTATAATGGCTAAATATAACGCGCTCAAATTCTTTTAATAGATAACAAGCCAAGGGAGATAATATAAAAATAATGGGAACCAAAGGTTCTGCCAGTTTTTTTTTGGTAAATATACCAAATGCAAACAAACCCAATAATGGTCCATAAGTATACCCTGCTATTTTTAATAATATACTAATGGCATTGGGAGCTTGAATTTGATGTATTAGTAAAATCACCAGCACACTGGTTATAGAAACCAATATATGGGTTAGCTTTCGAATGTTAATGGATTTATGATTATTTTCTCTAACCCCTAAAATATCGTAGCAAACAGAAGTTGTCATAGCAGTTAATGCCGAATCGGCCGATGAATATGCGGCAGCAATAAGTCCAATTATAAATAAAAATGCAGTTATACCCGGTAAGTAATGGCTAAATGCCAATGAAGAAAATAATAAATCTGTTTTTTCAGGAATTGGAAATGAAATATATTCTGAAAACATAAACAATGCTGCACCAAAGCACAAAAACACATAATTTATAACCACCAGTACAACACTAAACCAACGCATATTTTTTTGCGATTCTTGCAGATTTTTGCAGGTCAGATTTTTCTGCATCATATCTTGATCTAAACCAGTCATGACTACTGTAATAAACACTCCGGATAAAAAGTTTTTAATGAAATGTTTAGAGTCGTTTATATCATGAATAAAAAATATTTTGGAGTACGATTGTTGTTGAATTTTAATGAATAAGTCCCCAATATTTAAATGCATAGCTTGAGCAATAAAATAAATAGTGCAAACTACCGATAGAATCATAAAAGTAGTTTGAAGGGTATCTGTAAAAACAATTGTTTTAATACCTCCTTTAAAGGTATATACCCAAACCAAGGCAATGCTAATTAATACGGTTACTGCAAAAGGCACATCCCATTGTAAGGGTTTAATAAGAACATGGTCTAAAACTAATGCCACTAAATACATTCGCAAAGAAGAACCCAGCATACGCGAAACTAAAAAAGTTATGGCAGCCGTTTTATAAGACCATTTACCAAAACGCTCTTCAATGTATGTATAAATGGAAACTAAATTATTTTTATAATAAATAGGAAGTAAAATTTGAGAAATGATAACGTATCCGAAAAAATACCCAAATACAATTTGCATATACGAAAAACTATCGCTTTTTACAGCACCTGGTATGGATAAAAAAGTTAAGCCGGATAATGAAGCTCCAATCATCCCATACGCCACTAAATACCAAGGGGAACTTCTGTTTGCGCTAAAAAAAGTGGTGTTGTCGGCTTTTTTAGAGGTAAATATTGAGATTAGAAATAGAACAAAAAAGTATCCTATAATAGATAGGAATATGTACAAAGAATTCATGTTTAATAGCTCATTTGAGTATTATTTCAAATGATACTTGTCTTTTAAAAACTCTTCGTATGGAGTTAAGTTAGATAGTGAAGTTATTTCCATATATTTTTTTTGAAAATCGGCATCACTCGTAGCATTATCTAATAAATCGTTGGCATATGTATCAAAAATTTCTAAAGCTTTTATCTGTTCCCGACTTAAGTTTTCGCCCGATATTTGCCACTCACGTAGGTTATTAATGGTAATGGTTTTACTTGACGCTAATCCACTTAGTGAGTTTGTTCTTAAAATTTTAGATGTTTTGTTTTGCATAATAATACCACGATTGAACACCGAAAAATATATTTTTCTTTTTTACGATATTATGAACATGTAAAATGATATTAATATTAAAAAGTTGAAAACTTCAACAAAATAGCATTCATTGTTGAGGGTATCTCACAACTTCTCCAACGCCAAATGTATATAGGTAAGGGTATGCTGGTAATATATTTAATGCGAAATTTTTATGGTTGTTGAACGTATGAATATATTCAATTTGTCCTCCATACCACACAAAAAGTGATTCCCATTTTTTTGTTTTTGAAAGCCTAATAAATGTTGAGTCATGAATGTATTCGGGTATTTTCATCCAATTTTTTCTATAATACCAAAATGGCCCAACACTCATACTTAATGCATCTCTTTTAAATTTAAACCCTATAATATCGTCATATAAATTTATCCCCACATGGCTTATGCCTGCAAATTTTCCTGCACAATCATGAAAAACTAAGCCTTGAAGTAATTTAAATCCAATGTAATTATTTACTTTATATGTTAAAAAAATACTTATCCCAGCATAACCAACAAATTTTCCTTTTTTATCTATTTTCCATTTGTAATACGAATGATTAGATTTATTTTTTGGGTGATACCCTATGCCTCCAATAGTAAACCCTATGCTTACCTGACTATTTAAGCACAAACTATACAGTAAACAAAGTGTAACAAAAAGTTTATTCATTTTAAATACTATACACTAACCCTATTATAGTTAATATGCTATACCTAATTATGATCAGCATATAAAAATATAAATTCACTACTAATTTAAATTTATTTACATTATTTATTTAACTAAATTATCATATACTTTTGTGTAATGAAGCCCAAACACATTGCCATTCTAGGCTCAACAGGTTCTATCGGAACTCAAGCAATTGAAGTAGTAAAAAATTATCCTGATGAATTTATTGTTGAAGTATTAACAGCCTATTCAAACGATGCTTTACTTATTAAACAGGCTATTGAATGTAAGCCAAATGCGGTAGTCATTGGCGATGAATCGAAATATGAACATGTAAAAAATGCCTTGTGGTCAGAAAATATTAAGGTATTTTGTGGAGAAGAATCAATTAGCCAAATTGTAACTATGCAAAGCATAGATATAGTATTGGCTTCTATGGTTGGTTATTCGGGTCTAAAGCCTGTTATTTCAGCTATTAAAGCACGCAAAGATATTGCCTTAGCTAATAAAGAAACCCTGGTGGTAGCAGGCGATTTAATAACCAAATTAGCAAAAGAATATGGCGTTTCTATTCTTCCGGTAGATTCTGAACATTCTGCTATTTTTCAATGTTTAACCGGAGAATCCTTTAATAACATTGAAAAAATAATTTTAACAGCTTCTGGGGGTCCATTTAGAGGCAGAACAGCTGAAGAGTTAAAACATGTAGTTGCTTCTGATGCATTAAAGCACCCAAATTGGAATATGGGGGCTAAAATTACGGTCGATTCTGCAACTCTTATGAATAAAGGACTTGAAGTAATAGAAGCAAAATGGCTTTTTAACTTACAACCCACGCAAATAGAAGTAGTAGTGCATCCACAGTCGATCATACACTCTTTAGTGCAATTTGAAGACGGAAGCATTAAAGCACAAATGGGGTTGCCTGATATGAAGTTACCCATATTATATGCGCTAAGTTATCCATTTAGGCACAAAACTGATTTTGAGCGGTTTAATTTTTTAAAATACCCTCAATTAACCTTTGAAACCCCAAATACGGAAGTATTTACATGTTTATCTTTAGCATACGAAGCTATGAAACTAGGAGGAAATATTCCGTGTGTTTTAAATGCCGCCAACGAAATAGCCGTTCAGGCATTTTTAGAAGCTAAAATACCCTTTTTAGAAATTCCAAAAATTATTCAAAAAACCATAGAAAAAGCGCCCTTTGTAAAAAACCCCGATTTAAATACTTATATACAAAGCAACGAAGAGGCGCGTGCTATTGCAAAAGGTTTTATTTAATTTTCTTTACGTTTTAGGAATTTAGGAATCTAATTAAATTCCAAGAGGTGTGTTGTACAACACACCTCTTGGATGGTAAACATTAATTACTTAGATATAAGCAATTTTTGAGAATAGTTTTGTGTTTTTAATATATACATACCATCAGCAGCAAATGATATATCAAGCAATGAATTGTTTTGTGAGGTTACTCCTTTTAATATTACTTTGCCATACATATCTAATACTTCAAAAGGTATGTTTTGTTCAGAAATTATAGTGAAAACACCATTTGTTGACGGATTAGGCATCACCGAAATAGTCGCTTTGGTTATTACTTTTCCGACAGAAAGCGGCACTCCTCCTAATATTGAACATTTGGGCAAGTTTTCGATAGTGGGTAATCCTTGAACATATTGTTTAAGCTTTTCAACAGCATTATATGGATTAGAGGTTGCGGTATCTAAGCGAGCAAATACATAGGCTAGTTCAACGTGTTGAGATTGACCTGGTAAAAAGGTAAAGGGTCCCATAGCTCCAATTCCTCTTCTGTCCCCGGGTGCATTTATCGAAGTAGATTCATCCCAAATTTCAGGCTGAACAAGTCCCCCTGTTCCTAATCCTATAGGATCTTCTATTCCTGTATACACATACGCGGCATCGACACATGAAAATGGCGCATTGCATCCGGTAGTATAACCTGTTCCACCAAATACCGCCTTTGACCCATCTTTAAATGTACTTTGCATATAGTTGTAAAAGTCGGGATCTGTTGTAGGGGCATTGGTTGCAGATACGGACCCAGAATTGTTGTAGTACATAAAACTACTCATTCCCAATCGCTCGTTGTCTACAATCCCATCTCCAAAGCCAAATCCGTTATATAGCCCCGGAATCATTTGCAAAGGAGCATCATCCGTTCCATTAGCATCTAAATATGGTCCATTTAAAAATACCACGCCTTGAGCCGCTAATAAATTTTCATATCCTAGAGCACCTGCAGATGTTTCATCAAAAGCATCGCCATTGTAAGCAAAATACATGTTTTGTTTTGGAGCACATCCTATATAATCATCGTTATAATTTCCTAAATCAAAATCTGTCCAAATTCCTGTAAAACAATTTTGGTATGCTTGTGTTGACCTGTTAATTAGTGTGTAGTGTACAAAAACACTATGGTTTAAACCATCGTTAAAGCTCATTTGGTATGCATAGGCCTGCACATGTACTTCCAGCTTCATGGATTTTCCTCCGGTTTCTCCATGCGTATCGTCATCGTTTAACATAAAATACAACATTACATCTCCTCTTTCAATATATGGATAATCACCTAAAAAAGGTTCATACACACCGTTTGCATTTACATCAACAAATGGAGCTAATGTAAACGCCTGCCCTAAAGTGGTGTCTCCATTTCCGGGATAGTCAAGAATGTCAAGTGGTGGAGTATAACCCGCAAAACTTGTAGAAGTATCGCATAAAGGATCATTTAAGCAAGCCAAATACTGTAAAAAGGTGTCAATTTGAGAGCAACGTATGGTAAATATACGATCAAATTTAGGTTGTTCCGAAGCATAATACATAGAATCCATAACCGGTCCAGGGTAAAAGTCTTTACCGGGTTGATTAAATCTTGATGCAGCCAATCGAAGAGAACTGTCAGAGTCTAACCCTCCCACCCATAAAGCCGAAGCAAAAATACTGTGAATACCATTACCTTTAGGAGCTTCAAACTGAGGACTGCTAGTTTGATCCCAAAACAATGATCCGGAGTTATTAAAA
Source organism: uncultured Flavobacteriales bacterium (assembly GCA_964512145.1). Lineage (GTDB taxonomy): Bacteria > Bacteroidota > Bacteroidia > Flavobacteriales_G > JALEGO01 > CAYOHR01. The sequence goes on from CAZEIM010000007.1 coordinate 12,116, forward strand.
GTTGCCGAAATATTATTTACATCTAAGGTTTTAAAATCCTGAGCATGTGTTATCGATAAACTTAAACTTAAGCCTACCAATAAAAAGGTTTGTTTTGGTTTCATATGTATTCTTTTTAATGGTTATTCAACACAAAATACAAATTATGACCTCTTAATACTAGGTAAAATGAATGAATGGTATATTTAGTTTTATAATCGGTTATATATATATGATAAATGGAATACGTTAAATATTCTGTATGTTATTTTAAAATAAATATTAGATTAAATAAATATTAACTTTTTGATTGAATAACAAACATTATATTTGTCGCATTTAATTTATGTTTGAAATTTCGGCCAAAGAATTGGCTAAAATAGTAGGAGGTATTGTTGAAGGAGATGAAAATACTCTAGTAAATAGCCTTTGTAAAATAGAAGAAGGTGCTCCTAACGCTCTCTCTTTTTTAGCGCATCAAAAATACCTGCCATACATATATACTACGCAAGCTTCAATTATCATTTTAAATGAAGATTTTTTAGTAGATAAAGCTTCATTAAAAGCTTGTTTAATTCGTGTAAAAGATGCAAGAGTTACTTTTTCTAAGCTGATCAATTTTTATGCATCTAAATTAATCCCAAATAAAACAGGAATAGAATCTCCTGTTTTTACCGGAGAAGAAACTGATATTTCTAAAGCTTCGTACATAGGTGCTTTTGCATATTTTGGCAATCATGTTACAATTGGAAAAAACGTAAAAATTTTTCCCGGGTGTTATATAGGGGATCATGTATTGATTGGAGATAATACCGTGTTATATCCGGGTGTAAAAATATATTCAGGGTGTAAAATTGGTAAAGATGTAATTATTCAAGCTGGATGTGTAATAGGAGGAGATGGATTTGGATTTACTCCCAATCAGGAAAACAATTATGAAAAAATTACACATATTGGAAATGTAATTATTGAAGATTATGTTGAAATTGGAGCAAACACAACCATCGATAAAGCTACCGTGGGTTCTACCATTATTAGAACAGGCGTTAAATTAGACAATTTAATACAAGTTGCTCATAATGTTGAAATTGGTGAAAACACAGTAATTGCAGCACAAACCGGCATCGCAGGTTCTACAAAAATAGGTAAAAACTGTATGATTGGTGGTCAGGTAGGAATTGTTGGGCATTTAAAAATAGCCGATAACACTAAAATTGCTGCCCAATCGGGTATTGGATCAACCATAGATAAGACAAATGCTATTTATCAAGGCTCTCCGGCATTTGAAATTAGTGAATACAAAAGATCGTATGTTTTATTTAAAAATTTACCCTCTTTAAAAAAAGAAATAGACCATTTAAAACAATCTCTAAACAGCAAAATTTAATTCATATTTTACATATCCAACGCTATTTTACTATTTTAGTAAGCTGAAATTAAGGCATGAGTGATTTTCAAAAAACATTAAAGCAATCTTTTTCTGTTGAAGGAAAAGGATTACACACCGGAAAAACGGTAAAAATGTCGGTTTGTCCGGCCCCTGAAAATTATGGTTATAAATTTATTAGAACAGATTTAGAAAACCATCCAGTAATAAAAGCAGATGTTGACTATGTAGTTGACACCGAACGAGGTACTACCCTTGAATACGAAAACGTAAGAATATATACAACAGAGCATATTTTAGCCGCTTTATATGGGTTAGAAATTGATAATGCCATCATAGAATTATCGGGAGAAGAAATTCCTATTCTTGATGGAAGTTCTAAAATTTTTGTAGAAAAAATTTTAGAAGCTGGTATTGTAAATCAACAAGCTACTAAAAACTATTTTGTATTGCATGAAAACATTAAATACGAAAATATTGAGAAAAAAGCTGAGATTTTAGCTGTACCCGACTCTGAAATGCGCGTAACGGTTATGGTAGATTATAACTCGCCATTACTTGGAACTCAACATGCCAGTATGTATAACATACGAGAGTTTAAAGAAGAAATTAGTAATTGCAGAACCTTTGTTTTTTTAAGAGAAATTGAGTTTTTATATAAAAAAGGGTTGATTAAGGGTGGAGATATAGACAATGCCATTGTAATGGTTGATCAAAAAGTTTCGGAGCAAAAATTACAGGAGTTAAAAGTTTTATTTAACAAACCTAATATTGATGTTCAAGGAATTGGCATGTTAAATAATATTCAGCTTCGTTACGAAAATGAGCCTGCCCGTCACAAACTGTTAGATATTGTGGGCGATATTTCTTTAATTGGAGCCCCCATTAAAGCTCACATTTTAGCCGCTCGACCCGGGCATAAAAGCAATATTGAATTTGCACGCCTTTTAAAAGCTGCAATAAAAAAACAAAAAAAGTCAAGCCCAGTTTTTAATTTACAAAACACCGTAAAAAATATTACAGAAATTCAAAAGCTTATTCCACATCGTTATCCTTTTTTATTGGTCGACCGAATTGTTGAGCTTAACACTGAACGAGTGGTTGGTATTAAAAATGTAACCGGAACAGAAAGTTTTTTTCAAGGACATTTTCCGGGAATGCCTATTATGCCAGGGGTATTAATTGTAGAAGCCTTAGCTCAAACAGGTGGAATACTGGCATTAAGCCAGGTTTCCGACCCAGAAAACTACCTAACCTACTTTATGAAAATTGATCAATTTAAATTTAAACAAAAAGTAGTTCCCGGTGATACATTAATTTTGTGTATGGATTTATTAAAACCGGTACGTCACGGTGTTGTATATATGAAAGCTACAGCATACGTTCAAAACACCTTAGTAGCAGAGGGAGAATTAATGGCTCAAATTGTTAAAGAAAAATAATGTATGAATACATATATTCATCCCGAAGCGAAAATTGGATTAAATGTAACGATTGAACCATTTTCGTATATCGATAAAAATGTGATTATAGGAGATAATACGTGGATTGGCCCAAATGTAACTATTTTTAATGGGGCCCGAATTGGTAAAAATTGTAAAATATTTCCCGGAGCAGTAATTTCTGCCATTCCTCAAGACTTAAAGTTTGATGGTGAAGATACCACCGTAGAAATTGGAGATTTTACAACCATTCGAGAATGTGTAACCATTAACAGAGGAACAAAAGACCGCTATAAAACCAAAGTCGGAAGTCATTGTTTACTCATGGCGTATGTTCATATTGCTCATGATTGCTTTGTAGGAGACTATTGTATTTTAGCCAATTGTGTTAATTTAGCCGGGCATGTTACCTTAGAAGATTACGCTATTTTAGAAGGATTGGTAGCAGTACAACAGTTTGTAAGAATTGGAGAACATAGTTTTGTAACCGGAGCATCGTTAGTGCGAAAAAATATTCCCCCATATGTAAAAGCCGGAAGAGAACCTTTATCGTATTTAGGCATCAATAGCATTGGAATGAAACGAAGGGGTTTTAACAACGACATCATCCGCCAAATAGAAGATTTATATAGAATTATCTATGTGCAACATTCCAATATTTCAAAAGCAATTCATGTTGTTGAGCAAGATATACCTTTTAGTGAAGAAAAATTAAAAATCCTGAATTTTATTAAGGATTCTGAAAAAGGCATTATGAATGGTGCAAAAATAGGTTAATGATGCTTTATATACTGTAAAAAGTAGTGCCTATAAATCAAAATAACTCAAGCAAAAAAAAACTTTTGTTAAATAGAGCAATGAAGCTCTGTGCTAAAAAGGAGTATTGTCAACAAGATATTTTTAAAAAGCTTATGCAATGGGGCACTTCTTTACATGAAGCAAACCAAATAATATCGGATTTAATTTCATTAAATTTTGTGAATGAAGAGCGATTTGCAAAAGCGTATGTTCATGATAAAATAAGCTTGAGTAGTTGGAGTATTGCAAAAATAACCCTTGAGTTAAAACGCAAGAATATATCCAGCTATAGCATTTCTAAAGCTTTACAGATAGTAGATGTAGAAATACAAAGACAGAAAATTATTCGTTTAATTCGAAAGAAAAACGAACTTTTAATACATCAACCTTTAACTACACGGAAATTAAAAATTACACAATACATGTTACGAAAAGGATACAGTTGGGAAGACATTCAAATAATAGTGGATGAGATTACAGCGAATTGTTAATTCAATGGCACTATTTATTCTGATATTTGAAACGATTTATTAAGTATAGCACTTAATCCATTTTCCAACTTAGTGTCTGGTTTATATCCAATAGCTTTATATAGTTTTTCCGAGCTCCCCACCCTTCTTTCTACCTCATAATCATATCTCTTTTTAGGGGCTTCAATGTATTTTATTTCAGAGTTCGATTGTGTAATTTTTTTAATGGTAATTGCTAAATCTTCAATACATCCTTCATTCTCGTTGGCAATGTTAAAAATACCATTTCCTTGAACTTTTTCCATAAGCAAAATGCATGATTTTACAGTGTCATCAATATAGGTAAAATCTCGAGTTTGTTTACCTGTACCAAATACTGTAATGGGTTCTCCTTTTATGGCCTGATCGAAAAATCGAGGAATAACCATTCGGGTATCTTGTTTATCTCCATACACATTAAAAAAACGAAGTGATATAGTGTCAATTCCTTTTTCTTCATGTAATGCGGCCAAATATATTTCATTATATCGTTTAGCCATTGCATAGCTGGTTCTGGGATCAACCTGTATTTCTTCATCTACGGCTTTTTCAATAGCCGTATGTCCGTATATTCCACTGGTTGAAGCATATAATATTTTTTTAATTCCATTTTCTATGGCTGCATTTGCTACATTTCTCATGCCTATGGTTTCAACATCCATTGTTTCAATGGGATTATCAGCTACAATATCCACCCCTAAAATAGCGGCAAAATGGAAAATAACATCGCAACCTCTAGCCGCTTCGTTAAGCAAAACGTAATCCCGAACGTCTGCTTTAATAAAGGTGATTTTTGAAAGCACTTCTTTATCCAATTTATTTCCGCGCAATAAGTTATCGTAAACGATAACTTGATATCCTTTTTCTAATAATCCTTTCGTAAGGTGACTTCCAATAAACCCGGCTCCTCCTGTAATTAATATTTTTTTCATATAGTAAAATTCATCATAGTTTAAAAAAATGGCTCATTATTCAACCACCTCTACTTCGGCAGAAATTTTTAATTGTGTTGTATTTGGTTCAGTATTCGCTGTAATAGTAACTGTTTTAGTTTGTTTTCCTTGTTGTTTTCCAGGAGAATATACAACTTCAATTTCTCCGCTTTTACCTGGAGGTATAGGATCTTTTGGATACTTTGGAACGGTACAACCACAGGAACCTTGTGCGCTTGAAATAATTAATGGCTCATTACCGGTATTTGTAAATACAAATAAATGTTTATTTTCTGAGTCTTGTTTTATTTTACCGAAATTATACTCCAATTCTTTAAACGAAAGGGTTGTTTTAGGTTGATTTGATGTTTGTTCAGGAATGCTTTTACTTTGTTCTGTATGATTATGAGTATCTATATTTTGAGGCGATGCAACAGATTCGGATTGCTCAGCATTGAAAAAATTTTGATACAGCAATGTTCCTGCGATAATAGACAATAAAACAATTTTAATATTATCCTTCATAAAATTTAATATAAATTAAAATAGACATAACTTATACAAAAGTATTCATTTTGTTTAAAATACCGAGTATTCACTCAGCTAATTGAAACCTATCATAATATCCGGGTTTATTTAATAACTCTACCGCTTTTTGATAAATAGGATTTACTGAATTACTTATGTAAAAATAAGCACTTTCACCATATAAACCTCTCGCGATTAACCCTTTTAAATGTATTTGCATTACTTTTTTGGAAATCTCTATTTGTTCTTCATTTTTTTCAACTCCTTCTTTTTCAGCTTCTGCTAAAAAATTATTCCACAATGAATCATCAATATAATATCCTGTGGTAAACTTTTTATAGTCGGGATATTGTTTTATTAAATCTTTTCTAGACTTATCTAAATAATTCAAAGAATAAGAGTTTAACAAGCCTTTACGCAATACATCTCGATAAAATTTAGTATTATAGGTAGTATCTAAGGGGACAAAAACATCCGGAATAATTCCTCCTCCACCATATACTCTTCGACCGTTTTTAGTATAATACACTAACGAATCTGAAGTTTTTATGCTATCTAAATAAAACAACTCGCCCTTTTCGAATCGATTTGAAAAATCATCGTTATATTCTTCGTATGGTTTTTGTATGCATCTGCCAGAAGGTGTGTAATATCGTTGTATGGTTAATCTCATCATAGAACTGTCTGAAAAATCGTATGGTTTTTGAACCAAGCCTTTTCCAAAGGATCTTCTGCCAACAATAAGTCCTCTATCCCAATCTTGTATTGCCCCAGAAACAATTTCACTAGCAGAAGCAGACCCTTCATCAATCATAATAACCAGTTCGCCTTTTTCAAATTGACCTCTTTGTGTGGCAAAACTTTCGTTTTTAGGATATCTTTTCCCCTCGGTATATACAATCATTTTTCGCTCCGATAAAAACTCATCCGAAAGTTGATTGGCGATATGTAAATAACCTCCGCTATTGTTGGTTAAATCTAAAATTAATTTTTGCATGCCTTGCGCTTTTAACTCGCTCATTTTGGTGGTTATTTCATCCATAGTAGTTTGTGCAAAACGGCTCAGCTTAATATAACCGGTTTGTTCATCGACCATATAACTGGCATCAATACTGTATATCGGAATTTTATCTCTGGTAATGGTAAAATCAATGAAATCTTTTTCTCCTTTGCGCAATATCGATACCACTACTTTAGTTCCTTTTTTTCCTCGTAATCGTTTAAAAACATCACTATTTTTTATACCCACACCGGCTACTAATTCTTGGTCTATTTTTATAATTTTATCTCCCGAAAGTATCCCCAACTTTTCAGATGGTCCTCCTATTATAGGTGAAACCACAAAAATGGTATCGTTTAAAATATTAAAGGAAACTCCAATCCCCTCAAAATTACCGGATAAGGGCTCATTGGCTTTTTGAACCTCATCTTTAGGAATGTATACTGAATGCGGATCGAGTTGATCTAGGACATGTACAATAGCATCTTCAACGATTTTATGTACATCCACTGTATCAACATAAAACATATCGATAGTGCGCAACAAAGTTTCTAATTTTTTAATTGAACCATTTACATTTTGTGAATAAAAAGAAGAATTTGAAAATATGAATAAAATTATATAAATCGTTTTTTTCATTGAGTTATTGCTTAAAAACATGTTTAAAAATAGAGAAACGTATACCATGTGTAAACAAAAATAGAATAAATTGTTTTTAAAAAGTAAAAAAGATTATTCTTCTTCACCCATTATATAACCTAAAGGTTTAAGATCATATATATTATCGAATATTACTTTACTCATAGCCAATAAGGGAATTGCTAAAAACATTCCTGCAATTCCTGAAATAATACCTCCAACAATTATACCCAACATGGTAACCAATGCATTTAAACGAACTTGCGAACCAATAATTTTTGGTACTAAAAAATTATTATCCAAAATTTGTACAGCCAATATAACTATTAATACCGCCCCCAAAATGGTAATTTCAGGACTGCCTGCTAATGCTACAGCCATGCTTAACAAACTAGCCATTAAAATTCCTAAATAAGGAATTGCATTTAATATACCGGTTACTAAACCTAAAAATAAAAATTGTTTTATTCCTATGAAATAAAATCCTGTTGAAACCAATGCCGAAACAATAAGCATTTCTAAAAGTAGTCCGTTCATATAATTTCGTATAATTTTTTTAACATCCATAAAAATACGAGTAATAATCGTGTGGTTATGCTCGTTAAACCATTGGTAAATTGCGTTAACAAATATTTTTTTATACCATAACAGTAAAAACGTATAAATTGGAATTATGACTAGGTTTAAAAATACATCTGTAAATGAACCAATAAAATCACCTAAATATTTCCCTGCTTCTTCTAGCCCTTTTTCGGTCATCTGTTTTAAGTATCCTTGTTCAATTAAATAATTAATATTAATAGTTTTATTAACCCATTGTTGTAAATCTTCAAAATGAATAAGAACATTTGTTTTAATAATTGGCCATTCATTTATAAAAGAACGCAATTCAGAGGCAATAAGTAATAATACCCCCAAAGCAACCATTATAAAAATGACCAAAGAACTAATAATGGATATAAGCTTATTAAACTTGAGTTTACGGGTGAAAAAATCAACTACCGGAAGCAATAAAATAGATAATAATATCGCAAAAATTAAGGGCAATATAATATGTATGATTTGCGTCATTAAATAAAAGAAACCTATAATAATTAATACATATTTTAAACGATATTTGGCGGCAATATTCATTTGTTTTTCTATCATGATGAATAGAATTTATTTAGTGTTGATAAAGGTATAAATTAATACAAAACAATCTTCTTATTGAATTAAAATTCAAATGTATTAGTCTTGAGTATACTTAGTTGAAAATATTTTTTTTGTGTTTTTAACAAATCATTGTTTAATACTTTTTTAAAAATTAAAAAAAATCAATGGCATAGTATATATTATTGCGAATGTTAAAAAATCTGCTTATGAAAAAACTTTTTACTGTATTCAACTTAGTATTTGCCAGTGCACTTTATGCTCAGGTACAATTTGTTCCAAATTCACCCAGCATTTGTATGTCAACTACATCGGCTGGATTTACAAACATTAGTGATATAAATGGAGTAGATACTACAGGTCTTCAGTTTTTTTGGAATTTTGGAGATGGAAATAATTATGTAGGATACCATGCACAACATACGTATACCTTTCCTGGAACTTTTCAGGTTGAAGTAGTTGCTGATTCAAGCGGTTTTTTTAAAGGTTCGTACTCCGATTTTATAGAAGTAAAAGGCGTAAATTTTTTTAGTCCTTGGTCTGGAGCTTCATTTTGTCCGGGAACTGATGTAAACTTTTTTATTCAAACCAACTACAATATAGACTCAATTTACTGGAATTTTGGAAACGGAAAAGACACATTACTTGTTTCTAATTTATTTTTAAATTATGCTTATCCAGATACTGGCCAATATGTATTTCAAGGTATCGTATATGGTGATTGTATTGATACAATAAGTGGAACAATAAAAATTGAAATAAACACACCTATATTTTCAATCTTTGCCAATGCTTCGAGTGCTTGTGCTGGGGATATGGTAAATTTTAATAGCAATATTTGGGGTTCAACGTATGCATGGACATTTCCAGATGGATCAACCTCATCAATTGCTAACCCAAGCTATGCTTTTGACTCAATAGGTGTTTATCCGGTAATTTTACAATTAACCGATTTTTGTGGAGGCGTTGGAACCGACACCTTGTTTTTTCAGGTTAAAGACAGTATTTTTCCAAACGCGACTAACGCTTTTGTTTTTCCAAATAATGTATGTCCAAACGAAATGGTTAGTTTTTCATCCTTTGAAGTAGGCACAACCTATTGGAATTTAGATGATGGAACTATTATTATTGGCAACCCAAGCTTTAATTATACATATGCAGATACCGGAACCTATAATATTGAATTAATTGTAATGAATGGTTGCGGAAATTCAGACACAGCAAATTATACAGTAGTTGTAAACTATAATCCGTCTAACACCCCTTTTGCTCAAATAACCTTTAAAAGCAATCCATGGTTTAGCGACACCTTAAAAATTTGTCCAAATCTTCCAGTTGAATTTGCAAACTTTACATGGGGTGATGTACAACATTCGTGGAGTTTTGGTGATGGAAATGTATCTGCCATTAAAGAACCAACACATACCTATACATCTAACGGATTATACACGGTTATGTATATTGCTACAAATAATTGTTTAGGAGTTGATACGGCTTATTTATATGTATTGGTTGACTCAACCATTGCTCCAAATTTAAGTTTAATGGCATTACCACCCAGCATATGTCCTAATGAACAAGTGTATTTCTTTGTAGATGGATCAAGTATGGAGGATTATGAAAACTACACTTTTAATATCTGGTTTGGAGATGGAGATTCGGTATACAATGTGCCTGGAAACAATCCGCTACTTCAGCCAGAGGTTACAGCGATACATGCTTATACAACTCCAGGAATGTATAATTATACTTTTCAGGCGGTAAATGAATGTGGTAATACACAAGATGTAAATGGTGTCATTATGGTTAGCACTAGCAATCCTATGCCATTTTTTATTGTAGAAGCAGATGCAGACTCAGGAATGGTTTGTCCGGGCGACCTTGCTACCTTTTTCGCAATAGGAGGAGTTCAGGCGATTTGGAATTGGGGTGATGGTAAACCTAACGATACAGGTAATGTTGTTACCCACGCTTTTGATACTGTAGGGTTATATACCCCACAAGTAACCATTACTACTGGTTGTGGAATAGATACAACTTTTCAAATTACCTTCTATACTGGTGGAAATAGCATACCTAATGCATGGTTTTTTAACTCAGGAGGTTTTAATCAGTGTGCAAACGATAGTATTTCATTTTTCCCATCGGATTACGAGCCTTCGTATCAATATTTTTGGGATTTTGGCAACGGAACTACTTCAAGCAACCCATTTCCTGTAATAACATATGATACTGCTGGTTTTATTCCGGTAGAATTAACGGTAACGAATGGATGCGGAAGTAATCAAAACTTACAATTTATACAGGTTACTAAAATTGATATTATTCCATCTTCAGCTACCATTAACCCAACAGCATGTAATGGAAGTACGGGAAATATTGTAGGAGTTCAGTTAAACGATCCAGCATTTTCTATGCCTTACAGCTATCAATGGAAAGATGCATTAGGAAATATTGTAGGAACACAACAAAATTTATTTAATAAACCATCGGGTAACTACACGTTACAGGTTACTTCTAATAATGGTTGTCCTTCTGCACCTGTTACTTTTTATATTCCTGAATCCAATGCGCCTTCAATTCCAACATATTCAGGGAATACATCTGTATGCAAAGGAGGTATAGTAGGTCCAGTTACCATTCATGCTGATTCAGGAGCTGTAATTACTTGGTATAGTAATATAGCTTTAACCGATTCAATTTATGGAGATAGTATATGGACTTTTATGTTGGATTCTTCATTGAGTTATTATGTAACCCAAAGTGTTGACGGATGTGAAAGTAATGCGCTTACCATTTCATTTACGGCACTTCCGTTATATAATGTGACTAAAAATATATCTATATGTGCTGGCGATAGTATTATGTTAGGTGGTGCTTACCAAAACACCCCTGGGATGTATTATGATACCTTACTGTCTGTTGCGGGTTGTGATAGTATTATTGAAACTACCTTACAAATTATTGCACCTATTGTAACTCCGGTAAATGTTTCTATTTGTAGTGGCGACAGCATTATGTTAGGTGGATCATATCAAAACTCAGCGGGTATGTATTACGATACCTTACTGTCTGTTGCGGGTTGTGATAGTATTATTGAAACTACCTTACAAATTATTGCACCTATTGTAACTCCGGTAAATGTTTCTATTTGTAGTGGCGACAGCATTATGTTAGGTGGATCATATCAAAACTCAGCGGGTATGTATTACGATACCTTACAAACAATTGCCGGTTGCGATAGTATTATTGAAACTACCTTACAAATTATCGCACCTGTTGTAACTCCGGTAAATGTTTCTATTTGCAGTGGAGATAGCATTATGTTGGGAGGGTCATATCAAAACACACCAGGTATATATTATGATACTTTACAAACGATTACCGGTTGCGATAGTATTGTTATGAGCACATTATCTATACAGTCAACCGCCAATGCCGGAATAGATACTAATATCACCATTTGCCACAATGCTACAGCTCTTGATTTAAATAGCATGTTGCATTCATCTACCACCTTAGGTGGTAATTGGTTTGAAACAACACCAAGCGGTGGTCTTACAGGCTCTATATTTGACCCAACAGCTGTAAATGATTCTACAACATATATGGTATATTACGAAGTAGGAAACAGTTTATGTTTAGAAGATACTGCTTTATGGACTATTAATGTAGTAAATTGCGATACCATTATTGTACGTTTAACGGAACAAAACAATCCATTATGGATAGTGTATCCGAATCCTTCTCAAGGTGTTGTTTCTTTAGAAACAAATGAGACTTCCGAAGGTATGTTTGTTCGAATCATTGACTTACAAGGACGAGAAATAATGCGAGAAAACATTACCGGGTATAGAACTATATTAGAGTTAAAAAATGTGACTAGTCAAACTTATATCTTACAAGTGTTTGATAAAAAAGGTTTAGTATTAAAAACAATAGATTTATATATCGTAAAATAATTCTTTCTAATTTTTAATTTACAGCTCCGTTAATAGTATTATTAACGGAGCTTTTTTATTGGTAAAGGGCCTGCCATGTTTAAAAATATAAAATATCCTATAGAAGAAATATTGCCGGAGGTATTAAACCATTTAAAAACCCATAATACGCTTGTGTTAAATGCTCCTACTGGATCAGGAAAAAGCACTTGGTTGCCTTTATTCTTTTTAGAGGAATCGTGGTTAGGAAATAAGAAAATCATTTTATTGGAACCTAGAAGAATTGCTGCAAAACTAGTAGCTGAACGGTTAGCATTCTTATTGAATGAGGAGGTTGGAAATAGCATAGGATATAGAATACGATTCGATACGAAAGTTTCGAAGAAAACAAGATTAGAAGTGGTTACCGAAGGAATTTTAAGCAATATGTTATTGTCGGATAATGCCCTAGAGGAAGTGGGAATGATTATTTTTGATGAATTTCATGAGCGGAGTATACATGCGGATCTTGCTTTGGCACTTGCTAAAAATTGTCAAGATGTATTACGACCCGACTTACGTTTACTCATCATGTCGGCAACTCTAAACACGTTAGAGATAAGTGAAAAGCTTAATACGTCATATATTTCAGGAAAAGGTAAAAGTTATCCGGTCGAAATAAAATATACCTCTGAAACAGATCGAACTATTTTGCCACAATCCACCATTCAATGTATTAAAACAGCTATTCATCAACATGAAGGTGATGTTCTTGTTTTTTTACCCGGAGAATTTGAAATACAGCAAACTTATGAATTATTAAAAAAAGAAAATTTGCCTCTTATTACCTATCCATTATTTTCAAAACTGCCATACAGAGATCAACAAAAAGCATTATTACCTCATTCAAGCGGAAAAAGAAAAATTGTATTGGCTACCTCCATTGCAGAAACCAGTTTAACCATAGAAGGAATTAAAATTGTAATTGATTCGGGTTATTCTCGAATTTCTAAATTTGATTATAATACCGGATTATCAAAACTTGAAACCATAAGAGTATCGAAAGATTCAGCTGATCAAAGAGCCGGAAGAGCTGGAAGAATTAGCTCTGGAGTATGTTATAGAATGTGGTCGATTGCTACTCAACAACAACTCAAAGAGTATAGAACTCCCGAAATTGAAGAAGCAGATATTACCCCACTTTTATTAAATGTATACGCCTGGGGGTGCAAAAATATACAAGATCTATATTGGACAAGCTTACCTAGCACAAAAGCTTTAATTACAGCTCGCGAAACTTTAGAGAATATTGGAGCTATTAAAGACAACAGCTTAACGGATCACGGCAAAAAACTTCAGCGTATTCCTGCGCATCCACGCATAGCACACATGCTTTTATTTGCAAAAGATCAACATATTTTACCTTTAGCTACTGATATTGCCGCAATAATTGAAGAGAAGGATTTTATGCCAAAAGAAACAGGAGTTGATATTAATTTACGAATTGAAGCGTTAAGAAGATACAGGTCGCAAAATAAAATACCTCAATTTGTTCAAAAAATTGAAAAAACCGCCTCGTTTTACAGAACTTATTTTAATATTAACGCAGAAAATACCGAGGTAAATCCTTATGAAACCGGGTTATTAATTGCCTCGGCATATCCCGAAAAAATTGCTTCCAGTATTAAAGGAAATCATCGAGTTTTTCAAATGGCCAATGGATCTTGGGTGCAATTAACCCAATCGGATGAATTATCAGCCGAAACTTGGTTAGCAGTTGCACATGCTCATCTTTCGGAAAAAAACGGAAAAATATTTTTAGCATCTCCCATACAACCATCCGACTTAAAACCTTTTGTAACTGAAAAAGAACATATTCAATGGAACACTAAAAAAGGTGGATTATTTGTTGAAAAACAATTAAGATTAGGAAGCATCTTGTTAGGAACAGCTCCTTTACTTAAAGCAAACGAGGAAATAATAAAGCAAGTTATTTACCAGGCACTTAAAGCCGAAGGAGAACATTTATTGAATTGGAGTAATGAAGTTACACAATGGCAAAATCGGATATTGAGCTTGTCTATTTGGAATAGAGATCAAGATTGGCCCAACGTATTAAAAGATACTTTATTAAAAAATACTCAAGATTGGCTTCCTATTGAAAATTATAATATTAAATGTCCGTCCGATATCTATACTATAAATATTTTACCTTATTTACATAATTTATTAAATCATGAGCAAAAAGATATTATGCAATCATTGGCTCCTGAAAAAGTCTTGGTTCCCAGTGGTTCATATATACCTATTGAATATTTTGCCGATGGTAAAAACCCCGTTTTAGCGGTTAGGCTTCAAGAATTATTTGGGTTACAAAACCCTCCATTAATTAATCATGGAAAAAATCCATTGGTTATTCATCTTTTATCGCCCGGATATAAAGTAGTTCAAATCACCAGCGATTTAGAAAGCTTTTGGAACGTTGGATACCAAGCGGTGAAAAAAGAATTACAACGAAAATACCCAAAACACTTTTGGCCAGAAAACCCTAAAGATGCTAAGGCAATTAAAGGTGTTAAAAAATGATAAGCCTATTTAATTCCTTTATCTTATTTTCTAGTAAGATTTAAATATTTTTGCATCATGAAATCAGATATACAAATCTCCCGAGAAACCAACTTATTGCATATAACTGAAATTGCAAAAAAATTAAATATTCCTTTGCAAAACATACATCAATTTGGAAATTATAAGGCCAAAATTGATACCTGTATTATTGACGAAGAAAAAATAAAAAAATCAAATTTAATTTTAGTTACAGCTATGTCTCCAACAAAAGCCGGAAATGGGAAAACAGTAACTACCGTAAGTACGGCACTTGGATTAAATAAAATTGGAAAAAATAGTTGTGTTGTTTTAAGAGAACCATCATTAGGGCCTGTATTTGGGATGAAAGGTGGTGCAGCGGGGGGCGGATATGCACAAGTATTACCGATGGAAGATATTAACCTGCATTTTACAGGTGATTTTCATGCCATTACTTCGGCCAATAATACTATTGCCGCTTTGTTGGATAATTATCAGTACCAAAATATTAATACTCCAAAAGCTTTAAAACAAATTCTTTGGAGGCGTGTTTTAGATGTAAACGATAGGTCATTAAGACATATTAATACAGGCCTGGGTGGCAGAACGAATGGAATACCTCAAGAAACCGGATTTGATATTACTCCAGCTTCTGAAATAATGGCTACTTTGTGTTTAGCAAAAGACATGGATGATTTAGAGGACCGGATAAACCAAATTGTGTTAGGCTATACGTTAGATAATAATCCTTTTACCATTAAGGATTTAGGTATTGGAGGATCGGTTCTTATTTTATTAAAAGATGCTATAATGCCTAATTTAGTGCAAACTACCGAAAATACCCCGGCTTTTATACATGGTGGTCCTTTTGCTAATATTGCACATGGTTGTAATTCCTTAGTTTCCACCAAAATTGCTCTTTCTGTAAGCGATTATGTAGTTACTGAAGCCGGATTTGGAAGTGATTTGGGAGCAGAAAAATTTTTAAATATTAAATGTAGAGTTGGAGAAATTCAGCCAAAGGCTTGTGTTTTAGTTGTAACTACTCAAGCCTTAAAAGTTCATGGAGGAGTACTTGAAAAAGAAAGTAAAGAACCTAATTTATCGGGACTTAAAAACGGATTGCCCAATTTATCTCGGCATATTGAAAATTTACATGCCATGGGTCAAAAAGTAGTAGTTGCTTTAAATCATTTTTATTTCGACCAAGCTCAAGAAGTTGAGTTTTTACAGCAATGGTGTAGCCATCAAAATATCCCATTCTCCATTAATAAAGGATTTGCCGAAGGAGGAGAGGGAGCCGTACATTTAGCCAAAACTTTAATAGAGATAATTCATTCAAATCCATCTTCCAATATAATGCATACATATTCTATTGAAGACAGTATCCAAGAAAAAATCAAAAAAATTGCCACAAAAATTTATCGAGCTAAACATGTTGAATTTTCAGGGAAAGCTCAAAATACTCTAGAAAAAATAAAAAAACACGGTTGGGATAAATTTCCGGTTTGTATTGCTAAAACACAATATTCATTTAGTGATAATCCAAAAATATATGGCGCACCTGAGGAACATACCTTACATGTTCAAGATTTAATTATTAATACTGGAGCTGGTTTTATTGTGGCAGTAGCCGGAGATATTATGAGAATGCCCGGCTTACCATTAGAGCCGGCTGCAAATAAAATGACTATAAAACATGGGGTTATTGAAGGGTTAAGCTAATCAATTACTTAAGTGCATTATTAGTTTCTGTAAAAAAACTTCAACTATATATTTTTATTAAACTATGATGTTTTAATGAAAAAAATCATACCATTACCAAGTTGGGCATGAGTCGAGCTTTCTGTTTCCAGATTCACTATATGACTTACAAAATGGAGCCTTATGAATGGGTAAATGAATACTTACATATGCATTTGCCCCTTTTAGTTTTGAATTAAAAAAGATAGGAACGATATGATCCGTGCCTATGTTGATATGCCAAAGCCTTAACCATAATCCAACCTGATACATAGAATAATCAACAAAACTTAGGGGTAATCCTATACAAAGCCATTTTCGTTCATATCTTATTTGTCCAAAAATTAAATTACTCCTTTCAACATTATACCCTTTGGCAGAAGATAACTTTTGTACTAAAACTCCACCTGCATAAAACCCATACCCAATATTTTGGTCGTATTGAACAGAAATTGCAGAAGGTAAATAGCTTGTGTTTTCATTGGTAATATTTAATGATTGCTGACCATTTAATACCTCCTCCGTTTGTTCTACCGAAATAGTGTTTGTAAACGTTCCATACTCATATCCTTCTTTATATTTTATATATCCTAAATCAATTAAAGAGGCTCCTACTCTGTAATAGTAATTTGGTTTTCGGCACCCCGACTTTTTAGAATGCGGAATATAATGATCAACATTTTCTTTCATATATTTATACGTAAATCCAATATTTCCACTAAATCCTGTGCCTGAACCAAATATGTGTTCGGTAACCGCATATTTCGCGTCCATATCGTAAAAAAACTGCATGTTATTTGAATTTTCAAATGTGCTGCTATTTGCTACAATACTTGCTTGTCCAAATCCCATTAAATAATTTAATAATATACCCCCTTGCCAAATATGATGACCTTTAGCCGAAATTAACCTGCTATAAGAGGCTCCGAATTGTGCCCACGACATATATTTTAACCGTGCATTGTTCATGTTAAATGCTCCTTCTGAAAATTCTAAATCGGTATTTTGCTCAAATATTTTAGGTATGTTATTTAAGTTTTGATAGGCTCTAAATAAAGAGTGTATCCCTATAGTATTTCGGCCAATGGCAATGGTTGCCGAAGGACCAATAATTTGTGCGTTAGAATACATACGAACTTTTTGTATGTTCGTATCAGCCTCTAATCTTTCAATATTCGATATTCCTAATATGTTGCTATTGGGAGCATAAACATAATTATTGAGTAAAAATGCAGATGCCCCTATACATTGTATATCCAACCATACTTTAGGATCAGCAGTTAACGATGGGTTAATTTGCACGTGGTTTGTAGGTAAATAATTATCGCTAATGAGTCCCCCCATTTCTTGGGAAAACAGATTAAAAGAGCAAGAACTAGTAAATATTACCAATACAATGAGTGATAATTTAGGCCATATTTTTTCGGTCGCTTTCAGAATAGTTAAGATATAAAATGACTGGAATTTATAAAATTTTAAATATTATTTTTTATCAACAAGCTTTATTTTCATTCAAAATTATATTAAAAATACCTTACATAGTAACAAAAGCATACTTTAAAGAGTATAAGCCATTATGTTTTGCCATAAACAGTATTTAATAATAATGAACAGATTTGTTTTTTTATATTGTATAGTACAGTTCTGTTTTATTAAAAGCGCATATAATCAAATTTATTTAGATCACATGGTTATTGGCAGTATTGGAGCCAGCTCAACTACTCAAAACATACAACTATCTTATACCTTAGGAGAACCTGTAACACAAACATTAAGCTCAGAAAGCTTTTTTTTTACTCAAGGATTTCATCAGCCTAGTATTGTATCAAATGAAATTCAATCTGATACTTGTCCGCTATTAGTATACAATGGTATTTCTCCTAACAACGACCACAGAAACGATTTCTGGTATATCGGAAATATTGAAATACTTCCTGAAAACGAAGTGTTTATATACGATAGGGCAGGAACATTAATGTGGTATAAAAAAGATTATAACAATACCAATAATAGCTGGTTGGGTGAAAAAAATTCCGGAGAAAAGCTACCTCCCGGAACCTATTTTTACATTATTTCATCGGTATATTTACAAAAAAACGAATGCGTAGGATGGGTAGAAATAATACCATAAAATATATTCTAATAGTGTGCTTTGGGGTACAATCATTGTATGTGAAATCACAACAAGATCCATTATTTAATAAGTACATGTTTAATCCATTATTTATAAATCCTGCATATGCAGGAACCCGTGAGGCTGTTAGTACTGTTTTAATGCACAGATCCCAATGGCTTGGATTTGATGGAGCTCCTATTACACAAACTTTATCTATTCACGCTCCCATGTCTCAAAAAAAAATGGGTATTGGAGTAAATTTTATGAGAGATCAAATTGGTCCAACAACGAATTATGGAATTTTAGGAAATTATGCGTACAGAATTAGATTATGGCAAGGAAAATTAGGTTTTGGGATAAGAGCAGGTTTATATAACTATAACTTTTTTTGGAATAAACTAATTTTAAAAGACGAGGAGGTTTCTCCCATTATATTTAATAATTCGTATTGGACACCTAGTTTCGACTTTGGAGTACGATATCACGATAAAAATACGTATGCCGGACTTACCGTTTCGCATATTAACCAACCATCGCTTAATAAAAATATGTTAAGTAATAGTTTGTACGACAGTGCAAATTATGCATATGGACTAATACCACATATTAAACTTATGGGTGGGTATGCATTTGAAATACATGAGGGAATTGTATTTAAACCATCTTTTTTAGTACAAACCTCTACTTCGCTTAATACCATTGCTGATGTAAATGCCAGTATATTACTAAATAATGTGCTTTGGGCAGGGGCTACCTATAGAACCAATAAAACAATTATAGCCATTGTACAGTATGATATTAATGAGTTTTGGAGCTTGGGTTATTCCTATGATATAATATTAAATAACTTGGTTTATCACAATGCTGGCTCGCATGAATTATTCTTAAGGTATGAATTTGAGTGGAAAAAGTCTAAAATGCTATCGCCTAGATATTTTTAATGTTCTTTATTTAATAAAGAATTTTTGTAGTTTCGGATTGCTTAATAAGTCTTGACGGAGTTTTTTGCAAAAGGCATTAGCTCCGTATGAATTTAAGTGACTGGAATCTTTATAATCTTCATCTTTTAAGGGGAAATTTGCATAATTTAAAAAATGAAAGTTTGCGTATTTACCAGATAATTGGCTCATGAGTGTAATTATTTCTGAATAGTTTTTTATACCCGACATTTCACTGGGATGTTGTGGGGTGTATACTAAAATAAAATCTCTTGAAGGATTATTCTTAAGTATGTTTTCAAAGACTTTAATACGTGCCGTATCGTAATCGAACAGTAAAAATTTATCTAAATATCTTTTTTTTAGTACTTCCTCATACGAAACAATTGCCTTTGGATTATTTATTTTTTCTATTAACATAGTATGAGAAGCCATAGCATCCATTCTTCCTCGCACAAATTTTTCAAATACTTCCGGTTTAGCTCTTTTATAGGATATAATAGAGCCTTTTGAAAATATTTTATCACTTCCTAAAGATTCGCGCAAATCATTATTAATAAAATTCATATAATTTCCGTAATATCTTAAACCCGGAATAAAGTAATAATACTCTAAACGATTGTATTTTTTTAAGTAATTATATACTCTTGAATCGCTTACATTGGGAACATACGTGGCTACATTTATAGTGTGTGCAGGGTTATGTACAAAAAATCGATGATTAAACTCTATAATAATTGGAGTGTTTTTTTTCTTTTCTGTTTCAATTTGTAACAGTAGTTCAATGACATCAAAATTACTTCTAGGCATAGCATAGTTATATACATTTTGCGCAATTGAATCGGGAATAAAGGCACTTCGGGCTTTTGAGCTACCAAAAACAGGAATTTCATTTTCTTCTGTTGAGTGTATTAATCGGTTTAATTTATTAAAATTTGAAAAAGGGTTTTTTCTAATAATAAATTTTTCGTATACAACGTCTAACACTAAAGAAACACAAACAAAGCTTACAAAAAATTGTAAACATAAAATCCATATTTTTCTTTTGTCTTGCATTAAAACTGAAAATAAATAAACTGATTTTTCATGTCTTGTCCTAAAAATATGATTAATATAAGCATGATCAAAATGTATAAGCCATTGTTTTTAAACTTTAACTCACGATTAAAAAATATGGTAAAAAACAATAAAGTTGAAACAAATAAAGCAATATAAAGGTCAATCTTATACATTGAAAATAACTCTGAAATATCCAGTCTAAAATCGGTGAATATTTTTTTATAAATAACAAGAGCATCGTCCATGTTTTGAGATCTAAATAACACCCCTCCGAGTATTAGCAAATTATAGTTCCATAAGCTTAATAAAAACACTCCAAGTTTTGAATTATTAAAGTTTTCTAAGGGTTTAATTCCCTTATACATTTTTTGCAAAGCCATTAGTACAGCAAAAAAAGCTCCATATATTATAAACGTCCATTTAGCGCCATGCCATAAGCCAATTAATATCAACACAATAAATCCGGCAAGGCCCCCACTGGCTTTACCTCCTTTAACCAAAGGGGTAAACAAATAATCTTTTAGCCACGAGGTTAATGAAATGTGCCAACGACTCCAAAATTTTTGTATACTGGTTGACCATAAGGGGCGATTAAAGTTTTCCATCAATTGCACTCCCATTAAACGAGCAGAGCCCACAGCAATGTCTGAATATCCTGAAAAATCTCCAAATAATTGAGCACTAAATATAATGGTAGTTAAATACAGTTGAATTCCGGTAGGCTGATCAACATTAGAAAACATAGCATCTACATACACCGAGCAATTATCGGCAACTACAACCTTTTTAAAAAAACCTAGTAAAATTTTATTAATACCATATCTAAAATCTTCAAAATTTACCTTTGGTTTTTGATGAAGCTGAGGAATTAACCTATCTGCACGCTCTATAGGACCTGCTACTAATTGGGGGAAATAAGAAACATACAACAAAAAGTACCCCAAATGTTTTTCGGCTTTAGCCTCACCTCGGTAAACATCAATAGTATAGCTTAACGTTTGAAATGTATAAAACGAAATACCTACCGGCAATAAAATATCGTAGGGTTTTGACCCATAAAATATATTAAATTGGGCTGCAATCATGCCAAGGTTGTAATTAAAAAAATTAAAGTATTTAAAAAAGAACAACATGCCTAAATTGAGTGATAAACTGGCTAATAAGTATTTAGTTCGCTCTTTTTTATGGTTTGTTTGCGACATTTTTATGCCGGCCCAATAATCTATAAGGCTGGATGCGATTATAAGCAACAAATATTCTACTCTCCAACAGGCGTAAAAATAATAACTGGCTGCCAATAAGAAAAACCATCGAAATTTGTGTGGAATTAGATAAAATACGAGCAATACAATGGGTAAGAATAGTATGTAATCAAATGAATTAAACAGCATATTATAATCTATTAAATAAATCTATTACCCAATTCCATGGATTTCTTGTCCTATTTTTATATTTATCGTACTGTAAACCAAGTATATTTAAGTGTTCAAACGTGTAATTTAAGCAAAAAAACACCGTATTTAAATTATTAGTATGAATTACTTGTTGGCTTTCATATAATTCTGGCAAAGTACTTTTTTTTCTGCCCACTACCCAAATTGAAGCATCAGAAGATTTGCATAATGACAGAACACCAGGCATACTAGAGTATGGAGGAGTTATATATATAACGCAATCAGCCTTCAAATAACTATTATCGTTATACACTTGAATTATATCCTCTGCATTGTTTTGTATATAATCATGTAAAACCACATAATGTAATGTGTCGGATATAGTATAGTTGGTAATGAGGTTGTTTTTAGTGTGGGTGTATTTTTCATTTACATTCAACTGATTTTGATACTTTTTATGATATATATTTAAATTTACCAATACTACTTTTTTACCTTCTAAACTCAATTTTTTAGCTAATGAAACTGCTATGTAATATTTTCCTTCTCCATGCTTATGAGAGGTAAAAACTATTTTTTTTAGGGGTTTTTCGGTTCTGAATAAAAGGTTTGTATATATTTTTTCGATATCTGTTAATGCTACTTTATTGGTTGTTATATCTGCAAACAATGGGTTTGATATGTTGGCATAATTTATATTTCCTAAATACTGTTTTTCTTGAACAGAATTTAGCACATCCGATGTTTCCAATACTTTATTGCTTAACAGTCTTCGAATACCTAATATTGCAATAGGTGTAAATAAGCCTAAAATAATAGCAACCGGAAATACTAATATTGGGTTAGGAAAAAAAGGCTCTGTAGATGTAATATAGGGCTGCTCATTAACTCTAAAATCGGGTGCAATAGATGAAATACTAATTTCGAGCTCGGAGCGTTTTCGCTGATAATCGTTATACAGTTCGTTGTTAGCATTAAACTCCCTTTCTAATCGAACAAGTTGTTTTTCTGCTTCAGGTAAACTTGCCAAACTATATTCTAATTCAGCCACTCTTTTTTCCATCGTTTGAAGCGTGATATCGTTTGATTTTTCAAAACCTGAAACTGTTTCTAAAATGGTTCTTTTATTGGCTTGAATATTGCTAACAATGTTTTGATATACAGGATTTTGTGTATTTCCTTGTTTTTCAAATGCATTTTTTTCTAATTGTAAGGTTACTAAATCTTGAGTTAATTTTATAAGCACTTGATCTTGTATTCCGTATGCTTCAGGAGAAATAAGTTGATCAATATCTTTATTGGTTTGTAGTAAGTTTTTTAAATATCCGTAATACTCTTGCCTTGACTGGATATTAATTTTATCGTTTTCTAACTCGATAATGCGCCCTAACACCATTTCGGCTTTTCGACTAATCTCTTGTAATCCGTAAGCTTTTCGGTAGTCTTTAATATTTTCTTCATTTAATGCGATTAGATCTTTTAACCGATTAATTTCAGATTCAACTGTTTTTAGGGTACTTCTTAAAACTCCTGTTTTATGCTCTAAATGAGTTTCAATAAAGGTTTGATTTAAGGTAGTAAAAAAATCCAATAATTTTTGCTTATTAGATCCTTTTAAAGATAAACTCATAATACTGGCATCTATTTCTTGCGGTAAAACCTCTATTCCATCTACGTAATTCAGGGTTAAATCTTCCATATCGTTGATTACAAATGCATAAGAATTTTCGAGTGGATTTTCTAATCCTAAAGTTCGTTTTTTAAAAATACTGGTATCAACCAAACTCACTTTAAATTTAATTCCGAGGGTATCAATCCATTCTGAAAAATTATATACGCCACTTAATTCAAATGCTTTGTCTTTTAAAGGGTATGGATAATTTCCACTCGCTTCTAAACTAAATTTTTTATAATCAATAAATTGTATTTGAAATGGAATATTATAAGGTGTTTCTTCCCGTATAAAAGTCATTTTTTCATCGTCTAATTCAACATAGAAAGGAGAATTTTTATAAATGTCTTTATACAATAAAATACCTTTTTTTTGATAGGTAATATCAAAAGGCAGCTTAATAAGGGTGTTAAATATTAAAGGGTGTGTTTTTAAATTGATGCGTTGGTTTACAAAATAATTAGTTCCTTCTTTTTCGAAAGGTTGCATTCCAACGATAATTCGATTAGGATCTTCGTATCGCTGAGGTTTTTCGATTAAAATAGATGTTTTTGCTTCAAAAAAGGGGGGTACATCCTTATTTATATATATTCCAACAACCAGCCAAAGTATTAAGGATATGGCAAAATAAGGCCATGCCTTTAAAAAGTAACGAATAATTTTCAAGAAATCTATTTCGTCTTTTAACAAGATACAATATAGTTAATGTATAAAAATACAAGTAAACTTTTTTGGTACATCGTCCTAAAAAAATGTTTATTCATAATTAATTGTTCATAAACTCTTGTTTATGAGCATCTATCCCACATCGTAAAAATGCTTCAAACTCTTTAGGGTTAGGAGTATATCCAACCGGATTGGTTAGTAATTTTTCTGTATTCGAAATTAACGCATACCAAGGTTGTGAGTTATTGACAAACGTTTCGGTTTGAAAGGTAGCCCATCGATCGCCTACTGTTTTAATTTTTTTCTTTTTACCTTGTGTGGTCATATATTCGTGTTGTAAGCTGTCTGCAAGTAACTGCCTGTCATCTACATATAGTGAAATAAGTACAAACTCCTGATTAATTAATTTAAAAACATCCGGCACACTCCATACCTGCTCTTCCATTTTTCGGCAGTTTACACATGCCCAACCGGTAAAGTCGAGCATAATGGGTTTATTTGTTTTTTTAGCATACTCCAAACCCTCTTGGTAATCGTGAAAGCAATTCAGGTTTAATGGGCAATGATTAGGGTATATCCAACTATACCCGGCAGGGGGTGCCAAACCGCTTAATAAAGAAAGGCCAGAAAATGTTTTAGTTTCTTTAGAAAATTTAAAGCCTGTAGTAAGGTAAACCGTAAAGGCAGCAAAAATTCCTATCAATAATATTCTGGATAAGTTGATTTTTTTTATTTTTTCGTGATGCGGAAAACGAATAACCCCTACTAAATATAGTACTACTGATACTCCAATTAATATCCATATACCCAAAAAAAGTTCGTAGGTAACTAAATTCCAATGTTCTACTAAGTCAGCGTTGGACAAAAATTTTACTGCTAATGCCAACTCTATAAAACCCAGTAAAACTTTTACCGTATTTAACCATCCGCCAGATTTGGGTAATGATTGCAGCCATCCAGGAAAAGCTGCAAATAATGCAAATGGCAAAGCAAGGGCTAATCCAAAACCACTCATCCCAAATGTTAGTTGCATAGCACCTCCATTGGATGATAATGACCCCGCTAATAAACTTCCAAGTATAGGTCCGGTACAAGAAAAGGAAACTAAAGCTAAGGTTAACGACATAAAAAATATACCAATAACACCACCTACATTTGAGGCATTATCGGCTTTATTAGCAATAGAGCTTGGCAAGGTAATTTCGAAATATCCGAAAAATGAAATAGCAAATACGACAAAAATTATAAAGAAGAATACATTTAAATACGTATTGGTAGAAATGGTATTTAAAATATTTGGGTCGATAGAATCTAATAAATGAAATGGAATGCTCAAAATAATGTATACCATTAAAATAAAAAAACCATATAAAAAAGCATTCCACAAGCCCTTTTTACCTTTGCTGCTTTTAGTAAAAAAACTTACCGTTAGTGGAACCATGGGAAATACACATGGAGTTAACAAGGCTAATAACCCCCCAATAAAGCCTAGAAAAAAAATGGTCCAATCGCTTTTACTTTGTACGTCATCAGCTTGTACTGAACATGTTTGAACTGGGTTTTCAATATCAATGATAGGGTGTTTATATAAAAAGTTTGTTTTTTGGGGAATTTCCATACTGGTAGTATCCAGTGTTGTTGTGGTATCGGTTACTAATACAGCTGTTGCGGTATCGGAAACGTTGGGAGTGTTTTCTGTTGCTTCAAATGTTAAAGTAAACTCAAAAGGCACAATTTCGGGAGGTAAACAACGCTCAGCATCGCAAGCCATATATTCTAATTCTCCGGAAACAACAGTAGTGTTTTTAATGGTAACTTTTTGTTTAAATACAACTTGGTTTTCAAAATAGGTTAAAATCATATCAAAATTAGGGTCGTGCTCTGTAATACCTTTAGGCTCTGAGGTTTTTCCTATTAATTGAGCGTTTTTTAAAGGATTAAATCTAAATTGAGTAGGTATAGGACCGGACTCACCGTTTAAATATTGCGTATAAATATGCCAATGTTCTTGAATATTAGCTGTAAAGAGCAATTCGTATTCATTGGGTTGATTTTTTTTAACATCGAACGACCATTTAACAGGATCATATATTTGGCTAAAGGAAATATAAGAATATCCAAAAAAAACGAGTATGGATAATAATTTTTTCATGCAGATATTATTTTTCTATGATTTGCATTAATCGTTCAACAGCTGAGGTATTTTTACTCCATAATTCATTTTCTGTGGTATTTTTCTTAATCATATTAATTTTCTCTTGATTGCTTTCTGTGGCACTTAAAGCATTTAAAAACACACGCATTTCCTCCGAATCATTATTAAATAATTCGCGTTGTAAATAAATGCGATCGTTTAAATCAAGTACAATATTTTTTCTTAATGTTGAATTTACATCTACCGCTTTATTTTTAGAACTCAAATTTTCGTGAACCGTTTTTGGTACTTCGGCCAATATCTCTTCACCGGGTTGTAAATCAGGTATATTATTTATGGGTTGTTGCATAGTAGAGTTTATAACATCTTCTACATAGGGTTCATTTGCTTGCTCATAATTTACTTCAGAGGTTTCGGAATGAATTGCCGGAGGATTTTCTTTGTTAAATTTTTGTGTATTAACTTCGGTATACACAGTATTTTGTGCTTGAGTTAGTGTATAACTTATATGTTTTAATTTTTCGTTTAGCATTAACTCTAATTTGTAATTTTGAAGCAATTCTCCCAACTCTTGATATGTACGAATAAATTCTTGTAAGTCTTCTAACAAACCATCCTTTAACGAAATGGATTGTAATTGTTGAAGTTTTTGTTTAATTATTTCCTCGTTTGATATATTTTGCATAAGAAAAATTCATGATAAATATAAAGGAATATACATTAAAAAGTGTAGTTAAAGTAGAAAATTAATAAAAATTAACGCAACTGTAAATGGGTTAAACATTGTTTTAATACTAAATCGTCCTACAATAGGCTATAATTTAGCGGTAAACAAAGTTACAAGTTGGATGTTAGAAAACCATAAGATATTTTGGTTTTTAAAATACGCGGTGCTATTATGATTTCGGCTGTTTGGTATGCTTTATTTTTCTTTACGCCCTGGCACACCCTATTCTTTTTCGGTTGCAAAACGTATATTTGTATTAAATTTTGCTTATGGGAAGAATATTTGAAACACGAAAACATAAAATGTTTGCCAGATACGCTAAAATGGCCAAAACATTTACTCGTATTGGAAAAGAAATTGCTATTGCAGTAAAACAAGGGGGAGCAGATCCCGATACCAATCCGAGGTTAAGAGCCATAATTCAAAATGCTAAATCGGTAAATATGCCTAAAGCAAATGTAGAATCGGCTATTCAAAGAGCATCAAATAAAGACACTAAAGGCATGGAAGAGGTGGTATATGAAGGGTATGCACCATATGCTGTAGCTGTTGTTGTTGAAACGGCTACCGATAACCCTACCCGAACTGTGGCCAATGTGAGGGCAGTATTTACTAAATATAATGGAGCACTAGGTAAAACAGGCTCTTTAGATTTTATTTTCGATCGAAAAGGTATATTTGAAATAAATTGTGGTGATAAAAACCTAGAAGATTTAGAGTTAGAACTTATTGATTATGGTCTAGAGGAAATAGAACAAGCAGAGGGAAAAACATTTATATACACAGCTTTTAGTGATTTTGGTAAAATGCAAAAAGGTCTAGAAGATTTAGGTATTGAAGTAATATCGTCTGAAAAAGAACGAATTCCCAATACATTAGTTGAGTTAACAGCTGAGCAACAAGAAGAAGTAAGAAAACTTCTTGATAAATTAGAAGATGATGATGATGTTCAGTCGGTATACCACAATATGAAAGAGTAATCATGTATTACGCGCTTGTTTTTATCAATAATCCATGAATTTACTAGATGTAAAGAACCTTGGCGTTGATATAAGCACTTCCAATGCAACACAACACATTCTTAGCGATGTTAACTTTCATTTAAATAAAGCGCAAACATTAGGTGTTATTGGACATTCCGGATCAGGAAAAACCACATTATTACATGCCATATTAGGCATATTACCTTCGTCCTTTATAATACATAAAGAGAGTAGTATACTCTATCAATTTCCTAACTTACAAGCTAACATAGTTGCAAATCCTAATTTTTTAAAAAAAATTAGGGGGAAAAATGTCATGGGTCTTTTTCAAGATGCCGGAAGTAGTTTAAATCCTACCTTAAAGTGTGGCGATCAAGTTTGTGAAATGTTATTAAAGCATGGGCTTGAATCCAATAAGATAAAGGCCCAAAAAAAAGTATTGGAATTATTTTATGCTTTGCAATTATCATTTCCCGAAAAAATATATGTGTCACAAATACATGAATTATCCGGAGGTCAAAAACAGCGGGTTTTATTAGCTACAGCCTTAATTACTCAACCCGAAATAATTGTGGCAGATGAATTTACCTCTTCCTTAGATGAAGCCAATAAAATAAACGTTCTGCAATTACTTAAACAACAACAAAACAACCTTGGTTTTTCGTTATTATTTTCAACCCATGACATGGTTTTTTCATCCTTATTAACGCATACCTTTTTACATATTCGTTCAAAAAGTGCCAAGTATGTATACTGGGAAGATATAAAATTAGATTATTCTTATCCAAGTCAACCCATAGAGCGTCCTTCAATTGGTAATAAAATTTTAGAAATAAAGGATGTTTCATTTGCTTATAAATCTAAGTTTACATTTAAACCCAACGAGATCCTACATAATATACAGCTGAATATTCATAAAAATGAGTGGGTAGGTATTTATGGGCCATCCGGGGGGGGTAAATCAACCCTTGCAAAATTAATAGTAGCACTTATTCATCCAAATTCAGGGGAAATTTTATGGAAGAATAAATCTATTCAGCGATTTACACATTCTGAAATTAAAGAATATAGGCAAAAAGTTCAGATTATATTTCAAGATGCTTACACCTCCTTTAACCCACTTAAAACTATACAATCATACCTTAGCGATTTATTAAATAAGCCATTTATAACCGAAGAACATACGGAAATATTAGGAATATTAGGTTTAGAAAAAAGACATATAGTTTCGTATCCACATCAGTTATCGGGAGGGGAGTTACAAAGACTTAGTATTTTTAAGGCTTGTATTACAAATCCAGAATGCATTATTTGTGACGAAATAACAGCATCTTTAGACATTCATCATCAAATACAAATA
>CAZEIM010000007.1:41820-51891 GCA_964512145.1 uncultured Flavobacteriales bacterium
TGCATCAAATTAGTGTTAAAAACGGCACTTCTATTATATTAATATCACATCAAAAAACTTTACTTACCCATTATTGCCATCGTATGGTTGAAGTAGGATTATCTGTTTAATATAGACAGGTATTATATTTACTTTTCCAATGCCATTTTCCATGAATAACAAACTGTTGTTTAGTTAAATATGTCAAATAGTTTCCGATATGCAACAAGTCCGATTAGTATTATGTAAGGGCAGTTGATTATTACGAGCAACATGTAAATTGTTTAGCTTTCATTTTTTTAAGGTTAAGTTATTCGTTTTTTGTCTACGAACAAACTGCCCTAATTTTTGCGGAGCTTACAGGAGTAATGAACTTTCATGCTAAAACTAGAGTTTTTTGGAAGCAAAAATGTTCAACTTACTACTTAACCCAACATATTTCCCAATGTTCTGTTTTGGGTTGCTTTAATTACTTTGATTCAGTTGTCCCTTTAGCTGTTACTTTGTAAAATTGAATAATACCCCACTCTCTCATAGTGAGAACGGTTGAAACATTGCCAACTGCACCCTTATTTTTTAACTCGTAGGCTGCTCTTTCAGCAATTCCTTTAGGAACTCCTAAATGGAGAAAGCCTATACCAGATGCCGAACCATTAACTTCAGTCCCGGTTGATGGTTTAACGTCAGAAATAGAAACACTTTGCATAGTTATACAGCTATTTAGACTTAATAGTGAAAGCAGAGTGCAAGAAAGAATGATGATTTTTTTCATTTTGTTGTTTTTATTACTTCTACTCATAAGGCTTTTCGAAATACGCCCCGTTTTTAATGAGTGGGTTCTGGTCTCCACTTTTTTAATTATTATTTTGTCATATTGGGAGGTTACTATATAGTATTGATTACCGAATATTTAATAAATCCATCGTATACAATTATTTAAATTTATATATTCCTATAAACGTATTTATTAATACTAATTTAGTATTTTTTACAAAATTCTGTTAAATTAATCATCAAAAGACGATTTAATTTTTTGAATGCTTTTGTGCTAATGTGGTGGTACGGCTACCTTTATGCCCTAATATAGTTTATAACTACGCCTTACTGAAGTAAGGGAGTAGCTTAATGTGATGCTAAACAAAGTTTAGGTGTTAGGTTTTAAGCAAAATCTTTAGCGTAACACAAAAAGTATTTTTTAACCGGGTTTGCCAATGCCGAAATGTTTAATAAATCGGCAGCTTGAGCAATATCTTTTACATCTCCGTTCGGAAATAAAATTTTAATATTATCTAAGTTCATGTTATACGCATTGTTAGTGATATGCCCATGCCCCATTAAATACATGGCATCTTCTTTTGGAACATTATATTTTTCTTGAGTTTTATATAAATATTCCTCTATTTTTTTATCCGAAAATGCTTCGTTTTGCATTTCTACTCTCCAAATATTTCGAAACATTAAGTTTTTAGAAAGTGTGCTTAATACAATATCTTCATGAAACATCCATCCTTTAATGGCCGATAAAATATCAATATCATCTAACAAGGTAAAACTTTCAAATAAAAGCGTATCGGACCATAATGTGTTGGCCGAAATGTCTTTTTGTAAAAAAATAGAAAGCGGTGAGTTTGCTATCATTTTGCCTTTACCGGAAAGATCTTTTGCGCGTTTTAATATATGGGTAATTAACAAATCTAAGGCTACAGTTGTTTTGTGTAAATACACTTGCCAATACATTAGTCTGCGAGCAGTAATAAACTTTTCCACCGAATATATTCCTTTGAGTTCTACCACCAATTCGCTATCTACAACATTTAATTTATTAATAATACGATCGTAGTTTACAATACCCTCCGATACTCCTGTAAAAAAACTATCGCGGTTTAAATAATCCATTCGATCCATATCTAACTGACTTGAAACCAGTTGATGTAAAAATCGTTTTGGATACTCATCTTTAAAAACAGCAATGGCTAACGATAATTTCCCCTGAAATAGGATGTTTAATTTTTCCATCAGCATAATCGATATTTGCTCATGGTGTACATGTTGTATTATAGTGTTTTCTAACGTATGAGAAAAGGGGCCGTGACCAATATCGTGCAATAATATAGCAATAATGGCGGCTTCTTTTTCTTCGGAAGTAACATGTATACCTTTGTTTATCAATACATCTATACTCATGTGCATTAAATGCATAGCTCCCAAGGCATGTTCAAACCTCGTGTGACGGGCTCCGGGATATACTAAATAGGTAAGACCCAGTTGCGAAATTCTACGCAATCGTTGAAAATACGGATGATTAATCAACTCAAAAATAAGCGGACTGGATATTGAAATAAACCCATAAATTGGGTCGTTTATAACGGTATTTTTTTTGTATTCCGAGCGCATGGTATTAAAAGCAAATATACACGAAGCATAGTATCTTTATATAGTAAGACGCTAAAATTCCTGCATGATGTATCTTTATATATGCAGGTATTTTTTGCCATAATACCATGGTAAGCCTATATTATAAAAAAAAGATGTTTAATCTCATCTTCTTAAGGGATTAATTTTTACGAATGTATCACATTTAAATTTCACAAAAAATTTAACGTATTTAAGTTGAAAGAACTTTGTGTTTATTTTATTGTTATAACAATACATTCCATTATTTTTGCAAAAAACACACTATGAATTTTTCTGATTTTACACAAAGACATATTGGTCCTAGTATACAAGATACACATACGATGCTTCATGCAATAGGATGCTCTTCCCTTGATGAATTGGTTGAAAAAACAATTCCAAACAACATTCGATTAAAAACTCCCATTCAGGTTACTACACCAACTTCTGAATACGAATATAGCCTACATATTCAAGAAATTGCCAATAAAAATTTGTTGTATACCAACTTTATAGGACAAGGATATTACGGTACATTTACGCCTAAAGTTATTCAACGAAATATTTTGGAAAATCCGGGTTGGTATACCGCTTACACTCCATATCAAGCAGAAATTTCACAAGGGCGCTTAGAAGCATTATTAAATTTTCAAACAATGGTATGCGACTTAACCGCTATGCCTATAGCCAATGCATCGTTATTAGATGAAGCAACTGCTGCTGCAGAAGCTATGGTTATGATTTTTAATAACAGAAGCAAAGAAAAATCGGAAAATAATGCAGTGAAATTTTTTGTGGATCAACAGGTGTTTAAACAAACTCAAGATGTATTAAAAACCAGAGCATTACCATTAAATATTGAACTGGTTTACGGAGATTTTAATACTCATACTTTTGATGCATCGTATTTTGGTGTTTATATACAATACCCCAATGCTTTAGGGAATATATATGAATACAAATATCGAATCGATTCTTTCAAAAACCTTGAAATTAAAACCATAGTAGGGGTTGATTTATTAAGCTTAGCCTTACTTACGCCTCCCGGTGAATGGGGTGCCGATGTAGTTGTTGGGAATTCTCAACGATTTGGAGTTCCTATGGGTTTTGGTGGCCCTCATGCCGCATTTTTTGCCACCACCGAAGAGTTTAAAAGACATATCCCTGGCAGAATAATTGGGGTTTCTATTGATAGAAGAGGAAATAAAGCCATGCGTATGGCCTTACAAACTCGCGAGCAACATATTAGAAGAGATAAAGCAACTTCTAATATTTGCACAGCTCAAGCCTTATTAGCCATTATGGCGAGTATGTATGCCGTATATCATGGTGCCGATGGTATTAAAAATATAGCAAATAATATTCATGAAAAAGCGAAGGACTTATATCAAAAATTATCCAACATAGGTTTTACACCTGCGTACTCGCAATTTTTCGATACTTTATTTATACCACTTTCTGAAGACCGCAAACAAAACCTGTTTTTGATACTTTCTCAAGAAAAAATTAACGTATTTAAACACGAACAAGGAATTTGCATTAGTGTTGATGAAACCACTCAAACAAAAGATATTGAATCTTTAATAACAGCGTTACAAAAAATTCAAATTAAACCCGAAAGTATAGACGTTAAACAGCCTCAAATTCATCAAAATTTAACTAGAACGTCTTCATATTTACAGCATCCGGTGTTTAAAATGTATCATTCAGAGACCGAAATGATGCGATATATAAAAAAGCTTGAAAATAAAGATATTTCTCTAACTCGTTCCATGATTTCTTTAGGTTCATGTACCATGAAACTAAATGCGGCATCAGAGCTGTATCCTATCACCATGCCTCAATTTTCGAACGTACACCCATTTGCTCCATCAGATCAAACAAAAGGGTATCAACAAATTATTTCCAATTTAGAACAATGGTTGTGTGAAGTTACCGGATTTTCTGGCGTTTCATTGCAGCCCAATTCAGGTGCTCAGGGAGAGTATGCTGGGTTAATGGTAATTAGGGCATATCAAAAACATATCGGCCAATCCCATAGAGATATAGCGTTAATACCCTCTTCTGCTCACGGTACTAACCCTGCTTCAGCAGTAGTTGCCGGTTTAAAAGTAGTGGTTGTAAATTGCGATATTCAGGGAAATATAGATGTAGACGATTTAAAAGCCAAAGCAGAAAAATATAAAGACCAATTATCGTGCTTAATGGTTACGTATCCATCAACCCACGGTGTTTTTGAAGAAAGAATTACAGAAATCACCAAAATCATTCACGATTTCGGAGGTCAAGTATATATGGATGGAGCAAATATGAATGCTCAAGTTGGTTTAACCAGTCCCGGTAATATTGGTGCAGATGTTTGTCACCTAAATTTACACAAAACATTTGCCATACCTCATGGCGGAGGAGGACCCGGTGTAGGGCCTATTGGTGTTGCTAAACATTTAGTGCCATTTTTACCCGGACACTCTATTGTTAATACGGGTGGTGAACATGCTATTTCTGCTATTTCTGCAGCTCCTTGGGGAAGTGCTTTAATACTGCTTATTTCCTATGCATATATTAAGATGTTGGGTGGTGTAGGCTTAACTCAAGCTACTAAAATGGCGATATTAAATGCCAATTATATGAGAAAACGATTGGAAGATCATTATCCGATTTTATATACCGGAAAAAATGGGACAGTAGCCCATGAAATGATTATTGATTGTCGAGAGTTTAAAAAATCAGCATCTATTGAAGTAGAAGATATTGCCAAAAGATTAATGGATTACGGGTATCATGCTCCAACCGTATCATTTCCGGTTGCAGGTACACTTATGATTGAGCCTACAGAAAGCGAATCGAAAGCCGAATTAGATCGTTTTTGCGATGCGATGATAGAAATTAGAAAAGAAATTACGGAAATTAACGATGGCATATATTCTGCGCAAGATAATGTTTTAAAAAATGCACCCCACACATCGGCTGAATTACTAGAGGATGACTGGAAGCACGCATATACCCGAAAAAAAGCAGCTTTTCCATTAGCGTGGATTGCTGATAATAAGTATTTTACTCCCGTTTCAAGAATAGACAATGCCTATGGCGACAGAAACCTAGTGTGTACTTGTCCTGACATAGAAAGCTATAAAGAAACAGAATTGGTAAATCTTTAAATTTACCAATTCTGTTTTAGATGGGATTGACTTAATAGGTGTTATAAATCCAATAGGTAACTTTGTTTAGTACTAGATTATCCGTAATTATAAACAACACAACGTGCAAATAGACCCAAGCGAAAAGGACAGCCATATTGAGAAGAGTTTTTTTTCTCAGGACATTCCTTTTAAAGAAAGAACCGCTGTTTTTAATAAACTATTTTTCCACTATAAAAATGACTGGAAAACATCCTTTTTCCTAATGCTTATATTGAGTATAGGGTTGGCATCTCTTGGACTTTCTGAAAATTCATCAGCAACAATAATTGGAGCAATGATCATCGCTCCGCTTGCTCAACCAATTGTAGCTTTTGGAGGTTCTATTGCATTAGGCTGGAGATTTCAATCTTTTAGAATGTTAGGAATAATTATTCTCGGATCAGTTAGTTCTGTTTTAATAGCATACATTATTAGCTTAGCCCTGCCTGATGTAACGCCCAATAAAGAAATGCTCATTAGGACATCACCTGATTTGAGAGATCTTGCAGTTGCATTATTAGCTGGCACTGCTGGTGCTTGGGGGTATTATCGGAGTGAATTTTCATCAATATTGTCAGGTGTTGCAATTGCCGTAGCTTTAGTGCCACCACTTTGTACATGCGGAATAATGCTTGAACAGGAGCACTATATATTAGCAAGTGGTAGTATGCTGCTATTTTTCACTAATTTTTTAGGGATAACATTTGCTGCAATTTTAATGTTTTTTGTGCTCGGAATAAAAAAAAAACAAAACAAAAAATGGTTTTTCAAAGGAACGCTTACAGCCATAATTCTTGGATTGATCATTATTTTACCACTATCCTTAAATTACCAAAAGTTCAACTCAGGAATTTTATTCTATAATTCTATCTATGAAAAAGCAGGTAAAGTTTTTGATATATCACAAAACACCCCTGTCATTAAGAATTTATCAATTCAAGGAACCGGAATTCTTATAAAAATTGATCCATTCCCAAGTGATAGAGAGGAGGAACAAAGACTAAAGTATGAATTAGAATTAGCAACAGGGTTACAGGTTTTTCTTCAAAGCCATTCATCAGAAAATGATTAATGAATAATATATTAACACATAATTAGAAGAGCTTCTTTACTTACCAAAAACACTCCATGTGTAAACTTCCGTCAATTACACCTACCCAACATAAACTTTTTTAATTTTCCCAATATCACCCTCCATCCCTTTTTTAGGATTTACATTGACACATTTTAAATAATAATTCAATTTAACACGATACGGCTTTTGGTTATAAACATTTTGTTGATAACTTTAAATAACAGTAAATCAATAATTTAAAATAAAAAAATTGCTGTTATGCACAATACATTGTTAATTAGTTTGAGTTTGGTTTGGTTATTTTAGGTAATCAATATTTTATTTTGTAATTAAGTTTCATAATAAGTTAAACCTTTAAATATTTAGTTATGAAAAACAATTACAAAATTAAATTCGTTTTAAACTCAAATAATCAATTATTTGGGGTTTATAACGACAGGCATTCGACTACATTTGTTCGGATTGTTTCTTTTTATCAATGGTTTCTATTGTTTTTAAGAAAATTAAAGCTTTACTGGAGGGCTTTGGTGTTGTTATGGATTATGTTTAGCATCGTTAGCTTTTCTATGTTTGGCCAAAGCAAAATAAAAGGAAAAATTTTAGATGTAAATGGTCAGCCACTTAGCAATGCATGTGTTGATGTAGTAAAAAATGATGTAGTAGTTTTTACTGCCCATACTAATGAAAAAGGAATGTATTTTGTCGATAAAATTCGCAAAGGCAGCTATCAAATTATTATTTATTATCATACCACTGAAAAAGTTATTCCTAATGTTACGGTTGGACAAGATAATATCGTGCAAATGGTGGTAAAGCTCAATAAACCGGCAAATACATTGATTAATACTACTTCGGTGTATTCACAAAAATAATTCCCACAAATTACCACTTACTAACATAGTGTTAATATCCTTTATTTAATCAGCTAAATCGCGTTCTTTGATAAAAAATTTTTGTAGATTTGTATCTATTTTTAAACAATAGAGTATAAATGTGGTAAAAAGTGGAAATTTAATTTACTTTTACCTCGGTTTTTATGGCAACACTAATTGGTGAATACGAATGCAAGTTGGATGATAAAGGAAGGTTTTTATTGCCTTCTAATCTCAAAAAACAACTTAACTCCAGCGATCAAGATCGTTTTGTTCTTAATCGTGGTTTTGAGGGATGCGTTGTACTTTATCCTATGAGCGAATGGGAGAAAGAAACCAATAAATTGTCGAAATTAAACCTGTATGTGGCTAAAAACCGCATGTTTTACAGGCAGTTTCACAATGGTGCTACCGTAGTTCCTTTGGATAATTTAGGAAGACTTTTGGTGCCCAAAGCTCTAAAAAGTTTTGCTGGAATTGAAAAGGAAATGATACTTTTTGCGTATTCTAACCGCGTTGAGCTGTGGGATAAGGCAAAATATCAACAAACCATGAGTGAGGGAGCAGAAGATATTGCTTCTCTTGCCGAAGAGGTAATGGGTAATTTAGCCGATGATGAGTAATGCATCTAACTACCACGTATCGGTACTGTTGAACGAAAGCATCGATTACTTAATTACCGATACCAAAGGCGTTTATGTTGACGTCACCTTTGGTGCAGGCGGACACTCAAAACAAATTTTAAAAAAGCTACACCCCGATGGAAAACTAATAGCTTTCGATCAGGATGAAGACGCCCATAAAAATATATTGAATGAAAAAAATTTTATGTTATTAAACGAGAATTTTAGATATATCAAAAACTTTTTGAGGCTTCATGGTATTCAAAAAATACATGGACTCATTGCCGATTTGGGAGTTTCGTCCTACCAGTTCGATAATCCCAATAAAGGATTTACCTATAGAGAAGAAGCTCCTTTAGATATGCGCATGAGCTCTAAAATAAAACAAGGCGCTAAAGAAATTGTGGCAAATTATTCCGAAGATCAATTAACCTACATTTTTAAAAATTATGGCGAATTAAAAAAAGCTAAATTATTTGCTCAAAAAATTACACAACACCGAAGCACTCAGCCAATAATAACAAACCAAGACTTCATTGAAACCGTTAAGCCTATCTTAGACAAAAAAGACTATTTTAAAGAATTATCTCAATTATTTCAATCCTTACGAATTGAAGTTAATCAAGAACTAGAAGCGTTAAAAGATTTACTCAATCATTGTGTTGATCTTATCATACCTAAGGGTCGATTGGTAGTTATTTCATATCACTCGTTAGAAGATAGATTGGTGAAAAATTTTCTTCGTTACGGGAGTTTTGATGCTCACGACTTTACCAAAGATATGTTTGGAAATATTCTTAGGCCATTCGATCCCATGTTTTCTAAGCCCATTATTCCAACGGAAGATGAAATAAAAATAAATATACGCTCCAGAAGTGCTAAAATGCGAATAGGAATTAAACGATGAAACAACCGGAAGAAAATACACAAAACAACACAAATCAACCTCCTTTATTTATTAAGGTATTAAGCGGACGCTTTTTGCAAAATGAATGGATTAAAAAGAACATCTATTTTTTATCATATATCTATGTGTTAATTCTTATCTATATCGGTATTGGTTATTATGCCGAAGGCTTAGTGAAAAAAATTAATAAGTCCGAGCAAGAAATAAAAGATTTACGATCCGAATACATTTCGGTGAAATCTGATTACATGCATAAAAGTAAACAGTCATCGGTTGCCAATACCTTAAACGCCTATAATACAGGGATAAAAGAAACAAAAACACCTCCACAAAAAATTTTGGTTGAATAGTATGTCCGAAAAATCAGTACATATCCATAAATCAATAACCACTCGTAGTTATGTAGTATTCTTTTTTCTACTGCTATTTGGAGTAAGTGTAGTAGCTAAATCATTTATAATACAATACCATGAAGGTGAAGAACTACGCGCGAAATTTAAGCAACTTACATTAGGGGTTAAAAATATTGAAGCTGTACGAGGCAATATTTACGCAGAAGACGGTACAATGCTGGCAACGTCTGTTCCAATTTACGACATTCGAATGGATACAAGAGCAGCCGGCTTAACCGATAAATTATTTTACGCTTCCATAGACTCTCTTTCTATGCAACTTTCTTATTTATTTGGCGATAAACCTGCCGAAACATATAAAAAAGAAATAGTGAGAGCTCGTAAAAACAATGAGCGATATTATTTATTACAAAAAGATGTTCGATATAAACAACTGCAAAAATTAAGATCTTTTTCTTTTTATAAACGAGGTAAAAACGAATCGGGATTAATTATAGTGCAAAAAAATAGACGAGAAAAGTTTTTTGGTCAACTAGCTGCCCGTACAGTAGGGTATGTTTCTGAAACACATAAAGTGGGACTTGAGGCTGCGTATAATAAAGAGTTAAGTGGGGTGGGAGGAAAACAATTGATGAAAAAAATTAGTGGAGGGGTTTGGATGCCCATTAATGATGAAAATGAATTAGAGC
>CAZEIM010000007.1:51915-53364 GCA_964512145.1 uncultured Flavobacteriales bacterium
GGCTACGATATATATACATCTATTGATATTAATTTACAAGATGTTGTAGAACATGCATTACAACAACAGCTTCAAAAACACAATGCAGATCATGGTTGTGTTGTATTAATGGAAGTAAATACGGGAGATGTAAAAGCTATTGTAAATCTTACCAGAAATATCGATGGT
The DNA here is from genome assembly GCA_964512145.1 of uncultured Flavobacteriales bacterium. Taxonomy (GTDB): domain Bacteria; phylum Bacteroidota; class Bacteroidia; order Flavobacteriales_G; family JALEGO01; genus CAYOHR01. The sequence continues at coordinate 52,084 of CAZEIM010000007.1, forward strand.
ACCTACAGTGAAAAATATAATTATGCCATTGGAGAAAGCACTGAGCCTGGATCTACTTTTAAACTTGCCTCATTGTTGGTTGCCTTAGAAGATGGATACATTAAAATTACAGATTCCGTTGAAACTGGAAATGGAAAAACCAAATTTTACGGTATCGAAATGAAAGACTCTCATGAAGGAGGATATGGTACCATTACTGTTCAAAAAGCCTTAGAAGTTTCTTCAAACGTAGGAATCGCAAAAATAATTTCGCAGTATTATGCATCAAACCCATCAAAATTTATAGAAGGCATTCAAAATATTGGATTGCATAAACCTTTAGGTTTAGAAATTCCGGGTGAGGGACAACCGTATTTAAAATCTGTTACAGATAAATCTTGGTCTGGAATATCCCTTCCATGGATTTCTCATGGATACGAGTTAAAACTAACGCCTATTCAAATTCTTACGTTTTATAACGCGGTGGCAAACAATGGTAAAATGGTTCGCCCAAGATTTGTGAAAGAAATAAGAGATAAGGGAAGAATTATTAAAGAAAATCCTGTAGTTGTTTTAAATAAATCAATCTGTTCAAATTCAACCCTACAAAGTCTAAAAACTATGTTAGAGGGGGTAGTTGAACAAGGTACGGCACAAAATTTAAAAAATAATATATATAAAATAGCCGGAAAAACAGGCACAGCTCAAATTGCAAATGATAAATATGGATATAAATACGATTCAAAAATATCCTATCAGGCATCCTTCGTAGGATATTTCCCGGCTGATAACCCTAAATATTCGTGCATAGTGGTGGTTAATGCCCCTTCAAACAATGTGTATTATGGAAACTTAGTGGCTGGACCAATATTTAAAGAAGCGGCTGATAAAATTTACGCTACAGCTATTAATATTCACCAGCCTATCAATTATGAACACAAACCTTTTGCTACAAATGCGTATGTTAAAGGTACTCAAGAGGATATTCATACCATTTACAATCAACTGGCACAAGTAGATGAACGTGTTGAACCTAACGACTCTTGGGTTAGAGCATTTCAAAAAGATCAAAAAATCCAGTTCGATCCCGTGAAAATTGATCAGAGGTTAATTCCAAACGTTAAAGGCATGACTTTAAAAGATGCACTGTATATACTAGAAAATAATGGATTACAAGTCGTTTTTCACGGGAAAGGGAAAGTTAAAAACCAAATTCCCGAAGCAGGACAGGCGTTTCAACATGGTCAAACCATCGTATTAATATTAGATATATGAAATTATTAAGCGATATATTATACAAAT
>CAZEIM010000007.1:53374-62647 GCA_964512145.1 uncultured Flavobacteriales bacterium
GGGATTATTCATATTGAAGGGAATACCCAGCTTGCCATAGAGTCTGTTGCTTTTGATTCACGAAAAGTTGAAAAATTCACCTTATTTGTAGCTGTTAAAGGCTTATTGTCGGATGGGCATACATACATCGATAAATCCATCGAGTTGGGGGCTGTAGCTATTGTATGCGAAGAATTTCCGGAAAATATTAAGCAAGGAATTACATATGTAAAGGTAGAAAACTCTAGAAAAGCCTTAGCTGTAATTGCCTCTAACTTTTATGATGAACCGTCTTCTAAAATTCAAATTATTGGCGTTACGGGTACCAACGGAAAAACCACAACAGCTACACTATTATTTCAGTTGTTTAAGCAATTAGGATATAAGTGCGGATTAATTTCTACCGTTAAAAACCAAATACATCAAGAGGTTTTACCCTCAAGTTTTACTACCCCCGATCCGGTAGAATTGCATAAACTTTTTGCTACCATGGTAGAGAAAAAGTGCACATACTGTTTTATGGAAGTCAGTTCTCATGCGTTAGATCAATACAGAGTACATGGGGTGCAATTTAAGGGAGCTGTATTTACAAATATTACCCACGATCATTTAGATTATCACAAAACATTTAATGCCTATATACATGCTAAAAAAATGTTGTTTGATATGTTGCCTAAAGATGCATTTGCGTTGGTTAACAAGGACGATAAGCATTGGAATATCTTTTTACAAAATTGTCAAGCTAAACAATTTACATATGCAACACAGCACATTGCTGAATATAGAGCCAAAATGATTGAAAACACGCTTCAAGGAATGCACGCGTACATAGATGGGGTTGAAATATGGCTTAGAATTACCGGAAAATTTAATTTATATAATGCGTTAGCAGTGTATGCCGTTGCCGATTTACTAAAAATTGACAAAAACGATATACTGATGTGCCTAAGTAAAATTGAAGGAGCTGAGGGAAGATTTCAGGTTGTTCGATTAAAAAACAATAAAACTTTTGTGGTTGACTATGCACATACTCCCGATGCATTGCAAAAAATCATCGAAAATATTAAAGAAACGTTAAAGCCAAATCAAAAAATTATTACTGTTTTTGGTTGTGGGGGAGACAGAGATAAATTAAAAAGACCCGAAATGGGTAAAATAGCTTCTCAATTAAGCGACCAGTGTATTATAACATCCGATAACCCTAGAAATGAAAACCCTAAAAGCATCATTCAAGATATACTTTCAGGAATTGAAAAGCAACATCAACATGAGGTTATGTGTGTTGAAGACCGTGCAGAAGCCATAAAAATTGCACATAAAATTTCAAGCACTCATGATATCGTTTTGGTTGCCGGAAAAGGACATGAAAAATATCAAGAAATACTAGGGATTAAACACTATTTTAACGATGTAGAAGTAATACAACAATTATCAGAATAATTTATGCTGTACTATCTATTTGAATATTTAAGTCAATACGATGTTCCTGGAGCCGGGGTATTTAAGTACCTTACTTTTAGAGCAGCGTTGGCAGTCATAGTTTCCTTAATTATTTCAATGCTTTTTGGTGCTAAATTAATTGATTTACTCCGAAAGAAACTTATTGGTGAAACAGTGCGTAACTTAGGCTTAAAAGGGGAAGAATCAAAACAAGGAACACCAACTATGGGGGGAATTATTATTTTATCCTCCATTTTAATACCTACCTTACTATTCGCCAAACTCCATAATATTTATGTTTTACTCATGCTGGTAACCACTATTATGCTTGGGCTAATTGGTTTCATGGACGATTATATTAAAGTATTTAAGAAAGATAAACGAGGATTAGCCGGAAAATTTAAAGTTATTGGACAAATACTGGTTGGTTTAGTAACCGGCTGTGTCTTGTATTTTCACCCCGATGTAAAAGTAAAAACAGAGTTGTATGAAACGAGATACGAAATAAATGAAGGAATAATAAACGAAAACAACATGAGTAATTGGCGTGAAAGCAAGTCGCATATCACAACCATTCCGTTTATTAAAAATAATGAATTTAATTATGATTGGTTTATTTCATTCATTAGTGACCAGGCAGTTAACTATGCATGGATTATTTTTATACCCATTGTCATTTTTATTGTAACGGCAGTATCTAATGGAGCAAATTTAACCGATGGCTTAGATGGATTAGCTACAGGGTCTTCAGCTATCATAGGTTCAACACTCGCCATTTTTGCATATGTATCGGGTAATTATGTATTTGCTGACTATTTAAATATTATGTACATCCCACATGTAGGTGAATTAGTAATTTTTATGGCCGCATTTGTTGGAGCATGTATAGGATTTTTATGGTATAATGCTTATCCAGCTCAAGTTTTTATGGGCGATACGGGTAGCTTATCATTAGGCGGAATTATTGCCATTTTCTCTTTAGCGGTTCGAAAAGAAATGTTAATTCCCATTTTTTGCGGAGTATTTTTAATAGAAAACCTATCGGTTATTATTCAGGTAGCCTATTTTAAATATACTAAGAAAAAGTTTGGGGAAGGAAGAAGAATTTTTTTAATGGCACCCCTACACCATCATTTTCAAAAAAAGGGTTTACACGAGTCTAAAATTGTTGCTCGTTTTTGGATTGTAGGAATTTTATTGGCCATTTTAAGCATTGTAACACTTAAGCTTCGATGAAACCAGATAAAGAAAAATATGTAGTTATAATTGGCGCTGCTGAGAGTGGAGTAGGTGCTGCTATGCTGGCTAAAAAATTAGGTATTAAGGTGTTTGTTACCGATGCTCGTAACATAAAAGAAGTATTTAAAAATACCCTAATTGAATATGAAATAGATTTTGAAGAAGGTAAACATACGGAAGAAAAAATATTGAATGCCGATGAGGTCATTAAAAGTCCGGGAGTACCTCATAAAATTGAAATAATTAAAAAATGTAAGGAACAAAATATTCCCATTATATCTGAAATTGAATTTGCAGCAAGATATACCAAGGCTAAAATAATAGCCATAACAGGTACTAACGGAAAAACCACTACTACTTTACTTACCTACCATTTATTTAAAAAAGCAGGTAAAGATGTTTTATTAGCCGGAAATGTAGGTGACAGTTTCGCTAAAATGGTAGCCTTGTCAGATCACGATCCAGAGTACTTTGTGTTAGAAGTGAGCAGCTTTCAATTAGATGATATTGAAAATTTTAAACCTTATATATCCATTTTATTAAACATAACCCCCGATCATTTAGACCGCTATGAATACAAATTTGAAAATTACATCCAAGCTAAGTTTAACATTACCAAAAACCAACAAGCCTATGAATACTTTATTTACAACGCAGACGACACCGTTATCGCCCATTACATGGAGAAGCACAGCATTTCAGCAACCTGTGTCCCCATATCAGTATACCAACCCCTCTCCCAAGGGGCTTATTTAAATAATTCTTTTATATGTCTAACCTTTCCCAAAACTAATTTTACTATGTCTATTCACGAACTGGCCTTACAAGGCAAACACAATTATTACAATTCAATGGCAGCAGCAGTAGCAGCCCGAATTGAGGATTTAAGAAAAAATTCCATTCGAGAAAGTTTAGCCGATTTTAAAAATGAAGCTCATCGTATGGAGTTTGTAGCAAGTATTCAAGGAGTTGAATACATTAACGACTCTAAAGCAACCAATATTAATTCAGTTTGGTATGCCTTAGAATCTATGACAAAACCTGTTATTTGGGTTGTTGGTGGTCAAGATAAAGGCAACGATTACTCCGAATTAATAGAATTAGTAAAAGAAAAAGTAAAAGCCATTATTTGTTTAGGAGCCGATAATACCAAAATTCACAATGCATTTAGGTATGTAGTAGAAGACAGGTTTGATGCAAAATCTGCTTACGAAGCGGTTAATATAGCCAGTAAAATAGCTCAAAAAGGCGATGTAGTTTTATTGTCTCCCGCTTGCGCTAGTTTCGACTTATTTGAAGATTATAAAGACCGAGGAAACCAATTTAAAGAGGCTGTAAAGTCTTTATAAAATTTTAGGTTATTCAGCCGTGCGTATTTTTAATGAAAATATCACATTAAAAGGAGATAGAGGTATATGGACCGTACTTATACTTTTGTCTCTAATTTCTATACTAGTTGTATATAGTTCTATTGTTACCCTAGCCTATAAACATCAACAAGGGAATACATTGTATTATTTACTTAGGCATTCTGTTTTTATTGCTGTTGGATTATTGCTGGCATACTATGTACATAAAATTAAATTTACATTGTTTTCTAAAATCTCTTTGATTTTAATGATTGTTACCATTCCCCTGCTTGTTTTAACATTGTTGTTGGGAGCCAAAATTAATGAGGCGAACCGTTGGTTGGTCATTCCAATTATAAACCAAACCTTTCAAACATCCGATTTGGCTAAACTTTCATTAATCATGTATATTGCTCGAACAATTACCTTGAAACAACAGGATTTACATAACTTCCGAAATACATTTATTCCCCTTTTGGTTCCTATTACATTAACGTGTGGGTTAATACTTCCGGCAAATTTTTCAACGGCAGCCATGCTTTTTTTTGCTTGTTTTTTACTCATGTTCGTAGGAGGGATTAAAATAACACATTTATTAGGAACACTTGGATTTGTTGCAATATTGGGTGTTATTGCCTTATTTATAGTTATGAAGTTTCCTGATGTTTTACCTCGAGCCAAAACTTGGAACAAACGTATAGAAAGTTATATGTCGGGAGAAAGTAAAGAAAATTATCAGGCAGAGCAATCGAAAATTGCTATAGCTACCGGAGGATTACTTGGGAAAGGCCCCGGAAAAAGCACACAGAGAAATTTTTTACCTCACCCGTATTCCGATTTTATTTTTGCCATTGTTATAGAAGAATATGGCCTATTTGGCGGAGTTTTTGTATTGCTACTATATTTAATTTTTTTATTTCGCTGTGTACGTATTATGAGTACTACCGATAAATTATTCGGAAAGTTACTTGTTGCAGGTATAAGTTTTATGCTCATTTTTCAGGCACTTATTAATATGGCGGTTGCCGTAAATTTATTTCCGGTTACAGGTCAACCATTACCTATGATTAGCATGGGAGGAACCTCTATGTGGTTTACATGTTTATCGGTAGGGGTAATACTAAGCGTTAGTGCTTTTGAAAAAAATACTGAAAAAACAAATCTTTCATCGAAATAGTCATGTATGAAAAATTTTAAAGTAATTATTAGTGGAGGAGGAACAGGAGGACATATTTTCCCGGCTTTGGCTATTGCCGATGAAATAAAGCATAGAATTCCAAATGCCGAAATATTATTTGTTGGAGCAAAGGGCAAAATGGAAATGACTAAAGTGCCTGCCAATGGATATTCAATTGTTGGTTTAGATATACAAGGGATACAAAGAAGATTAACCCTAAAAAATTTATGGGTTCCTTTTAAAATCATAAAAAGTATGCTAAAAGCGATTCAAATATTAAAAAAAATGAATCCAACCTTAGTTATTGGAGTAGGTGGTTATGCAAGCGGACCACTATTACAAGCAGCTTCTTGGTTAGGATATCCATATATTATTCAGGAACAAAATTCTTTTCCGGGTATTACCAACAAACTATTAGCCCCAAAAGCCAGAAAAATATTTACGGCATATGAGTCTATGGAAATGTTTTTCCCAAAAGATAAAATTATTTTAGCCGGAAATCCCGTTCGAAAATCGATATTAGGAATTTCATCACAAGCAAAAGATTATCAAGAGTTTAATTTAAAAGCAGATAAAACGACTATTTTATGTATTGGAGGTAGCTTGGGAGCCTTAACCTTAAATGAAAGTATGCATGGGATGATAGAGAAGTTGTTAGCATTAAATTGTCAAATAATATGGCAAACCGGAAAATCATATATTGAAAAAGCGATGCATGCACATGGTAAAAAAGAAGGAGTATGTATAATGCCGTTTATTGAAAATATGGATAAAGCATATGCAATTTCAGATATTATTATTTCAAGAGCAGGAGCACTTTCGGTTTCTGAATTATGCATTGTAGGAAAACCAGTTGTTTTTGTTCCTTCACCCAATGTATCTGAAGATCATCAAACAAAAAACGCCATGGCTTTAGTCAATAAAAACGCGGCAAGAATGGTAAAAGATTTAGACGCTCGAGAAAATTTATATTCTGAAATTAAAATGTTATTGTTAGATAAATCCTTGCGAGAAATCCTTCAGCAAAATATCAGCTCATTAGCAAAACCAAATGCCACAGAAGTTATTGTTAACCATATTTTAGCCATAACAAAATCATGAATTTAAAAAATTGTAAAAAAATATATTTTTTAGGCATTGGTGGTATAGGCATGTCTGCATTAGCTAGATATTTTAAATTATTAGGAAAGGAAGTTGCAGGGTATGATAAAACAGAAACAGATTTAACCAAAAGTTTAGTCAAAGAAGGTATTCCGGTATATTATCAAGAAGAAATAGGTCATATTTCTTCAAACACCGATTTGGTAGTATATACTCCGGCTATTCCTAAAGATCATCAAGAGTTGTTATATGTTCAGCAACGTGAAATTCCTTTAAAAAAGCGAGCCGAAGTTTTAGGAATCATTTCTAAAAATTACCAATCTGTTGCAGTGGCCGGAACACATGGTAAAACAACCACATCTTCTATCATTGCACATATTATGTATTCATCAAATATTGGATGTAATGCTTTTGTAGGAGGCATTATGAATAATTATAACACCAATGTATTGCTCCATGAACATTCAGATTGGGTAGTTTTAGAGGCCGATGAATATGACCGATCATTTATGCATCTTCATCCTAAAATTTGCATCATTAATTCAATAGATGCAGACCATTTAGATATTTATGGTTCTCATGATGAGGTTAAAAATAGTTATGTAAGATTTAGTCATCAATTGCAGCAAAATGGGACATTAATTTGCCACCATGCAATAAAAAATACATTCCCTCATGCGCAATATACCTTTTCGGTTGAAAATCCAAAAGCCGATATTTTTGCCTCACAAATTCAAAAAGGATATTATGGCACTAAAGCTACTATACATATACAAGCATTGCATGAACAAATGCAGATTGAAGCACCTATATTTGGAAATCATAATTTAGAGAATGTTTTAGCTGCTATTTTAGCTACTAGGTTGGCAGGGGTAACAACACAGCAAATAACACATTCTTTACAACAATTTAAAGGAATAAAAAGAAGGTTTGAGATTGCTTATAAAAGCCAAACTTCCATAGTCATTGATGATTATGCCCATCATCCTACGGAACTAAATTCAGTCATTCATACAGTAAGGGAATATTTTCCTAATCAAGCTTTAACCATTGTTTTTCAGCCGCATCTTTTTTCTAGAACTAGAGACTTTTATGATGATTTTGCTGTATCGTTATCATTAGCAGATCATGTTTTATTATTAGATATTTACCCGGCACGAGAAAAACCTATAGAAGGGGTTTCATCTGAAATATTACTTTCTAAAATACATAATCCTTCTAAAAAGCTTATACAAAAACACGAATTGTATGATGCAGTTAAAAATAATTTACCTGGTGTAATACTTATGGCAGGAGCAGGAGATATTGATGTTTTGGTTCACACCCTGATTAAACAAATTCAACATAATGAACCGAAGTAAGATTAAAAAAATATCGAAAACTATATTTTGGATAAGTATGGTATTACTTTTTATCACCATTATGGGATTTGCGCAAGTAAACCAACAAAAAAACACCCTGCAAGAAATTAATATTTTTATAGATTTTAACCACGCTTTTGTTTCAAAAAAAGAGATTGAAAAAATTTTAAATAAGAAACAAATTGTATTAGGCCGATTATTGCATGAAATTAATACATTCGAAATTGAACAAATTTTATCCGAAAATCCCTATGCTAAAAATGTGGAAGTATATAAAAGTTTAAATGGCAAACTGTACATAAATATTATTCAAAGAACTCCTATAGCTCGAATTTTTACGTCAGAATACGAAAGTTTTTACGTAGACGATGAAGGCATGCTTATGCCTGCTACAAGTCTTTATACTCCAAGGGTTTTGGTTTGTTCAGGGCATGTTTTTAATAAGGTTAATGACAATAGGGCGTTAATAAAAATTTTAAATGACCCAAAACAGCAGGATTCAAAAAATATACTTTTAGGGTTATTTAACTTGGTAAAGTATATACATGCCGATAAGTTTTGGAATAAACAAATAACGATGGTATATGTAAATAAAAATAACGAATTTGAGCTGATGCCTTTGTTGGGTTCGCATAGCATTGTTTTTGGAAGTGCAGAACAAATGGAAGAAAAGTTTAATAAATTGTATGTTTTATACTCTGAAGGACTTTCTAGAACCGGTTGGAATATTTACGAAAAAATAGATTTGCGCTATAAAAATCAAGTAATCTGTAAACAAAAAAACAACCATGAGTACAAATAATAACCCTATAGTTGCCGGATTAGATATCGGTACTACCAAAATTGCCGTTTTAATTGGCAGAAGAACCGAATTTGGTAAAATAGAAATTTTAGGCATGGGTAAAACAGAATCAACCGGTGTTATTCGGGGGGTTGTGTCTCATATTACACCTACGGTTGATGCTATTAAACGCGCACTAGAAATAGCACAGGAAAAGGCTGGTGTACAAATAACTTCTGTAAATGTAGGTATAGCAGGTCAACATATTAAAAGTTTACAACACCGCGGGGTTAAAATGCGTGAAAGCTATGACGATGAAATTACCCATCAAGACTTGGAAAGCCTAAGAGAAGATATGTACAAATTGGTGATGCTGCCAGGGGAATCTATCATTGATGTGTTGCCACAAGAATATGCAGTTGACAGTGAACAAGGCATTAAAGATCCGGTTGGAATGTCCGGAATTCGTTTAGAGGCTAATTTTCATATTATCACCGGACAAGTAGCAGCTGTAAAAAATATTTACAAGTGTGTTACTAAAGCAGGTTTAGAAGTAACGGATTTAACATTAGAACCATTAGCTTCATCCGAAGCAGTATTAAGTGATGAAGAAAAAGAAGCAGGGGTAGCCTTGGTGGATATTGGTGGAGGTACAACCGATATTGCTATTTTTCAAGATGGCATAATTAGACACACTGCTGTAATACCTTTTGGAGGTAATATTATTACCGAAGATATCCGAAACGGTTGTTCTATACTTAAAAAACAAGCTGAATTATTAAAAGTAAAATTTGGATCGGCTTTGGCAAGTCAAAATCAAGAAAACGATATCGTAGTGATACCTGG
>CAZEIM010000007.1:62693-67756 GCA_964512145.1 uncultured Flavobacteriales bacterium
ATATCATTCAGGCACGTATGGAAGAAATTATTGAGCAAGTGTATTATGAAGTAAGAAATTCAGGGTTTGAAAAAAAATTGATAGGAGGTTTTGTTGTTACCGGAGGCGGAGCTCAATTAAAACATTTAAGCCAATTGTTTGAATATATTACAGGCATGGATACTCGTATTGGTTATCCTACCGAGTATTTAATGAAAGGAACCGATGAGGTTACCAGTCCTGCAAGTGCTACCGGTGTTGGGTTGGTCTTAAGAGGCTTAAAAAACTTAGAGTTTCAACAAAAAATGGATAAAAATAACGGTAATATTAACCAAAACGTTCATGGAAATGTTCATGAGGTTAAAAAGGATCGGCTAAACTTTTTTGAACGCATGATAGGAAAGACGAAAGAATGGTTAGAAGATGAACAATAACATTTTAAATTGAAAATTATGAAATTTGACTTACCAAAAGATCAATCTTCCATTATTAAAGTAATTGGAGTTGGAGGAGGCGGTAGTAATGCCGTAAATTATATGTATTCACAAGGAATTAAAGGGGTAGATTTTATTGTGTGCAATACAGATCAGCAAGCATTGGATATAAGCCCTGTGCCTACAAAAATACAATTAGGAGCAACCTTAACAGAGGGTAGGGGAGCCGGCTCAATTCCGGATATGGGCAGAAATGCCGCAATAGAAAATTTAGACGAAATAAAAACCATATTAAGTAAAAACACCAAAATGGTATTTATTACGGCCGGAATGGGTGGTGGTACCGGCACAGGAGCAGCCCCTGTTATTGCAGCTACCGCAAAAGAATTAGGAATACTTACCGTTGGTATTGTTACCATTCCATTCGCTTTTGAAGGTAAAAAAAGAAAACAACAAGCCGAGCAGGGTATCGAAGAAATGCGCAGAAGTGTAGATACTTTAATTATTGTTTGTAACGATCGTTTGCGAGAAATGTACGGCAATTTATCTTTAACTCAAGCTTTTTCACATGCCGATGATGTATTAACAACAGCTGCAAAAGGAATTGCCGAAATAATTACAGTAACCGGTTCTATAAATGTTGATTTTGAGGATGTTCGTACAGTTATGACCAATAGCGGTGTTGCGCTTATGGGATCTGCTACTTCCGAAGGTGAAAATCGCGCTATTAAAGCTATTGAAGCCGCATTAAACTCACCATTATTAAATGATAATAATATTGAAGGGGCTCATTATGTATTGTTAAACATTACCTACGGTAATCAAGAAATACATATGGATGAGGTAGTAGAAATAACAGATTATATACAAGAAACTTCCGGAAACACTGCTGAAGTAATCTGGGGACATGGTAAAGACGAAAGCTTAGGAGATAAAATTAATGTTACCATTATTGCGACCGGATTTAAAACAAATCCCGATTTTGGGTATAACTTCGACAGAAAACCTGAAAAGAAGTTTCTGAAATTAGAAGAAGATACTAAACAACCATCAACCACCAATCCGGTTTTTCAAACAACTAAAAATCATTTTATTTTAACAGAAGATGAACAAACAGTAAGCGTTAAACAAACCGAAAAAACAGAAGATGAACCTTTTATTAAAAATGAAGAAATATCCGGTTCTACAACTACAACTAAAGAAATAAATTTTATTCAAAAACAAAGAGTTATTGAGTTTGATTTATCCGATAACGAACCCACGATTACAGACAAAAATCCTATGGAGCCGTTTTACAAAAAACAGGAACCTCAGGCTATAACTGAAAAAAACACTCAAAAATCAACTTCTACCGAAAAACAAACCTTAAGTTCTGAAGAACAGCAACAAATTATTAAAGATCGAATTAACAGGCTAAAAGAGTTGAGTTTAAAGTTAAAAGCTCCTTCTGGCTTAAGCGAATTAGAAAATGAACCTGCTTACAGAAGACGCAAAATCGAATTAGATGACACCCCAACCTCTAATGAGTCTAAAATATCAAAATATACACTATCCGAAGAAGTAGATCCCATAACGGGAGAAAAAAAATACAACATTCGCGATAACAACTCCTTTTTACATGATAATGTAGATTAAGAAGTACTTCATTTTTTATTTTATGCCCAACAAAAGGTTGGGCTTTTTTATTTATTATTAATCTTTTTTTGTGTATACTAAGTAATTTATATAATCCCCTGTATTTTATATTTTTCAAGAGTTTTATAAGCGTTAAATATTACGGATTTCGAAAAGAATAGTTATTTTTCAATAAAAATAGGTGTTTTTTAAAATTAATCGAGGAAAATTGTAATCTATAAAAATCTATTAAATTTACTGTATGAAAAATCAGCACGATCTATCCCCTACATTACAGACAAAAAACTTTGTATTATTTGATGAGTATATAGAAATGCCAGATGGGGTTAAAATTGCGGTAGATGCTTTTGTGCCCAAAAAATCTAAAAATAAAGTTCCTGCTATATTATATTTCACCCGATACACTCGTTCGTTCGATGTTAAGCCCCCTTTTAATACATTTATTAAAATATTTTACGGCTCCATCAAAAAAAAGGAAATAAATCATTTTACAAAAAACGGATATGCTGTAGTTACAGTTGATTTACGTGGCTCAGGTTCTTCTACCGGATACCGTACTATGGAGTTTAGCCATCAGGAAATTGACGACATGTCCAGAGTGATTGATTGGGTAATACAACAACCATGGTCGAATGGAAAAGTTGCTACATCGGGAGTTTCTTATGCCGGAACAACTGCTGAGTTTGCACTTTCAACCAAACATCCAGCTATTAAAGCATGTGTTCCTAGATCCGGGCTTTTTGATTTGTATACCGATGTAAATTTTCCTGGAGGAATTAGGCAAGCTCCATTTATTGATATTTGGCAAAAATCTGTATCGGGTTTAGATAATTGGAATTACAGCATATTTAATAAAGTAGCCCCTTATGTGCTTAAAAGCGCTAAAAAGGTTAAAAAAGATAAAAATGGAGAAATACTTATGCAAGCTAAAAATGATCATGCTAATAACTTTGATGTGTTTAAAGGAATTAAAAGCATTAAAGCCCGAAACGAAATTGCCGAAGGGGTTGGCTATACCAACGATGATTTTAGTGTACATCAACGTTTATCTTTAATTAAAGGTACTGATGTTCCTATTTATAGAATTACAGGTTGGTATGACGGAGCTTTTGTAAACGCTTCTATAAAAGGGTATTTAAATACTCCTGAATACTCTCAATTATTAATTGGGCCATGGGATCATGGTCCGTACGAAAACATAAGTCCATTTAAAAAAAGCAATAAACTCGATTATGATGTGCTGTCTGAAATAACACGCTTTTTAGACTATCATGTAAAAGGTGAGCAAAATGGTTTTAACACCAAAGATAAGGTGCGGTATTTTATGATGGGAAAAGAAGAGTTTATTAAAAGTACTCAATGGCCCGATCCAAAAACACGTCAACAAGTTTTTTACATAGATCAAAAAAACTTGATGTTACAAAATTATCCTTCAAGCACCAATGGTAAAGTAGATTATACTTGCGATTATTCAATAAATTCAGGTAAAAGTGTTCGATGGAATAGCCAAACACCAGCGTATAGAAAAGGAAAAATTACGTATGGGAATCGATATAAAATAAATCAAAAAATGCTAGTTTTTGATTCTTCTGTGTTAGAAGAGGATTTACAAATAAGTGGCCATCCCATTATACGTTTATATATGAGTTTTGATGCTACTGATGCCCATGTGTTTGTTTATTTAGAAGATGTAAGTAAAGATGGTAAAAAAGTGACCTATATTACGGAAGGAATGTTAGGTGCCCGACACCGAAAAACACAACCCCAAGAAAATAGTCCTTATGAATTTCCTGTGCCATACAGAAGTTTTATGCTAGAAGATATGGAACCAGTTATCCCTGGAGAAGTGATGCATTTAGAGTTTGATTTTTTACCCATTGCTTACAAAGTAAAAAAGGGACATAAATTGCGTTTATCTATAGCGGCTTCTGATGTAGAACACTTTGATCATCCGGAGGATAAACCTTCAAGATTTCAGGTGTTTTTTGGAGATAAAAATCCATCGAGCATCATATTGCCTTTGGTGTAAGTAATGGTGTTGTTAAGTGTTAATTTTAAATAATAACACTAAAATTATTTATTAATTTAATTTTTTAATGGTCATAGTTATGTTAGCATTTGCACCAGAACTTACAGTGGTACACTTTAAACTAACATTTGTATTACTGGTAACATTTATAATCGTGTATGAACGTAAATTATCGGGAACTACCGGTGCACCTCTTAAATATATTTGCTGGCTATTTAAACTTGCGTTTGAAGACTCATCCCACCATTCTAAATACGCATAAGCTCCAAAACCATTTACACTAGGAGGATTTCCAAAAGCATCTAATTCATAAGTGCCTGGGCTTAAAGTATAAATACCAGTTGTGGCATTGTAGGTAATATCTGTGCCAACGGAATACAAGTCTGTTCCAGGTTTTACTGTTTGATTTAGAACAGTAATAGATTGATTAATAGCCCTCCTACAACTTATATTTAAATTTGAGAATCCATCATTTTGCCATGTTACTTCTCCATTAGCATTTGTTTTAAGCACCTGATTAGCATTCCCTCTAGCTGATGGTAAAGTATAATGTGTTCCATTTGTACCAATGGCAACAGTACCATTAATGTTTAATTTCCCATTTCCTGTAGTAGTAGTGCCTATACCTACATTGCCATTATTTTCAATAAATATACTAGGAGTACTATTAATTGCCCCACCACTTCTAGTAAAAAAACTCAAGTTCGAGTTGTTTAATGTTCCTCCTGTAGGATTCCATTGTATTCGAGCCATTTCGGTACCATTTAAGAATGAACTTATATTGGCTCCTTGATTTGTGCCAATAGTTGCATTTGTTCGTTCTAATCGGATAACTTCTAATAATGCATCAGCACCAATTGATTTATTTACATGTAGTAAAGATCCCGGAGAAAATGAGGAAGCATCACTTATGCCAACATTTTGAGCGGTAAGTATATGTGCAAAAAATATTTTTAAAAATAGTATGTGTTGTATTTTCATAGTAA
>CAZEIM010000007.1:67766-79844 GCA_964512145.1 uncultured Flavobacteriales bacterium
TTTTATTATTTTATTGTTTTATATAATTTTAAAAGTTTTTACGTAGTTATACAAATAAAGTTTTATATAAAAATTATTATAATAGAAATATTTTTTGTTATTTTAACACTTATACGTTAATATGCCTTGTATAAATTATGCGAAACAAACTTGAGGTCGATATTGAATTTGATTTTTTGTTAGTGGGTATTTATTGCCACCAAATGGATTATAGATTAAGTTGGGCGTTAAATAAACATTTTAGGTTTGAGTTTAAAAAAAAAGAAGATTACCGGATTAAATTATCCAAAGGTATTGAACAATCTTTTTCTCACTATGCTTATTCAGATGAAATAAAAAAACGAACGTATCATATTTTAAGCAATAAATCCGATAAAGGATTGTTGGCTAAAGAATACCCCGGAATAGATTATTTTATGCTCATTGAAGGATATTATGATGATATACCCCAAGAAGTGCTACTTCAAGACCTAAAAAAAGTTCCTTTTATTATTACATGTCAGTTCCTTAATCCAGATGAAATGATTTCAAAAATGAATTTTATTTTAGAATAAATTTATTTACAATTTAATGCAAATGTTTTGGGGTTCTGTAAAAAAATCGAATGCATCAAAACCTCCTTCACGTCCAACTCCCGATTGTTTTACGCCTCCAAAGGGTGTTCGTAAGTCTCTTAATAACCAAGTGTTTACCCAAACAATTCCACATTCAAGTTCAGAGGATACTCTGTGTGCTCTAGATATATTTTCTGTCCATAGCGTAGCTGACAGGCCGTATTTAGTTGAGTTGGCTAACTGAATAGCATGTTGTTCATCCTTAAAAGGCATTACGGTAACTACCGGGCCAAAAATTTCTTCCTGATTGGTTCTACATTGCTCTCCTAAACCTGTAATAATTGTTGGAGATATATAGAAACCATTTTTTAAGGCCCCTTCTAGAAATACTCTTTGCCCTCCAAGTTCAATGTTAGCTCCTTCGCTTTTAGCGATGTCAATATAGGAAAGTATTTTATGCATATGGTCTTCACTAACTACTGCCCCCATTTTACAGGTGCTGTCTAGCGGATTTTGAGGAGTTAATTCTCGGGCTTTTTCAATAAATTTTTCTAAAAATATTGTATAGATACTTTCTTCAACCAGTATTCTGGAGCCACATAAACAAATTTGACCTTGGTTTGAAAAAGAAGATTGGATGGACATGTGTAAGGCATCGTCTAAGTTACAATCTGAAAAAATAATGTTTGGATTTTTCCCCCCTAATTCAAGAGATAACTTTTTAAACATTGGGGCAGCTATTCTTGCGATATCTGCTCCTGTTTTTGTGCCTCCGGTAAAAGATATTGCTTTAATATTTGGATGAGATACAATGGCTGCCCCTGCTTTAGCTCCTAAACCATGAACAATATTTAAAACACCTTTAGGTAACCCCGATTTAATACATATTTCAGAAAGCAAATAAGCGGTCATGGGTGTTATTTCTGAAGGTTTGGCTACAACCGTATTCCCTGCAGCTAAGGCAGGGGCAATTTTCCAGCTAAACAAATACAAAGGTAAATTCCATGGAGAAATACAGCCTACCACCCCTAATGGTTTACGAAGAGTATAGTTAATGGCTTTTCCATCCATGTCGTGTGCATTTGAACTGTAATGTAAAATTCCTGTGGCATAAAATGAAAAATTCGCAGAAGCTCTTGGGATATCTACTTTCCTGCTTAAACCAATAGGCTTTCCATTGTCTATGGTTTCTGCTTGTGCTAATTCTTCTAAATTTTCTTCGATATTACGAGCAATTTCTAATAAAATTTTCGAGCGTACTTCCTTGGGGGTTTTCGACCATTTTTCAAATGCATGATGGGCTGCTTGATATGCTAATTCAACATCCTGTTCTGTCGAATCGGGTATTTCAGAATATACTTCACCGGTCGATGGATTAATATTTGGAATATATGATCCGTTTATAGGATCTACCAATTCTCCATTTATATAATTTTGAATTTTTTTTGTAGTGGTAATGGAAAGAAGATATAAATGAGTTTTGTTTGAGTGTAGAAAAGTAATATTTTTTTTTAAATGGTTAATTTATACGTGCACTTTTTTCCAGTTTCCTTTTTTAAATAAATACAAATAAATAAATGCAATAATCCCTTCACACAAAGGGATAGCAATATACACACCTATTGGACCCAATTTAAAAATTATTCCTAAAATATAAGCAAATGGTATTTGTAGTAGCCAAAATCCTATGATATTTACAATGGTTGGGGTTTTGGTATCACCAGCTCCATTAAATGCCTGCATTAAAACCATACTTATACCATATAACACATACCCTGTTCCAATAATTTTTAATGCATCGGTGGCGTAATTAAATTGCGCTACCGATGTTTTAGGTATAAAAATTGAAATTAAAACATCGGCAAACAGTAAAAAAAACACCATAACCACTCCCATAAAAACCGCATTATATTTTGCAATTTTAACAACCGACAATGAAGCTCTATCTGGCTTGTTTGCCCCCAAATTTTGACCCACTAATGTTGCCGCGGCATTACTAATACCCCAAGAAGGTAAAATAAAAAAAATAATTAACCTTAGCGCAGTTTGATATCCTGCACTGGCATCGCTTCCACTTAATGCAATAAGTGCCGCTAAAAAAATCCAGCTGGCCGATTGAATGATAAATTGAAATGTAGCCGGACCTGCTATATTTAATAAGTTTTGTATAATCTTAAAATCTGGAATCCAGGAAATACCTTTTAAGTTTAAATGTTGGTTTGTTTTATAAAATAAGGCGTATAATTGATATAAAACACCAACACCTCTTCCTAAAACGGTAGCAATAGCCGCTCCTTTTACTCCTAACTCAGGAAAAGGTCCATAACCACTAATAAGCAATGGACTTAAAATAATATTACATCCGTTACCAATCCATAAACTTTTCATGGCAATTGAAGCATTTCCAGCCCCTCTAAAAATACCGTTCATTAAAAACAACAAAACAATTACTGCGCTGCTTCCCAACATAATTTGAGTGTATTCAACCCCGATAGTCACCGCTTCTTTTTCGGCTCCCATGAGTATTAGTATTTCCTTGGCATATGTATATCCTAGTACACTAATAATAATGATAATAACGAAAGAAACAAGCAGGGATTGTATGGCCGCTTTAGAAGCTCCTTCTGTATTTTTCTCACCTACTCTTCTAGATACAATAGCAGTTGCTGCCGCACTTAGCCCAATAGCAATAGAATATACTAAACTAATGACTGCCTCTGTTAAACCAACAGCACTTACTGCATGACTTCCCAATTTATTTACAAAGAATATATCTACCACCGAAAAAACACTTTCTAAACACATTTCAAGCATCATGGGAATAGCTAACAAAAAAACAGCTTTTTTAATACTCCCTTGCGTATAATCGTAATCTTCACCCCGTAAAGCTTTTTTTATAAAACCAATGGCTTCTCTACTATTCATAATTATTCAATAACGATTATCTATACCTTAAAAATCCGTTAATTCTTTTCTAGCTAATAATAGTTGATTAAACAGAGCGATATTTTTCTTCTTTAGTGTTTTAATTTTTAAGTGATACATAACCTCCGACCACAATTCTTCCGAAAAGAATTTTGTAAAGCTAGCTACCATAGAAAAAAACAGAAAAAATATGGTGATCCATACCCCAAAATTAATGAGAATAATAAGGGTATAAATTAGATAAAAAATCATGGTAAGGGAAAGCCATACGGATGTATAAAATTCAGGGTCTTTCATAACTTTAAATGATACTATTTTTCCTAAATAAAATGTCGTAAAATATAATATACTTCCAAATACATAAAAAGGCAACATACATATACTCATGATAATGCTCAGTAAAACACTCTTGTTGTTAGTTTCGGGCCAAACAAGATCATGTAGTTTGTATTTTTTTAATCCAATTTCCAGTATTTTTTTATGGGTCGAGAATTTCATAAATAATTCTTCATTTTTTAGCAGGGCATTTAATTTTTGAACCCAATTTTTTTCTAATTCGAACCGGTCCGAATTAATATAAATTTGCTTATTTATTGGATATTCTATTTCATTTCTTTTGAGGTCTAATATAAATTCAATCAAAGCCTCGTGTTTTGAGTCGTCAACCGACCATATTTCTTGGTGTAAATTTGTTTGTATAGTATGAGTAAGTTTTTGTATTCCCTGAGCGTTATTTTGTTTATATTCTTCAAAATATTCACCAACAGGTATTTCGTTTCCTATATTAAGCATAACTTCTTTTCTAAAGCCTGTAAAATGCGTATAGTTTAATGCTACCGGTAATATATAAACCGGTTCATTACACGATTCGCTGGTTTTAAAGGCTAAACGAGCGGTTCCTTTTTTTATTTTTTGAAGAGTTCTGCCCATGATGCTGGTTCCTTCACAAAATATTAATATGTTATATCCTTTTAGTAGCGATTTAATCGATCGCCTAAATGTAAATTCGTTTTTTCGTAAATTATGCGTTCCTTCTTGTTGGCGATAAACCGGTATTAATCCAAACAAATGGAGTATTGCCGAAATAATTTTATTCGAAAACACATCCGATCGAACGAGGGTAGTCATTTTTTTATCGGTAAATACACCAATTAAAAATGCATCCATAAAGGCATTTGGGTGATTGGCAGCAATAATTACTTTGGCATTCTTAGGGAGCGTAGATTTATTTGAAATAAAAATTCTCCGGTAAAACATTCGGATGGTTAAAGAAAATAATATTTTAAAAAAGTAGTAAAACATGAGTACCTCAAAAGTAGAATATTTATCCTAAATTCATCATACATAGAGTTAAAATGGATGTGATATTAACCATCATGCATTCTAATGTTTAAAATCTTTAATTAGATGATGAAATGAAATTTAATGTATAAATATACTGTTTATAGCTCAATCTAATGAAACTACTCGCTAAAGAATTAGCGTTTATGCTCAATTTATTTCAGCTATTCATAAATCATCGGATGGTCATGATTTTTCTACCCATTGAAACCTGTAGGTATTTTTTTAGGATTATGGGTTACTTAATAAAGTAATATTTATTTCGGCATTTATTTTTACTACCATGTCTTGTG
Organism: uncultured Flavobacteriales bacterium; assembly: GCA_964512145.1. Lineage (GTDB taxonomy): Bacteria > Bacteroidota > Bacteroidia > Flavobacteriales_G > JALEGO01 > CAYOHR01. The sequence goes on from CAZEIM010000007.1 coordinate 72,880, forward strand.
CGTTTGAAACATCCATAAAATCTTGTATAGATTGTATGTCCTTATGTAATTCAACAATTCTTTGTTTCGATTTTACATGATTTTTTCCCATTTGTTCTAAATAAGAGAAATCTTTTTGCTCATGAAATTTAATTTTATCTAAAAATAAGCTTAATAATATTTCTTTTGCTTCAGCTAAAGAAAATTCACCTTCTATGAATCGGTAGTTTTTATGTTTAGTATTTTCTTCCATATGAAATTATGGCTGGAAAAAGGACAGTATTACTGTCCTTGTCCTAATGAAAAAGCGTGTTTCCCATTAAAAGAATATAAGTTTTCAGTTTTAATGGTGTCAATTTTTTCTTGGTCGGCTTTTGATAGCAATTTAATAATATCGGCTTTAGTAATACTATTTCCCTGAATATTTTTAAATCGGCATCTCCAATGATCGGTACAAAATGTTTCTTTAAAGCCTTCGGGCCAAACTTTTATACCTCTGTTGGTAATCATGGTTAATTCTATGGTGTCTGAGTTTATTTTTTTTATTTTTTGAGCGAGTTCGTTTGGCTCTTCACCATGCCAATGCACAAAAACATCTACACCTACCAGTTCTTTTAATGCGGGTTCTTTTCTCTGGTACTTAGGTAATTGTATGGTTGTTTCTTTAGCATATTCTACAGGAGATAATGTATGAGGCTTGTTACCTAAATTTTCAATGACAGCATCTGCAAATTCTATGGTTCCTACTTTCTTTTTACTAAATCCCTTTTTATAAATATCGTAGGTATGTATACCGTCTTCAATGGTTTTAAGCCATGCATTTTGCACTTTTTCTGCAACTTCCGGTTGACCAATATGGTTTAACATCATAATAGCCCCTTGTAGTAAACCCGAAGGGTTTGCCATATTTTGACCAGCTCTTCTTGGAGCAGAACCATGAATTGCTTCAAACATAGCGCATTCTTCACCAATATTGGCAGATCCTGCTAATCCAACAGAACCAGTAATTTGTGCAGCAACATCGGATAATACATCTCCATATAAGTTTGGCATTACTATTACATCAAATGCTTCTGGGGTATCGGCCATTTTAGCAGCACCAATATCTATAATCCAGTGCTCGTTTTCAATTTCGGGATATTCCTTAGCAATCTCATCAAATACTTGATGAAACAAGCCGTCTGTTTGTTTCATTATATTGTCTTTGGTAAAACAAGTGACCTTTTTACGATTTTGCTGTTTGGCATATTCAAATGCATATCGTACAATTTTTTCACATCCGGGTCTGCTTATTAGCTTTAAACATTGCACTACTTCATCAGTTTGCTGATGCTCAATTCCTGCATATAAATCTTCTTCATTTTCTCGAATAATTACCAAATCCATAATCGGGTGTTTTGTGCTTACATATGGATGTAAACTTCTACAAGGCCTAATATTGGCATATAATCCTAAAAATTTTCGGGTGGTAACATTTAAACTTTTATAACCACCACCTTGAGGAGTCGTTATTGGAGCCTTTAAAAATACTTTGTTTTTTCTTATGACATCCCAAGCCTCAGGAGCAATACCGGCCGTATTTCCTTGTAAATAAACTTTTTCACCCACTTCTATTTCATCTACTTCTATTTTTGCGCCTGCTTTTAATATTATTTTTAATGTTGCATCCATTATTTCTGGACCAATGCCGTCACCTTTTGCAATTGTTATTCGTGTCATATTATTTTTTTATTACAAATATTTACATTAATATTCATATATTTTTATTTATTTTCATTATATTAATCATAAATAAAATTTATGAATTATACATTAAACCAATTGCATATTTTCTTAAAAATTGTACAAACGAAAAGTATTACCAAGGCTTCGGAAGAATTAAATTTAACACAACCAGCGGTTTCTATACAATTAAAAAATTTTCAAGATCAATTTGACGTAGCACTTACAGAAACCATAGGACGTAGAATACACATCACCGAATTTGGATTAGAAATTGCTAAAGCTGCAGAAGAAATAATGAATCAAATACGTGCTATTAATTATAAAACCATGGCATTTAAGGGGCAATTAACCGGTAAGCTTAAAATTTCTATCGTTTCAACCGGAAAATATGTGATGCCCTATTTTTTAAACGATTTTATGAAAAAATACCCCGGCATTGAACTCTTCATAGATGTTACCAATAAACAAAAGGTAATTGAAAGTTTAGAGAATAATGAGGTAGATTTTGCTTTAGTGTCGTTATTGCCAAAAGGGTTAAAAATCCAAACAATCGATTTGCTACAAAATAAATTGTATTTGATAGGATCAGCTAAAACAAAAGAAAAAATATCTGTAAAAAATATTTTCAATGAACATCCGCTTATTTTTCGTGAAAAAGGATCCGGAACAAGACAAACCATGGAACAATTTATTCAAAAAAAAGGGATTTCTATTGTAAAAAAAATGGAATTAACATCTAATGAAGCAGTTAAACAAGCAGTTGTAGCTGGATTAGGATATTCAATTATGCCATTAATAGGTATAAAAAATGAACTTTTTAGCAAGGAGTTAAAAATCATTTCATTAAAAGGATTGCCCATAAAAACTACTTGGAGTTTAATATGGTTAAAAGACAAAAAACATACTCCGGTTGCCAATTCATATCTTGATTTTGTGAACGAAAATAGGGTTCAAATAATTCAACAAAACTTCAAATGGTATGAGCAGTATGATTGAGTTTTTAAAAATAAAACAGCTTAATTTTTTATAAGCAGTACTACAGCGTAAGCATGCGCACCATCTTCGCTGCCAATATATCCCAATTTTTCGTTGGTAGTAGCTTTTATAGAAATTTGAGATTCTTGAACGTGTAATATTTCGGCTAAAACCTTTTTCATGTCAGGAATATATGGATTAATTTTAGGCTTTTCCATACATAAAGTACTGTCTAAATTACCTAATTGATATCCTTCATTTTTTACCAACTCCACTACTTTTTGTAATAATATTTTACTCGAAATTCCTTTATATGCATCGTCCGTATTTGGGAAATAATAACCTATGTCACGCAAGCCTGCAGCTCCTAACATTGCATCGCATATAGCATGTAATAAAACATCGGCATCGGAGTGCCCAACACAACCTTTATTATGTGGTATATTTACTCCACCAAGCCACAAGGAATACCCTTCTTTTAAAGGGTGAACATCAAATCCAAAACCAATTCTCATGTGTTTTTAATCGAGAGGCACATCGGCTTTATTAGTTTTTTTGAGTTTCTCTAATAAAACACTCATGGTAAAACGCACTGTGTTTTCTAATGGACTTCTCTGCACATTGTTGCCAAAATAACCGGGTATTAAATAGGAAAAGTCTAGTGTAAATACCTGATATTTTATACCTGCACCCAGCGTAAAATATTTTCTATTTCCTTTAAATTGATTTTCGTAAAAGTATCCGGCACGAACCGCAAATTGTTTATCGTAAACATATTCAGTACCAACACCAAAAGTTATTTCACTTAGCTCTTCTGTAAATCTACTTCCTTTGTCAATCATAGGGGTTCCATCGGGATTATATATCGGAGTTCCATTTGAATTTGTAATAGGACGGCCAGGTGCATCTGAAAAAGAGCCGAACATACCGGCCACTACTGCCCTGTTTGGGTCTTTTCCGGATAAAATCACTAAATTTCCTTCTGCATCGGTCACATTTCTTCCCAATGAATCTTTTAAATAAATGGGTTGAGTAGGAACTAACAATTTATTCATGTCGAATGAAAAGCTTAGCTGGTTGTATTCATCTAAGTTAAAGGTATATCTTGGGCCTATTCGTAAGTTAATGGGTATAAAATCTCTTCGAGAAGAGGTTGTGTATGAAACTTTGTTCCCAATATTAGTTATAGCTGCTCCTAAAGCAAATGTTCCTTCGGTATTGCCTATTTTTACTTCTGGTTTTTCATAATATACCGATACATCAACTGCAACAGCGTTGGCTGATCTGGTCTCAGCTCCTTGTACATTTATACCACCGGTAAGATTAGAATGAATAAATCGCACACTAGAAGCTCCATATAGGTTATTACCTAATTTTCGGCTATATCCAAAGTCTAAGGCAAATTCATTGGGATTAAATTGTATGGTATTCTCTCCAAACTCGTTGGTAAATTGTATGGTTCCTAGGGTGAAATATCGCAATGAACCTCCAAAAGCTTGATCTTTTCCTACTTTTTTATAAAACGATAAATAGGTTAAGTTGATGTCGTTTACTAATTTTCGTAACCATGGGGTATAGGAAAGAGAAATGCCAAATTCATCTGATGCGGCAGCCATTTTTGCAGCGTTCCAATTTATACTGTTTGCGTCTGGCGAAGTGGCAACCCCAACATCTCCCATTCCACCTGCACGGGTATCCGGGGCAATTAATAAAAATGGAACAGCCGTTGTAATGGTATTTACTGTTCTTTGCCGAACAACCTCGTCTACAGTTTGACTATTACCCTTTTGAGAGTAAAAACAGCCCCACATAGCAACGCCACCTATAATGTATTTATTTAACCCTTTCATACCGTTTGTTACACATAATTTATTACCAAACTCAAAAATAGAAAAATTATTGCGTATGCAAACTAATAAATTTAATATTCAAAAAATTGTAGCCATGAATGGCTTTTAGTAAAATTTTATGGCGATTCAGATTTTGTATTCTTTAATTTATGAAATACATGCCTTATTTTCGTTTTTTTAAGTGGTGTTGAAAAATCAAGGGAGTCTTTTTTTATGGAAAATTCATGCGATATTTTTTAAAAATAAAATATCCCTTCGATGCATCATACTGTTTGTATTGGTTATAGGTTTTAAATTATTAGAAGTACACTATTTTTCGACAGACTCGACTAAACAAGACACGTCCAGATTATTGGGTAAAATAGCTGTAAAAGCTGGAGATACTCAAAGTTATATTGAACCCATAGAAAATTTGCTTAATAAACATGAATATTATTATTTAGATGTGGAATCTAAAGAAAAAATATACATGGGTCGCTTGCCTCACTATGGCTTACATTATGGATTGTTTAGATTATTTTTAAACCGAAACTTGGCCATGGATTTTTTAGTGTATTTTCAAGTTTTACTCCATGTACTTTCTTGTTTTGCTCTAGCCAACATTGTTTCGGAGATAACCCAACATACATGGACATACTATATTACGCTTTTAGGTTATGTGTTTAGTACATATGTAAGTTATTGGAATCAATTTATTTTAACTGAAAGTTTATCAATTTCGTACTTAATTTTCTTTTTGTTTTTTTATTTAAAATACTTTCAAAACAATAAACTAATTCATCTTGGTTTAGGGGTATTTTTTCTAACATTTGCATCGGCCCTTAAACCTTATTTTTTAGCCTTATTTTTATTTGTTTTTATTCATCTTTTATACTTTAAAAAGAAAAATATCAACATACTCTATACTTTTCTCATGATTCTTGGGATAGTATCCATGTTTTTTTTACCTTATGGAATAAGAAATTATTTGCATGTTGGAACATTTAATCCTTTACCCGATTTATATGCAGGGAATTATAAAAACGACAACGTTGAATTCCCCATGCGAGGGTTTATTCAAAGTTGGGGCGGATCTATCGTATACTGGGATAAAAAATCTGCCGCAAGCTATTTTAAACCTCTTCCAAACATTAAAAGTGAGTTTGTTTTTCCCGATTATGCTTTGTGTTCAACGTATACAAAATCAGACATGCAATATATTCAAAATTTAGCTGTAAAATATTATCAAGGGGAAGTACAACTCGGAGATACTCTTTCTTATTTGTACAATGAGTATTCTAAGCAATATAAAAATGAAAAACCATGGATGTATTATGTAGGGTCTCGAATATTGTTACTTAAACATTTTTTATTCCATTCAGGATCCTATTACATTTCTCAAAAAAACCATACCAACACATTTTGGTTGTTTACGGTAGTATTAAAAATATCTCAATCTTTTTTATATTATGTTGTTCTTATTTTTGGCATTTATGGGCTAGTAAAAAACGTAAAATATCATGTTATATTATCGGGTATGATTTCAATTGTGGGATTATTGGTTGTATTATTTCCTTTAGTTTTAAAAGCTACGGAGTGGAGGTTTTTTGTTCCCGCCTATCCATTTTTATTAACGGGAGCTATATTATTCTTTAAAAATTCGGTTAAAAAATGAAGAAAAATAATGTTGTATATTTAGCTAATAAAGATATTGGATTTGAGTGCTTTGAGATTTTACTGAATGTATCTGAGTTATATTCCGTAAACATAATTGGAGTATTAACTCAAGACAAAGCTTCTATTACTGGAAAAAATGCCAGCATTTCTGAGTTAGCAAAGAAAAATGATATTCCAGTGTACTCTTTACAAGAACTTTTATCAATCAAAAATATTGATTATTTACTAAGTGTTCAATATCATCAAATACTTTCCTCCCAACATATACGTCTTGCTCGAAAATTGGCTGTAAATTTACACATGGCTCCATTACCTGAGTATAGAGGGTGTAATCAGTTTTCATTTGCAATTTTAGATGATGCCCAAGAGTTTGGCACCACGTTTCATGTGATGAATGAAGGGATAGACAGCGGAGATATATTATTTGAAAAACGCTTTGTAATTCCTCAAAATATTTGGGTTCAGGATTTGTATCAATTAACATATCAGGCTACAATAGAAAAAAAAAAAAAAAAAATAGGAGATATTTTATTGGGAAATTATAAGCCAATTCCTCAACAATCAATGCTTGATAAAAGAAACACATCTTTTCATATGCGAAATGAAATTGAACACATTAAATGCATAGATTTATCTTGGCCAAAGGAAAAAATTTTAAAACATTATAGAGCAACATACTTCCCACCCTTTCCAGGACCTTATGCTATAATTCATGGACAAAAAACTATTTTAACCGAGGACTGGATACATAAAAATATTTTATAAAGATTATAAAATCAA
>CAZEIM010000008.1:0-5127 GCA_964512145.1 uncultured Flavobacteriales bacterium
AGGTGTTTTTATTTTAAATGCGCCCATAGTTTCGACAAACTGTTGAGACAAAAAGCCCGTAACTTCTGATCTACCCAAAAACAAGCCATCGTATGTATAATCCATTAAAGCCCCTATACCCGAAACACCCATTAAACCATCCATTCTCCAATTATATCTAGGATGATTGGCGTTATTAAATAAAAATATACCCCCAAAAAATCGAAGATGTACATGACTTCCCTTTTCGTTGTATCTAAATTTTTTATTAGCTTCTAAAGATGCTTTTAAAAAATCTTTTTGATATGTAAGCTGACTATTCTCCGTTGGCTTGTACTCTACAACAAACTGAACATTGCTGGGATTTAATATATGCTGATTTTGATACGTATATGTAGATCTAAAGTACGTATAATTTTCTATGGATGCCCCTAACGTTTCTTGTATAAAGTATGTTTGAAACTGCACAATATTTTTTTTAGAGGAACGCAAATGACTTTTCTTAAACGAAAAGCGAAGATATGGGGCAAATTTTTGATAAAAATAAGGTATGTTTTCCTGCTCAAACAAAGAAAAGGAAGAGCTTTGTAACCCTATTCGTACGTTATGAAAAATCCCGTTAGAAGGGTAAAAGGTTTGAGATATATTAGCCATACCAACAAGACGGTTCCTTGAAAATGAATATAAAGGCATTAATTGATACTCAAAATTTCGTGTCGGTAAAAATGAATTGGTTAACAAAACTCCAGCAGTCCATTTATCATAATTGTTCCAAGTAGTCATGGGAGTAATAAACAACTGAGTTTTATCACCTCGTTCAAGAGAAAACAAAGGCTGAATTTTGATTGGCTCCACTTTTTTAAATAAACGATTTATGGTGTATGTGTTGTTCAACCGTTGAACATCTGGAATGGGTATGCCATCATTTACGATTACTTTACTTGCTGTAGTGTTTACCGGTATTAATAACTCCATGGTTTTAGAAATATTTTCTGTCCAGCTGTACCAACGTTTAAAAACTAATGAATCTCCCGAGTATACACTCAAAGAAAATGGCGCGGCTAATTGCCCTTTATTTTTTACCTTTACAGAGTAACATGTATTTGAAGCATCACATGTTTGTTTTTTTACCTTTGTTATAGTGTAATCCATTTTTTTGGAAGTAGCCATAAGTTCTTGAAACAACCAAGAAAAATTTTGACCGGTTTCTTTTTCAATTATTTTTTGTAAATCTTCCGGGTATGGATGTTTAAATTTCCAGGTTTCAAAATATTTTCGCATAATTTCATCGTATTTTTCATCTCCTAAAAACATGCGTAAATAATAAAATACAATCCCTGTTTTCATATATACTATAAAGCCATAATTTGCATCTGTGTATTCATGTGCCGGGAGTTCAATAGGCTGATCAATATGTGCTCGAGCACTTAATAAATACAACAAGTAGTACCTATCGGTAAATGGCCTATTTAAATCGAGTGATTCAAGTTTTTTAGAGGATTCTTTACTGCCTAAAATAGTAGCGTTGGGATATTTTTTCTCTAAATATCTTATTTCATTGGAAGTATTTATCCCTTCGTCCATCCATGGATGTATTCGCTCGTTGCTTCCTAAAATGCCATAAAACCATTGATGCCCTGTTTCATGCATAATAGTAAGTTCTAAATTTAAATCATTTCCAGAAGTACCAATAACTGTAACATTAGGATATTCCATCCCTCCACCGGCTGTTAAAGCCCCATCAACAGCGGTCATTTGATTATATGGATAATTTCCATTCCAAAGGGAATAATAGTATATAGCATCGTTTAGATATTCAATAGAATTTTTCCACAAATGTGCTTCTGCATCGGTAAACATAGCCCAAGTAGTTACTTTGGAGTTTGTATTAGGCAACTGAACTTCTCCCTTTAAAACATAGTATCTTTTATCGGCAAACCAAGCAAAATCATGAACATTTTGTTGCGTATAGCGCAATGTTTTATAAACTGAGTCTGAAGCAGGAAAAACATCGTGATTATATTTTGTTTTTTTATCGCGTTTCTCAAAAGTTAATGAGGCTGTTTTTTGAGCTTTTTCATGAAGCCAATTTAATTCAGCAGGAGTTTGTAAATCGCCTGTGGCTCCTACAACATAATTTGCCGGTAAAGTAATAGAAACATCAAAGCTGCCAAATTCTGAATAAAATTCGCCCAAGGTTAAATATGGCATAGGATGCCATCCTTTATGATCAAATACCGCAGGTTTAGGGTACCATTGAGTAATTTGATAGGATTGCCCCATATGTCCTAACCTTGAAAAAACACCTTTTGGAATTTTAACAAAAAATGGGGTCGTAATAACAATTTTTTGTTTTGGCAATAAAGGAGATGCAAGATATAATTTACAAATATCCATATTTTTAGAATCGTATTCCCATCGTATGGATTCACCATTTATTTTAAAATTCAAACTATCTATATATCCTTTAACATCATCTTTGGCAAAGTGAAATTTTACATTTTTATTTTCAATATGTTGCTTAGCCATTGCTGTTTCATTGTTTTTATATGCATTTGGCCAAAGATGAAAATATAAATATGTAAGCGTTGAATCGGAATTATTAATATATTCGATTTCTTCATAACCTGATAGGGTATGATTTTTATCGTTTAAGGTTACTTGTATTTTATAATTTACTTCTTGTTGAAAGTAAGCGGCATTTACAACCAAATTGCATAGCAAACCTATGGCTGTTAGTAAAACACGATTCATGAAAATTAAATTAATTAAAAAGTTCTTCTAGTTTTTGTTCTAAAGCAGCTCCGCGTAAGTTTTTACCAATAATTTTCCCCTCTTTATCTACTAAATAAGTCATTGGAATGCTATTAATATTATATACAGGAGCAATACTCGATTGCCATCCTCCCAAATCACTTACATGCTTCCAAGTTAAGCCGTCCTGATTAATTGCATTTAACCAAGCATTTTTATTGTTATCTAAAGATACTCCTAATATTTCAAACCCTTTGGAGTTATACTTTTTATACATTCGTACTACATTTGGATTTTCTTTTCGACATGGTCCACACCACGAAGCCCAAAAGTCTATTAATACTATTTTTCCTTTTAACGATGAAAGAGCAAATGGTTTTCCTTCCGTATCGTTTAAAACAATTTCAGGTGCAGTAAATCCAACTGCTAATTTTTTATTAGAAGATACCAGCGCATTAAAATCTTTATACAAGGAAGAATTAGGGATTATATTTTTTAAACCATCATCGACCATGACAAAATATTCAATATCCGTTTCAATATTTAATTTTTGAACGGCTGCCAATGCAGCAAGTGAACTTGGTTTTTCTGAAATAAAAGATTTAACATATTGATAGTAATCGGTGTTTAGTTTTTGTTGTTGTGTTTGAATATCGATAAGACTTTGTACATTTCCGCCAGACTGTAAATTCCGAGCTACCGTATTTAAACTATCGTTTTTTTTGTAGATATTCATTAACTCATCATTGAATTGTTTTAATCTCTTTGAATCTTCTGAACCTGTGACTTGGTATGATGAGCCCAAAGATGTGTAGTCCCCGGTTATAGTAACTTTTTCTCCGGGATGCAAAATTAAATTAAAAAAGCTGTTATCACTTGCAAATACCCTGTAGTAACCACTTTCATCCGGAACGTAGGAAAAAGAAAATTTACCGTCTTCGCTTGTTCTAGCTGAGTCTAATATTACTATGTCTTTAGAAAGCAGTTTTTGAAGCACAAGCTTATGGTTGTTCGAATTTAGTAATACACCTTTTATATGAGCATTTTCATTATATTTTGAGTTTCCTACACAGGAGGTTAAATGAACCGAAATAATAAGTATGAGGTGGATTTTTTTAAACATATGCTATTTTTAGTTTATCAAAAGTACATAAAATGTATGAAAATAATATTTAGTGAACGTTTGTTTAAGGGTTATTTCTTTTTTTAGTGATGGTTAATTTATCGCCAAATTGAACTTGAAATGCTATAGAATTATCTTTATTTAGCGAAGTTTTTTCAACAGAAACATTATTATTTGTAATATTTTGAATAAAGGCTAACCAGTCATTTTGAGTTTTATCATTTTTAGGAACCATTAATTTTTTCCATTGTTTTTGTAATTTAAGTTGAACAAAATCGGCCAGTGAAAGATTCGTTTCATTTATATTTAATGGAAACTCCTGTATAGTCATTTTTTCAGGTTTATTGAGTATAGTATTTTTTCTCTCCGTTACGATTTTGGGAGAAATGATGGGAATGTATGCCAAATTTTCTGATTCTTCTGAAATAGGACTATTAAAATCAGATACATGGGGTTGTGAATTTATTTTTTTCACTTGTGTTTTTTTACTTTTTGGCAAACCTTCTTGTTTTTTTATCAATGTAGGTGTAAGGGAAATCATATCTTTTGATTCTATATCCAAAGGGAGTTGTATAGAATTTGTCCTCTCTGCATATGAGCGTACGACATTCATATGAGACATATACAGATATACACTTAACAAACCAAGTATACCAATAAAACTGGCTGCTATTGCTGTGTTCCAGTATAATTTAATCCAATATTTTTTTAATTTTTCTTTGTTAGGATATATAATATTATTCGATAGAAATTTAGTTTTTTGGTATCTTAACCAAAGAGTTTTATATGAATTATTATGGGTTAGTGCATCCTCAATATATCTTTCCTCCTCTTGGGTAATGTCTCCTTCTAATTTAGCAATAAGATACTCATGAATATTAGATTCATGAATTGGATTTACTTTTTTTAATTTTGTAAAATCAAGAATTGAAGAATCTACTGGTGATTTTTTATGTATTATGAAAGGTTCAAACTCTTCAAATTCTTTAAGTAAATCCGGATGTAATAATAAAAAAGCATGTAAATTCTGTATCTCCTCAGAAGACAAATTACCATCTGCATAATCAATAAAATATAGTTCGTAATTTTCTCTGCTAATCATACCAATGTTTCTATACTTCTAATATACTCCTGTAAATATTTCCTGGCTCTATAAATATATACCTTTACTTGCGATTCAGTTAATTGTAAAATATCTCCAATTTCATCGTATGCATACCCTTCGTAGTCCCTGAGTAAAATAACATTTTTTTGAATTTCGGGTAATTTTT
>CAZEIM010000008.1:5185-19132 GCA_964512145.1 uncultured Flavobacteriales bacterium
GAATTAAAGGTTTGGGGCTCGAATTCTTCTGTTACATCCACATTTAAGATGTTTTTTTCTTTTCTGGTGTAATCTATCATTACGTGATAAGCCGTAGAAAAAAAGTATGATTTTGCTTTTTCAAACGAAATTTGATCTGACTTATTCCAAACTTTCTCAAAGGTATCTTGCACTACATCTTTAGATTTTTCAACATCTTTCAAGTTTTTTAGAATAAACCGGTACAAACCATCAGCATATAAATCAACACATTGATTGTACTCACTTACCGTCATTATTTTATTTTCTTTTGTCGTAAGACGATGAAACCGTGTAAAAGTTACAAAAAAAATTTTTATTTTATAAAAACTACTATTTTGAGTGTATTTTTGTGTAAAATAAATTTCATGAAAAATAAAATTTTATTAGTATGTTTTTTTGCTTGTAGCACTTTGTTATTTACACAACATGTTTTTATATCGCAAGATATTGTGCCCAATACAGGGGATGTATTTACACTACACACTGTAAATTTTTCAAACCATGGGGCAAATGGGATAGGGGTAAATTGGGATTTTTCTGCTGGTGCTAGCACAAATACGACTACTATAGAATATATTAACCCCATTAGTACCCCCTTTAGCATGGAATTCCCAAGCTCTAATATTTGCTCTGGCTCTGCCGGTGGAGGCTATAATTATGAGGTTTCAAATTTAAATGAATGGCAGTACTTAGGTTGGGCTAGTGTAGTAAGTGGAATACATTCAGAATATTCTAATCCCCGAAAATTATTTGTGTTTCCTTTTTCATATGGAGATGAAATGAATGATACATATTTTGGTGATTATTACACCGGTACATCTTACATTACACATTCCGGAAATGTTCAATTAAAATACGTAGGATCAGGCAACATAATAACTCCGGCCGGATCATATGCTAATGTTTCTAAATTTATGTATGTTGATTCATCTGTTAGCACAACGGTTTCATCTGGAGTTAGTAGCTCGTATAACCAATATCAAACCACATATTACTGGTATAAACCAGGAACTTCGCATCCCCTATATATAATTCTGGAAGGTGAGGTTGTCAGTTCCATGGTAAATTACAACTACCAATATGCTTACTATTTAGATGCTACTAGTGTACGAGTAAATTATTTTAATAATACAGACCCCGTAATACATATTTACCCAAATCCGGCAAATAAATATATACATATACAAAGTGACTTGGTGTTTAAAAAGACTCGAATTTTTGATATAACTGGAAAATTAGTTTATTCTGTTGATTTAAGTAATACGGATACCTTAACACCCATAGATATTTCTGCATTAACATCCGGCACATATTTACTTGAACTTACAAGTAATGCCCAAACCTTTCGAGAAAAATTTATTATTCAATGGTGATTTACTTCCTACACTTTGCATGCATGTATATATGTATTCTTAATTACATTTTGAATTGTTATGGATTAGATTTAATATTGCAAACATGCGAATAGCCTTATTAGGATACGGTAAAATGGGCAAAATGATTGAGAAAATTTTGCTTGAAAGAGGGCATACCACTTCAGGTATTATTCACTCAAAAAACACTAGGGATATACCCCGTGTATTAGAAAACTCTGATGTTGCTATTGAGTTTTCTGTACCAGAAACTTGTGTTCAAAACATATTAACTTGTATTGATTATCAAATTCCTATAGTAGTTGGCACTACAGGATGGTACAACGAATTACCCAATATTAAAAAGCTAGTTCTTACTAAAGATGCTGCTTGCATTTTTGCTTCAAATTTTAGTGTAGGGGTAAACTTGTTTTTTGAATTCAATAAAAAACTAGCCTCTATTATGCACAAGCATAAAGAGTATAAGGTTGAATTAGAAGAAATTCACCATACCCAAAAAAAAGATATGCCTAGCGGAACAGCTATTAGCTTAGCGAAAGGCGTTATGGAAACATATACTAACTTTTCTAACTGGAGTTTAGAAAATACTCCAAACGATCAAATGTTAAAAATTGTTGCAAAAAGAGCGCATGATGTAATAGGAACACATACCGTTCGTTATGTTTCTAATATAGATGAAATTTCTATTACTCATAACGCATTTAATCGCAAAGGGTTTGCAATGGGGTCAGTATTAGCAGCAGAATGGATTTATGGCAAAAAAGGATTTTACGAATTTCAAGAAATAATTAATCAGTTATAAAATATGCAAACTTTACAAATACTTATGCTATGCACCATATTTTTTTATTGCATAGTTCTTCCCGGAATATTTCAAAAAGCCGGGATAAATAAAGCGTTGGGGTACATTCCTCTATTCAATTTATTTGTTTGGACTAAAGTGTTCAAAAAACCTTGGTGGTGGACACTTATATTAATAGTTCCCGGAGTAAACATTATTATGCTTATCTCTATGAATGTTACTACGGCCAGAGTATTTGGCATACACGATCCTATGGGGATATTATTATCTATTTATGCTCCTTTTTACTTATTACCTAAAATAGCGTTTTCAAAATCTATTAACTATGTGGGATTAATGGATTGGAGTAATACTCAATTAAGAGAAAAACGTAAAATAAGTGACCATATTTTACTATTAAATACATCCTTTGGTTTAGGACATGCTGTGATGTATGTTTTTAAAATTATTTTCGGGCAAAAAGAGCAAGAAAATAAACCCTCGCAAGTGTATGAATGGTATTCGGCTTTAGTTTTTGCCGTTATAGCGGCCAGCATAATTCGTGGATATGCCTTAGAGGCATTTACCATACCCACTTCCAGTATGGAGAAAACCTTGTTAAAGGGTGATTTTTTATTTGTAAGCAAGTTTCACTATGGGACAAAAATACCCAATACACCGCTGTCTTTTCCGTTTGCACATCACACTATTCCCAATTCTATTATGGGCATTCCTTTGCCTCTACCGGATCATATGCGTTCATACCTTACTTGGATAAAACTCCCTTATTATCGCTTACCGGGATTTCAAGAAATTAAACGAAACGATATGGTAGTATTTAATTTTCCAGAGGGTGATACAGTCATTGTAGATAATCAAAACAGGAGTTATTATCAGGTAATGCGAGAAGATGCATATATGTTACACTCCAGATTAGGAGGACAAAAAACAATGCAAGAATGTCGAGAAATTGTACGACAAAACTATATAAATAAAGAAAAGCTTACAGTTCGTCCGGTGGATAAAAAAGAAAATTATATAAAACGATGTGTAGGTATGCCCGGAGATGTTTTAAAAATTCAAGATGCTGTATTGTACATTAATGAAAAGCCAGCTATGAAGCCGGAAGAAATGCAATTTAGATATATGTTAATGTCTGATGCTCTATTAAATAAAAAAACCATGAAAAAACAGTGGGACATAAATCCCGAAGATATGATGTATGATAGCAATGGTGATATGTATTACATAGTAACCAGTCCTGTAAAAGCTGAAAAGTTAAAAACCGAAACTGGAATAAAAAATATCAGCATGCTAATAGCCCAAGAACAAGATGCAAAAGATCCCACAAACTCAGTATTCCCAAATAACAACAATTATCCTTGGACTCAAGATAATTTTGGTCCAATTCTTATTCCAAAAGCCGGATTAAGCATTCCTATTAATATGGAAAGCTTTCCAATATATCAAAGAATTATAGAAGTATATGAAGACAACAAAGTACAAA
Organism: uncultured Flavobacteriales bacterium; assembly: GCA_964512145.1. Classification (GTDB taxonomy): domain Bacteria; phylum Bacteroidota; class Bacteroidia; order Flavobacteriales_G; family JALEGO01; genus CAYOHR01. The sequence goes on from CAZEIM010000008.1 coordinate 8,868, forward strand.
TAGACGGTTCAAAAATATTAATCAATGGTAAAGAATGTTCAGAATACACCTTTAAGATGAACTATTATTGGCTCATGGGAGATAACAGACATAACTCATTAGACTCCCGTTTTTGGGGCTTTGTTCCTGAAGATCATGTGGTTGGAAAAGCAGTTTTTATTTGGATGTCTCTTGATCCAGATTTAGGTTGGAGTGAAGGAAAAATACGATGGAAACGTTTTTTTAATGTTGTTCATAAAGATTAATTGATTAATAAACAAATCAAACATAATTTTAAAGAGTGGATTAAAGCAACCGGTATCTCATTTTTTTTATTATGGTTGATAAAAACACTTTTATTCGATTTAGTTTCCATTCAATCTTCTTCCATGGAAAGCACCTTGAATAAAAACATTTTTATTCGATTTAGTTTCCATTCAATCTTCTTCCATGGAAAGCACCTTGAGGCCGGGGGATGTTATTTTAGTAAATAAAATCACTTATGGTTTAAACCTTCCTCGAACACTTTTCGGCATCCCTTTTTTTCATCAACACATCCCCAATACGCAAATTAAGTCATATTTAAACGTAGCTCAATTACCCTATATCCGCATATTAAATAATCATTCTATTAAACGAAACGATGTTATAGTTTTTCACTATCCACCAGAAAAAGAACATCCGGTAGACCAAAAAACACTATTTACCAAACGGGTAGTGGGTATTCCGGGTGATTCAATAGAAATTAAACAAACAAGCGTATTTATTAACTCACAAGAAACCCCATTAAATAATGCCTATTTATTCGAATATGAGGTAAGTTTTTCTTCGGATTTTAAGCCAAATTGGGACTATTTTAATAGTTTGGGAATACACGAAGGCAGCCAAATAGATGAGACTAAAAATCTTTGGATTTTTAGTCTTACAAATTCCATGAAAGATTCATTGGCAAAAAATCCCTTTATTAAACAAATAAAGCCCTTTAAACATGCAATTACCGATAAGGAAATAATTTTTCCGTACGATTCCAGCTTTAGATGGAGTGAATATGATTTTGGCCCACTATATATTCCTAAAAAAAATGACACTATATATTTTAATCAACCAGCCTGGAAAATATATCAAAATCTAATTATACAACACGAGATTCCTAATGCTATGTACGTTCATGACACCTTATACATTCATAATAAACCCCAACTCTATTATGTTTTTGTATATAACTATTATTTTGTCATGGGAGATAACAGACCAAATTCTAACGATTCAAGGCATTGGGGTCTGGTACCAGAAGACCATATTGTTGGTAAAGCCAGTAAAATTTTCTTTTCATTAGCCAAGCGAGATAACATTGCAAAAAGGTTTAGAGGAAAGCGTTTTTGGAAAAATATTGATTGATTAATATATTTTGAAGTAATCCCTATTGTATTATTATAGGTTTAGAAATATATTCTGCTTCTGTAGAAGATATAATTAAATATATTCCGGGTTTTATGTTTTTATCAACGTCTATAGCTTGTAAAAAAGACCCATTTTCATCAGTAACTAAGACATTAGAGAAAAATTCTTTTCCATGAATATCTACCATGTAAATATAAACCTCTTCATAAGGCATGTAAGTACTTTCTGCTTTAATGTTAATATTATCTTTGCTTGTAGGATTAGGATAAATGGTAAAAAAGTTATTGTGCTTGGCACTTGAAATATCTTCAAAATAAACCATTATACTTTTAGAATAGGTAAATTTACCATCAACATCTACTTGTTTGAGTCGATAATAGTTTTCGCCTTTTAAAGGGTCAGTATCTGTAAAACTATATTTTTCAAGCATATTAGAGTTTATTTTATTAGAATTTACCTTTCCAATATTACTAAAGTTAGTATTATCTATAGAGCGTTCAATTTCAAAGTACTCATTATTTATCTCAGCAGCTGTTAACCAATCTAATAATACGTCATTTTCTTTTTTACTACCTTTAAACTGAAGCAATGAAATGGGCAAAGGATTTGAGCCCCCACTTCTGTTCGCTAATGCAAAAAAACTAAATGTTGTAAAATTAACAGATGATGTAATGGAGCCGCTTGGAAAAGTATTTCCAACACCACCAATGTTAGTCCATGCATTAGGATTTCCCTTAGCTACCGCTAAATTTACCGGATCATTAACCTCATCTTCAGCAAAGTAGTCTAAGGTTACAGAAGCCGATGCAACTCCTGAGCCTGCTCCTTTATTAATTTCATAATATCCTACATTAGTAACTTTATCAAAATCTCCAGGCAGAGTCCAACCCAAAACACTTGGACTTGATTTGAAATATTGTGCCGTATAAATGGTAGATGTAGCAGCAACTTGGGTTACGGTTAATTGTGCTTTCTTCATAATATTAGTTGCTCCTATTGGAAAAACTTTTGTAGTACTTGATGTAGTAGCAATCGTATGATTTAATGGACCTTTTACAAAAGAGCTGTCTTGGGTTACTGGGGCATTTAATACAATTGAAGCTGAAGCTGCTAATGTTAAAGAGTTTGTGCTTGAGGTAAGTACATGCCCATCGGTTAAGGTAAATACTCCGCTTACAGAAATAGGGGCACTTAACTCTATTGCTTGAGAAGGATTCGAATTGTTAACCGTTAAATTATTAAAAGCAGGAAACGAAGTTATTCCGGAGATAGTTTGTTTACTTGTTCCATTTAACGTTACCGTATTAGCCCCTAATGTTAATGTTCCTCCATTATAGGTGATATTTCCTCCCCAGTTTGAATTGGCTCCGGCCGTATAGGTTCCAGAACTAATTAATAAATTTCCTTGAATAGTCATAGTAGCAGGTGCTGTAAAGTTTCCTGTAGTCATGGTGAATGCATTAAATGTAACATTCGTTGTGCTACCACCGGTATTTAATAATTGACCTGCCGTTTTTTGTAACACCACATTATAAAACGTTTGTGATGCCGCAGTTCCATTAATTGTTTGAGTACCTGCTCCATTAAATGTAATGGTGCCATTATTGTGAGTAAAAGTTCCTCCGTTATTAGTCCAATTACCACTATGTGTTATGTTTGCTCCAGCAGTAAAAGTTCCTGCGGTTAAAACAACATTCCCTGTAATATTTAAGGTAGGCGGTGCTGTAAAATTACCGGATGTATTGGTATAATTGTTTACATATAAAGTGGTTATACTACCTCCGGTAGATAAATTTGTGCCCAGTGTTTTGGAGACTGTTACATTATGTATGCTAAAACTTGCCGATGTATTTGAAATTTGTTGATCAACCGACCCATCAAAGGTTATTGTGCCATTATTGTGGGTAAAAGTTCCTCCATTATTCGTGAAATTTCCTCCTACCGTAAATGCATTAGAAGCATGGGCTGAATATGTAGCTCCTGAATGAATATATAAAGTACCGTCAATATCTATGGTCGAGCTGTTTGTATTAGCTGTAACAATTATGCCGGTAAAACTTCCGTTACCACAAGTAAGCATGCCTTGAATCCTAGTTGTTCCTGCTTCAAATGTGTGGGTAATACTATTAGCCTGGGGTTGAATAAATAAATCTCCGTAGGTTATAGCCCTAATATTTTGATTATTGGTTTGTTGGTAGTAAGTTAAACTGGTAACTCCAAAGGTATATGTTCCAAATCCGGTAGGAAAGCCAGCTGTTCCTGTTAATTTAAATACGGCTGAATTATCCAATTGAAATGTTTTTGAACCATTTCCGGTAATAGAAAAACCTCCATTATCAAATGTTCCTGAAGCAACTCGTATGTTACCATTCACATTAGTAGTATTAATGGCAGCCGAAGGAGAAACTCCATTAGTGAAAGTATTATTTAATGAAACATTTGAATAAGTAAGGTTACTACTTAAATTTATAACCTGATTAATAGCTGTGCTGTTAAAATTAAAAGTGCTAGTCGTACCCGGAGTAATCGTACCGGAGCCATTATTGAGCACCAGTAACCCTGCTAAATTCACTTGTCCAGCTCCTCCCGATAAATTTAATACTGCTGTGCCTGGAGCCGATGCTTCAGAGTTAAAAACGATATTATTACCTATGGTTAATGTACCTGTAGTTAAAACAGTTGTTGCAACCCTGGTAGTTGTAGCGTTGTTACTGGCTAGTACTAAATTTCCTAAAATATTGGCGGTACCTGCATTTATATTCCATGCATTAGTTAGTGCATTTGACGAGGGTTGGTTAATTGTTAATAAAGTAGCCACATCTAAATGCATACCCACATTATGGTCTAAAGTATTTCCAAATCCCATAGAAGTAAAAGTTACTTTATTCACAGAAGCTGCAACATCTAAAACTATAGTTACCGAAGCTCCAAGATTAGGATTTCCGATAAATACATGATCATCTGCGGTAGGCACTTTTTGTCTTCCATACGATGTATTGGTTTCATTTACGGTAGCATTTGCAGATAATGTTAATGAAGTATTATTGGTTAAACTAGCCACATTGCCAATAACAGTACCTGGAGACGTTTGACTCATGATTGGATCCCCCACCTGAACTTCATCGTCTGCATTTCCACAAATACCATCTACACCACAGAATAATGTTCCCAACCCTGTAACAGTAGTTGAAGCTGTAGAAGTAGTTATAGATCCTGTTCTTTCCTGTATCCAAGTTGAAGCATTACTCCAATTAGCTGATCCGGTCACTCTGTTGTATAATAATGTTGTATTAAAAATTTCTCCTATTTGAAATTCATCATAACTTCCCGAACTTGGATAACTTGCATTGATTATTTCGGTAGATGTTGCTGTAATACTTCCAATATTGGTTGTATTCCATGAAGTGCCATTATACCTATATACTAAAAAATTAGCTGGAATTGCAGATGGATCAACTTCTGAAGCCGGATAGTGAAATACTGCTCCATAATTTATAGTAGCAATGGAATTATTAGTTACCCTCCAATATCGATTCACGGTTTTACTTGGATTTAGTTCGGATGAAAAGATAAAAGGATTGTCTGAACCAGTCGTTGTACATGTTAAATTTCCGGTGGTAGTTCCTGCATTAAATGTAAAATCAATAGGAGCGTAATCAGATCCAGTGCCTATTTCAAATGATTTACTACTAACACCTGCCGGTATTGCTTTTCTTAAATTGCCAACTACATGACCACTTGTTCTAGAAACGGATGCTCCGGTAAGTGCTAAAATTACAGTATTTGAACCAGTAATGATATTGCCTTGTGTAAAGGTTAATATATTATTAAGGGTTAAATTTCCTGTGCTGAGGGTAATACCGTTTGAATTGTTAATAGTAATATTATTAAATGTTGTAGATGCTGTTTCTGAAAATAATTGTGCAGAAACGCTATTAAAAACAACAGTACCAGATGTAGTAAAAGTTCCATTTGATTTATTCCAATGAATACCACACACTGTAAAATTATTTCCATTAATGTTAAAAGTACCCGAACCAGTTTGAGAATAATTACCTACAGTAACCGGAGTCGCAGCAGTTAGTGTAGTTGTTCCCGAAGAATTATAGGTAAACGTTCTTGAACAATCCTGTGTAAAAGCAGAATTTCCTGAAATAGAAGCAGAACCCGATAGAGTAACATCCCCATTTATGGTTAATAAACCCGTAATATCTTTACTACCAGAATTCCCAAGTACAAGATGATGATAAGTATCTGCTCCTACTGGCGTTGTATTTAACGTTTGATTACCGGCTCCGTTTAAGGTAACCGTGCCTCCGGTAATAGAGTAATTCCCAGTTAATTCCGGAATTGCAGTGCCTAATTTTGCCATTTGTAAATCACCTCCAATCATAATAAGTTGTCCTGCACCATTTAAAGTATTGGTACTGATATTAAATATACCTTCAGTAAGGGTTAATTCATTGGTAACAGTAATGGTGGTAGCTGCTGAAGTTAAGCTTGTGCCTGCTGTTTTATTAATGGATAAATTATAAAAATTTTCAGTACCTCCTGTTTTAGTTAATGTTTGGGTATTACTCCCTGTAAAATGAACTGTACCATTGTTTGGATTAAAAGTTGCACCGGTAGAAATCCAATTTCCTTGAACAATAAACTCAGTAGCGTGTCCTGTTAAAGAATTGGTTGTATTAATGGTGATATTATTAAATGTGGTCGTACTAGTTCCAAATAATCCGGTGGTTCCAGAAAAGGTAACTAGACCGTTATTAGCATTAAATGTTCCGTTATTGGTAAATTCTGTGCCTTTTACGCCCATATTGGTCGCATGAGATATTAGCGTAGCTCCATTATTTATGGTAATATTATGAAAAGTGGTTGCAGATGCTCCTGTAACCGTTACACTTCCATCTACAATTAATCTTCCATTTGCGGTAAAAGTGCCTCCTGTTCTGTCCCATGATGTTCCACATACTGTAATGTTTACGCCATTATCTATAAAAGTACCGGCTGTTTGTGAGAAATTTCCTATGGTAATATTGGTGGCAGCTGTTAAGGTAGTAGAACCTGTTGAGGAATACGTAAATGTTCTATTACAAACTTGATCAAAAGATGAGTTATTGGTTAGCGTAGCAGTACCTGAAACCGTAACATTTCCAGTAATATCCAATAGTCCGTTTATATTCTTAGAGCCACTGTTAGAAAACAATAAATTATTATACGATGAAGCTCCGACTGGAATGGTATTCAATTGTTGGATACCTGCTCCATTTAACGTAACGGTTCCTGAACTAAGAGAATAGGTCCCGGATAACTCAGGGACGGTAGTTAGTTTAGCGATCTGTAAATCGGATGTTCCCGTCATGGTTAATCCACCAGCACCATTAAGCGTATTTGCAGCCACATTTACGATAGCAGCATCTTTAATGGTAAGTAAGTCGGAAACAGTAAAATTCCCGGCCATGGTTTTGGTTCCGCTTGTTGCACAAACTAAATAAGAGTAACCACCATCATTTGGAACAGCCATGGTTTGATTACCAGCAAACTCATAATGTACCACATTACCAACCGTAGAAGCATTAAAAGTAATTCCACTTACATTAGTTCCTGTACAAGAAAGATATAAAATTCCGGTAGCTAAATTATTAAACGTACCACTTCCTGTTAAAACAGGCCCAGCTGATCCATCTAACACAAGTATACCTGAATTGTTAATAACAGTTGCTGCATTACCTAAACTTAATATAGACATAGCTACAGCATTTCCGCTTATTGAGTAAGTGCCGGCTACAGAACCCATAGTATAGGTACAAGTACCTCCGGTACAACCAATCCAACTACCATTGTTGGTTATATTTCCATTAATGGTGGGGGTTTCTCCTATAGCATTATTAAAAACTCCTGTAGCACCTATGTTAATATTTGCTTTAAATAATTTATTTCCAGAATTCCCTACTGTAAATGTAAGATTTCCGTTTATAGTGGTAATCCCTCCTTGTTCCCAACTAGCTCCGGCAAAAGAAAGAGTTGATCCTGCGTCAATATTACATGTACCTAATACGTTAATTTTTCTGTTTGGATTAGCACCTCCACCCGCAACCACCACACTACTAGTTGCATTATTTTCAACATATAAGTTTCCATTTACAGTTATGGTTTTATTATTAGAGAAACTAATGGTTCCTCCTCTTAAATACATATTATTACACTGTGGAGTGTATCCACCTGCTGCAATGTTAACAGTTATTCCATCACAAATTATTACATCGTCACCGGCACCAGGCACCGCACCAGCAGTAGCGCTGGCACAACTGGTAAGTTTCCAGTTTGCTGCACTGTTCCAATTACCGTTGTTGGTTACAAAATAATATGTGGCAGCTTGAGTTTGAAAAAACACTACTGATAATGGCAGAATAAAAGCCAATAGTAAAGTATTCTTACAATAATTTTTGATAAAAAATAGAATATGTCGTACCACTAACATATATAAAAATAAAAATAGTTAGCTGTATACCCATATTATTAACATATAAAAGTATAAAATGTTCCTTTAATAAACAAGTAAAGGAAGGTTAAATAAGTCTTAACAAAAGGGTTTACCTGTACTTATTATTGAATGATAATTTTTTGTGCTTCATACATTTCTGATGTTGAAGCAATAATCATGTATGTTCCGGGAGGAATTGTTTTATCTATGGATATGGCATAATAAAATCCTCCATCTATATCTGTTAACAATACATCGGTTAAATAAGCTTTTCCATGAATATCAACCAACATAACGGTAACTTCTTTTATTGATTGATTGGTATTGGTTGATTGTACATGAATGAGTTGATCATGCTTTACAGGATTAGGATACAGCGTGAAAAAGTTATTGTGTTTAAAACTAGAAATATCATCATATATCACATATACCATATTAGAATATATAAATTGACCATCTAAGTCTACTTGTTTTAATCGATAATAATTTATTCCTGTTTGTGGATTTTGATCAATAAAATCATAGGATTTTAATTGACTTGAATGACTTTGTGAAGAATATACCGCACCTATATAATTAAAGTTTTTTCCATCGGATGAACGTTCTATTTCAAAATGCGATTGATTAATTTCTGATGCTGTTGCCCATTGAACCAATACATTATTTTCTTGCTTTTTAGCTTTTACATATAATAAATCTACCGGCAAGGGATTTCCTCCACCTACTTTATTTGCCAAAGTAAACAAACTAAATGTTGTAAAAGATCCGGATAAAATGCTTCCATTATTATTTCCGGTTGCAGTTCCATTTAAATCTACCCAATCTGTATATAAATCGTTCGTTTTTGCTACTGCTAAATTAGGCGCATCAAATACTTCATCATTAGTACCTGTTGAAGAATAATATAAGCGTACAGTAGCTCCGGTGACGGTCCCTGCGCCTGTTTTACTAATATCCCAAAATCGCGTATAAGAAACATGCTCTAACGTTCCAGGTAAAGTATATCCCAAATCATTAGCATTCCCAGGCAACATCTCTGCCGTATATATAGTAGAAGCAACATCAGAATGAGTAACGCTTAATTGTGCGGGCCTATATTCATCTAATTTGCCTATAGGGAAATTAAAGTTTGTTACACCAACAGATGCTTTAGTAACGGCCATAGGTCCATCTATATAAGCACTGGCAGAGCCTATTCCGGTGGTAGCCCCATTTGCTAAGGTAATAATGTTAACTGCATCAGTTTGAACGACCCCGGAAGTTAAAGTTAGAGTGCCTTGAACAGTAATAGGACTATTTACTGTAACCTGAGGTGCCGTTGCAAAGGTATTGTTAATCGTTAAATTACGAAATGTGGTAACCCCGGTAATATCTCTTACAGCTGTTGAATTGATCATGTTAATAGTACCTGCTGCTGAAGTATATCCGGACGCACCCCTGTTATTTGTCCAGTTTCCATATAAAGTTAATGTATTAGAAGGATGATTTACCACATTTCCAACTGTATTTTCAATGGTTATATCACCTAAAACGGTAAGGTTAACAGGGGGTAATGTTTTAGTAAAAGCTCCGTCAAAAACCATCTCGTTGTATTGCGTTTGTGCAGCGGGTAAACTACCATTATTGGTTCCGGCAAATCTTACCGTACCACCAGTAGCCGAAACAAAATCAGTGATAATTGCTGTAGGTAATACAAAAGAACCACCACCGGTAGCATTCAAGCTTAAAACACCTGTCCCTTCAATTTCTTTAAAAATATGACCTATAAAAGCCTGACAATCTAAAGTCCCTAATAAGTTAACTATAGATCCCCTTTTAGAATGCCCATCAATGGTTATGGTATGTCCCGAAGCTATAAACAATTGATTACCATTTGGAGCAACTAATGCAGGAGCCCCATCGTGTTGTAATACCGGATCTGTTGACCAAGAATTTGGGTCGGACCAATTTCCTCCACTGGTTGAATTTCTGCTGTAATAAATAGCCAAGGCTTCAAATTCATCGGTATATCCGGCAGTGTAATCTCCATCTAAATACGTTTTGGTAGTCCATGTTAATAAATTAGAAGCCGGAGTAACACTCGTACCGGCTTCACCTCCCAATCCTGGACTCCAGTCTAATACATCTTGATCAAATCTTCCGGTTACATAAAGATTTTCATCCGACTGAACATCTCCATCTACGTAGGTATATTGATGGGTAACAGAAATATCAGACATTCCTGAAGTTGAAATAGCCCAATATGTTGTAAGTTCTGTGTTAGCTGCATCTTGAGTAGAAGGGTGTTTAACATTTACTTGTACCACATTTAAATAACCTGAAGCCGTAGTGGCAGTTCCGGTAAAGGTTGCTGGTCTATAATTATTTCCCACTCCAATAGGGAAAGTAAAATTAACAGAGG
>CAZEIM010000008.1:19200-78100 GCA_964512145.1 uncultured Flavobacteriales bacterium
AAACGAGTACTACTGGCTCCTACTACTGCCCCGGCTGATGCTCCAAAGGTTAATTGATAATTTGCAATATTTAGTTTACCATTCGATAAGGTTAATACACCATTGATATTGGTATTGCTTAATACAGCTACATCGGTTCCGGAGGTATTATTTAAATCGAGGTTTGTAAAGGATCCTGAGCCGGTAATTGTTTGAGGAGAAGTTCCTACTAAATATATTTTACCTGAACCTGTTTGTGATGCATTAATCGTTACGTTTCCTACTACAGATGCGGTGTTTGCTCCAACATTTAAAGCTGTACTAATCGTGATATTATCGTTAACTCTAATCTCCGTATTTGCATCTAAAGTAACCGTTCCAAAAGCATTATTAATTACTAATCGTCCAAAATTCGTTATATTGGGAGTTGCTGTACCGGTAATGGTTTGTGCAGACGAACTACTGTTAAAGGTAGTAACCTGTGTAGCACTTCCTGCTCTATAACCCCCAACATTTATCCCGGTTGATGCATCGGTATTTAAATTGCTTAAATTTCCAGCTATGTTTACATTAAAACTATTGGCGTTAAAGACGCTAAACTCATCGCTTATGGTTAAGTTTCCTGTTAAAGTAAGTGCATTCACCAACAATTGAACAGTAGCTAAATCGTTGGCATCCATTCCATTTACGGTTATATTAGCTAAATTCATAGAAGTATTTAAACCAAAAGTTTCGTTTGAACCAATATTTGCAGGAGCAAATCGTATTTCTGTATTAGAACCAACCGAAGATGCTAATGCTGGGGCTAAATATAAATCTCCAAATGTCCCATCAGTACCACCACCTCTTCGTATTTCTAAAATAGCGTTATCACTCATATTAAAAGAACTTCCGGCATTACATATTTCTAATTTACCCCTTGTTAAGTTTGTATTAGTTCTTCCAGCAATAATTACCTGACTATTATCTGATTGGGTATAAACTAAACTACCCGAAGCCGTAGTGGTTCTTCTGCGAATAGCTCCATTTACAAATAATACTCCATTACCTTGAACATCAATTTCTTGCTGTCCAACTTGATCAATTTCGATATCGCAGTGGGAATTTCTTATTGAACTTCCAACATTTAAAGTTCCACCCAACACTTCTATTTTTCCAGTTAAAAATACATCTCGAGCTGTATTATTATTAAAATATACCACATTTAACTCTGTTGCGTTAGCTCCAATAGATAAACAAGCTGTAGCAGGGATATAAAAATCACTTCGAACGGTGTTATTGCTTATATTTAAGGTTCCTCCCGTTTTATTCCATCGGAAAGTACCATTTGTTAAGGTTAGCCAATCGTAAGTTGTTGGTACAGTAAATGTTCCAGCAAAATCTACTTCTAACACGGGGGCTTGAGTTGTCCCTTTATTTATACTAACCGTATGCAATTCAATGGTGCCGCCACTACCCGTAATAAATTCGTTTGAAGTTCCAGAAAAAGTTAAAGCACATGTACTGCTTTGAACCATATCAAAAACACCAGTTCCATTAACCTCCAATGAACCTAGAATACTCATGGTATTTGCGGTTGCACCGGCATTTTCTAAATCAAAAACAGCACCTGTTTCTACGATAACATCATTTTCTATAGTAATTGCCTGAGCTATACCATTTCTAAATTGCAAATTTCCACTATTAACCAATAAATCATTTTCTACTACCAGATTTTTAGCACTGGCTGTATTTAAACGAACAACTGCTGTGGCATCTGCTCCTTGTACCGTTATATCATTGTATACTGTTAAATTGATATCCGGCATTTCTATATACGCTCCTGCTTCAGGAGTTAATGATATATTATAGTAATTGATTAAATTTATTGAACTTGGTGCGTCTGATACGCTAGGAATAGCAAAGTTTTGACCCGCTGTAGTGTAGTATTCTACCGTACCTCCAGTAGTTCCTAGAAAATCAGTAAAATCTCCCGCAGGAAAATCAGCGGTAGCATTGGCACTGGAAATTCGCAACGTTCCATTTCCGGATGCAGGAGAAACATATACCCCAAAGTTATGCCCAATAGTGTTGCCTATGTTTAATGTAGAGCCATTCGCTATCAATAAACTACCACTTTCTTGACCATCCGCATCTACTGTAACCGTATGATTATACGTTACCCCGTCCCCTATACGAACAATACTATTATTAGTAGGTAAAATTCCGGCTATTAGTCCGTTATGCCCGGTTGTTGACCAAGTATCAATATCATCCCAATCATAAACACTGCCATCCCTACTATAAAATGTAAGCACCACAGAAAAAGGATCGTCCGGAGTTTGATCACCTGCCGTAAAATCTCCATCTATTTGCGTATTAAAATCTACTCCATCAAATGTAATCGTATTAGAGGCTTCATCTACTTTAGCCATATCGCTATTGCTAGTCCATTGTACAGTAGTAAAATCAAATCGTCCAGGCACATATTCACTTTCTAATATGTCTATCGCATTGTCCACTATATCTGCATCATCATATGTAAACGTTTGAGTAACTGTAGCAGCTCCTAATGTAAAGCCAACACTAGATACTTTCCAATAGTACGTTAAAGACTGTCCGGCAGCTGATACTAATGGGTGTTCAGAATCTACCGGCTTCATAGTAATAGAACCATAGCTAGTAGGTGCTGATGAAAAAGTGATGCTTCCGGGAGTATATTTATTTGATGACCCGATTGGAAAAGTAAAGTTGGTGGCATTAAATGTTTTTACTACTCCAGAAGCACTGGATAATCCATTGGTTTTAATCATTTTAGTATTAGAAAATGTTGTTCCCACTGCGGCATCAGAATAAATATTGGTAGTAGCCGATAAGGTTAATCGATAACTGTTAATATCTAATACTCCATTTAATAACCTCAAGTTTCCATTAATGGTTTGGTTGGCCGTAAGAATAGCTCCTCCACCGGTGATATCATTATTTAGAGAAAAATTGGTAAATGTTCCGCTCCCACTTCCTCCAATATTCGGGGCAGTGTCTGTTTCTCCAACACAACTAGTTGCCGGAGTAGCTCCATTGGCACTAATATCTACCGTACAATCGTTTGTATATCCCTCTCCGGTAGATAATACTTCCACGGAAGTAAGAGTACCTGTTCCGGCTACGTTGGATGTGGTTCCGGTTACTACAGCTTCAAACAAAGCACCTGCGCCTCCGCCATCACCAGCATCAGTAGCTGTAGGCCCATATCCCGATCCTCCATCTACAATCCAAACTCCTATCAAAGCCCCACCCGCTCTTTCTGCTCTACATTCTAAGCCTACACCATTACCTCCAGCTACCACTAAATTATGAAATTGCCCTCCGCCATAACCGGCACCACCATTGGCAATGCTTATATTGGTTACCACACCATTTTCTATGGTTAAATTAAATGTAGCATGCGTTGTGGGTGCGGGTCCAGTAGAAGATGTGATTGTTGGAAGATCATAGGTAGATGCAGCTACACCGCTTGTACTTCTAACACCTCTCTGAACACGAATAGCACCTGCGCCTTCATGTACTCCTGAATTTAGAATATCACCTACGACATCTAATGTTTTTCCGCCATCGTTAAAAGTTCCGGAAGAAATGGTTAAACTTCTCAAATATTGAAAATTTCCGGTTCCGGCCAATGTAGCTGTACCGGTAGATTTATTAATTACTAAATCTACAGCATTTGACACCGTGTTGTTCAGTGTAATGGTTTGGTTGGTTCTACCAAGGGTTTGAGGCCCGTTTATGGTAAGAGTATTTTTATTTGAGTTGAAATTAGCTCCCATATTAATAGTAAAGTTACCTCCAACCGTAACAGCTAAACCATTGGCATCAAAAACCGGTGCATCGGTTCCATTTCCAATGGTAAAATCTCTTAAAACAACCATTGGCTGAGCAACAGAAACTACTTCACCACCAATCGTTTCTAATTTTGCTACACACGTTCCAACTCCGGATGAATATACGTTTAAATCATAAAAAGGTACTGTAGACGTAATGTAAAAATTATCTCTTGCAGTAGAAAGAGCGGGTATATATATATTCCATGTTCCTCCCGTAACGCTGTAATTTCCTATATCGGATCGGATAATAATACCTCCGTTGCTACAATTTGCCATGTTTACCGGATTGGATACATTCACCGTACCTCCGGTTTGAATAAATGTTACAAAAGGACTGGCAAAAGAAACCCTTGGTAAATCATTCACTCCTGCATTAGCTGGAGAATTGTTTACATTTAATGTTCCTCCATTAATTGTAACGGTAGCTACGGTTGTTCCTCCACCTCCATTAATTAATCGCTCAACGGTTAAAGTACCCCCATCCATAACAAACTCTGAACCATTTTGCAGATTTAATCCATTATTTCCCATAGTACAGTTTCCACTAACCATCCAAAATTTTCCATACACGTTACACGTATAGTTACTGGTAACTGTAGCTCCGTCAATTTTTAAGCAAGCGTTATTATTGGCAGCTGAACTTACATTAAAATTGTTGTTAGAACCCCTAATACGAGTTAGGGTAATTCCGCTTCCTAACGTAAGTGTTCCATTCGTCATCACTATACCATCGGCTCCCGAAGCACCATTCGTAGTAAAAGAAAAACTACCGGTTGGAGCACTTAACAGTAGCTCATAGGTTTGATCGGTGCCTTTATTTAACGTTAAAGAATATACTTCTGTTGTTCCATTACAGGTAAAAACGTTATTAGATAATCCGGTAAACACCACATGAGCAGCTCCTGTTGTGGCATTAGAATACGCAGCGTTGTTAGCCACATCAAATGTTCCATTATTAATTAAATCACCACTGCAGGTTATGGTATGTATAGCATTTAAGTTTACACAATTAAAGGTACAACCTGCTCCGTTCGTTAAGGTTCCGGCAACATTTAATTGTATAGGATTGGTAATTACATTTCCTAAAGTTACCGTTAAATCACCAGCTCCGGTATTTGTAGTAGTTAAATCACCATTTAAAGTGTAGGTGGTGGGGTTTAAAGGGTTATCAAACGTGTAGGTTAAATTACCTGCAGTAGAATTCGATAGCAATAAATTACAATACGTAGTTACCGAAGTTGGTAAACTACCACTAGGCACATCATAATATTCTACTGTTCCTCCCCCCGATGCTACAAAAGCAGTAAAATCACCGGTAGGCAATGCAAAGGTATTGATGGCTAAGGTTCCCGTTCCGGTTATGGTTCCTAAATTACTGGCAATATTGTCTTGAATATCCAATTTACCATTTGCTTCTAAATGTGTAGACGATACAGTTCTGTCAATAGCTGTATATACAGTATGTCCTGTTTGTATGGTAATATCGTCAATGGCTAATTCACTAGGCACTAATAAATCGGGATTATCAAACAATCCAATGGTTAACGTCCAAGTTAGAGGATCTGCCCAATCTCCGTTTTGGTAAGAGTACCAGCTTCTAGGGATAGCCGGAGCAGGATCAATACACGTCCAATCTCCATTTAAATCGGTTTCATCAGCCCCGGTTGAAGAAAAGAAATTACCTGCTGTATTAACCGAAGGACCCGGCACTACATTAAATGCCGCTGTATAAATAGATCTGGGCTCGTAATTATTTTCATCCCCAAACAACTCAGCATCGTTATAATAAAAACTCACATTAGCATTAACTCCGGTTAAGTCTGTTGTTTCTACTGTCCAGTATTTTAGAAGAGCATTGTATGGGGTTGGTGCCAACGTTAAAGGATGTGCCGGTGTTTTAGGAAGGACAGAAATTTGAGGAGATGCACCTAGAGTTCCTGAAAATGAAGTAATAATCATAGGAGAGTATAAAACACCAGTTCCTACAGGATAGGTCATCACAAAATCAGCCGCAACATTCCCTTTTTTAATAAATTTCCCGGTTCCGTCACACGCAATCATGTGAGTAGCATCGTACACACCGGATATGCTAGCGTCTACCTCTAAGGTAAAATCAAAATTTCCTATCGATAAAACTCCATCGGTTAAGGTGCAAATTCCATTACACGTTACATTGGCTCCTAATGTTACAGTTAAGCCAGCAACATTAATGGTTAAATCTTGTAAAACATTACTAGCCACAGGCATTTCTACCCCGGTCGTTAAATTACCTCCGGTATATATAATATTGATTACTCCATTAAAGGTAGGTATATTGCTTAAAGAAACATCGTTGTAACGATTAATGGTAGCATCGTCTTCCATGATTAATATTCCGGCTGTATTATTTAAAGAGGCGGTTTGAACCGTTAAAGTACCATGTACCGTTGTAGCAGAAGTACTTAATACAGCTATACCTGTTCCACTTAAAGTTATGTTGTAGTATTCATTCCCTCGATATATTATGTTATTATTCGCGCCATAATACACTGTGTTTGTTTCTGCGGGAGTATATGCATCTAGTACTCCGGAAGTAGCAAAAGGAATGGTGGCATTATTAAAAGTAAGCACCGAGTTGTTGCCTTGTAACCAAGTAGAAGCCGGGTCGTTTCCATTTAAGGTATTTTGAAAAACGATACCCGATGGGTGTGTACATAAATTAGTTACTGTAATAGCCCCATCAATAAGGGTTGCATTATTAATAGTATAAGTTCCTGCCCCGGAAACGGATTGACTATTCGTATTAAAAGTAATTCCTCCGGCAACAAAGTCGCCTTGATTTATTATTCCATTCTGGAAAACAAGATTTCCGGTAGTGGTGACTGCGGTTGATGTAAACGTTCCTGTAGCTGCTATATCCAACGCATTGGCAAATGTTTTTATTCCATTATTATTATTTAAGGTTAAGGTTCGTCCGGCTAAAACCTGAGTGGCCGGACCATTTATATTGATAGAAGATCTTTCCAATATCGCATCTGCCGTAGGTAAAGATAGTGTTCCAGTTATATTAATGGTACCGGTAACCCCGTTTCCTAATTGGCCACCGGATAAATCTACATCTTGTAAATTTACTATAGTAGCTACATTTCTTGGCCCCATAGTCCCCGCTATGGTAGATGATCCTGCTACATCAAAGGTAAAAGCCCCATCTATTCGACCGGTAACTCCTGTGGATACTATAAAATCGCCATCTATCCCTGAGTTTGCTGTTAAGGTGAGTGTTTTTATTCCACCTGTAGTAAAACTTAAATGATAATAAGTGGTTAAGGGCTCTTTAACGGTTTGATTTCCAGTTGAGTTATATTCCACCAAATTATTATTAGCTGACACATCCAAAACACCGGTAGCCATAGGTTGGGTGGCATTTCCATAAAACAATTTAGTATTAGGGTCGTTACGCCAAGTAGATAATACATCGGTACCATTTAAGGTGCTGGTAAGTTCTATCCCTGAAACATGGGTAGATTGATTGGTAACCGTTATAGCTCCTGTAATAACTAAAGCTCCTGTAAAATGGTATTGCGCAGAACCCGATAAGTTTTGATTAGCAGTAGAAAAATTTGCTCCTCCGGCTTGAAATGTTCCTTCGTTTGAAACGCCTCCTCTAAACTCTAAAGAAGTAGAAGTAGAATTTACTGCCGGGGCTTGACTAACATTGGCAGCGAAAGTACCACCTGCCTGAACCGTCAATAAACCATCAAATCGTTTTAAACCTGTAGCACTGGTTAAATATAAGGTTCTACCGGTAATAATGGTTACAGGATTTGTAATGTTAATATCAGATCTTTCCAAGGTAGCATCTGCTGTAGGAAAAGTTAGATTACCATTAATATTTATAGTTCCTGTTACACCGTTTCCTAATTGACCGGAAGAAGCATTTACATCTTGTAAATTAATAATGGTAGCAGCATTTCCCGGAGCAAAAGTTCCGGCTATGGTAGATGTTCCTGCTACATCAAAAGAAAAGGCTCCGGTTATAGTTCCAATAACTCCTGAGGAAACTATTAAATCTCCGTCTATACCCGAATTAGCCGTTAAGGTTAATGTTTTAGTTCCGGCATTTGTAAAACTTAAATGATAATAAGTGGTTAAAGGTTCTTTAACAGTTTGGTTGTTGTTTCTGTTATATTCTACTAAATTATTATTAGCCGAAACATCTAATATACCTGTAGCCATGGGTGCAGCAGCATTAGCATAAAACAATTTAGTATTAGGATCGTTGCGCCAGGTAGAAGCAGGATCATCGCCATTTAGCACACTGGATATAGATATTCCTAAAACATTTGAACATTGATTGGTAACCGTTATGGCTCCAGATACGAGTACATTACCCGCAAAAGTGTAAGTACCTGAGCCTGTTAAATTTTGACTATTGGTATTAAATGTTATCACATTGCTTGTAAAATCGTTGTTATTACTAATACCATTTTGAACAATTAAACGACCGGCTGTCGTTATAGCTGAAGAGTTAAAAACTCCGGTTCCTTGAACATCAATAATAGACTCAAATGTTTTAACACCTTCGTTGTTATTTAAAGTTAATGTTCTGCCTGTAGCAATCGTTGTAGAACCGGAAACCGTAATATTAGATCGCTGTAATATACCATCCCCGGTAGGCATAGTTAAATTTCCTAAAATATTGATGGTACTGGTAACTCCAACTCCCAACTGCCCACCCGATAAATTTACATCTTGAAGATTTATGGTAGCACCGGTATTGTTAGAACCAAAAGTTCCGGCTATTATTGAATTTCCGGAGACGTCAAACGTAAAAGCCCCAGCTAATGTAAATGTTACACCCGAAGCTACGGTTAATATACCTCCGGCAGCAGCATTGGCTGTCATTGTCATCGTTTTAGTACCGGAGTTGCTTAAGGTTAAATTGCGATAATTCATACTCGGAAATACAGTTTGATTCCCCCCAGCATTATAATTTACCGTACTGGCTACAGCAGCTGTGGTAAACGTGGCACATGTATTGGTGGCACCTCCTAAATTTAACGTATGTAATAAACTTCCTCCGCTCATATCAACCGTTCCGGAAGCAGTTAAATTACCTGCTAAAGTAACCGTTTTAGTGGTAGTTCCATTAAATAAAAGCGTACCATTAATAGTAGAAACACCGGTAACATTTGCTGTTGTTATGGTTGTTCCTAAATCCAAGGTATTATTGGCATTGTTGACCGTTAAAAAACCGTTAACGGTTAAGGATGTACTAGCACTGGCTCCTCCCACTACACTTGCCAATAAAACCCCTGTATTGTTAATATATAAATTGTTATACACAGGGGTAGCTGAAATATCCTGAGCGGTTAAAGCTTGATAAGCCACCGTACCTGATGTTAAACTAATATTTCCGGTAACAAAATTAGTGGGAAACAACACATTGGTTGAACTTGCCGGGTTTCCTAAACGTAATGTAGAAGTACCCGTCATAGTTATAGTTCCGGTAGCATTTCCAGTAATTTGATACACATCACATTCTAAAATGGTATTGTTAGTATTAATTTCCAAATTTGTTAGGGTAACTGCCCCTCCTAATGTTTTAGTAGAACCCCCAGAAACGACCAAGGTAAAATACGTAGTATTTCTGATGGTTTGCGTGTTATTTCGGGCATAATTTACCGTATTACCATTGGCTGTAAAATCAACTGTGGTAACTGTTAATGTAGAGCTATGATATGTTAAAATACTATTTACTCCTTGAGTCCACCCCCCGGTACCGGATAATGCACCCGCATTTGGTCTTAAAATTTCTACCCCGGCAGTATTGTTGTTTGTTACGGTTATACCAGTAACTACTATGCTTCTATTGACTCCAAAACTAATCAATGTATTTCCGCCAATTGACTGATTATTCGTATTAAACGTAATACTACCTACACCCCCTGCTATACTAACTGTTCCACCATTATTGGTTAAACCTCCTTGAAATACAAAATTCGAGTTATTTCCGGTACTTATCGTTCCTGTAGCATTAACCGTAACCAAGCCGGTAAATGTATTGGTTCCTCCATTATTATTATCGGATAAAGTTCCGTCAATGGTAGTAGTTCCTCCCACAGTAAAAGTTCTGTTGGACATATTTAAACTGGCTCCAGCATTTATTTGCAAATGAACATTAGCACCAAAAGTAGTATTGCCCCCCAGTGTAGCAGCATCATCATCGATGATAAATACATCTCCGGCTGTAGTAAAATCAGCTGCATTAACTCCTGAACCATCAGCAACAGTATTCCAATTGTTAGGGGTTTGTGGGTTAGCTCCGACCAAATAATAGGTAGCAGATTTTACTTGAATTGTTATAAAAATAAGTAATGTAATACATACCAATAAAACCTTATGACTTTTAGATAAATTCATTTTTTTTTTTTTGAATACACGTAACTAAATACTAAAATATAAAAAAATGTACGTTTATAAGCTTTTAGAGTTTTAAAATTTAAAAAATTAAATGTTTTTTAACATTTTATCTGTTTTCTAATGTAGAAATGGCAAAACCGGCTAAAGTTCCTATAAAACTACCCCATATAATTTGGTTGTTTTTTTTCCCTTTTACCGCTCTTTTATACCCCCTACGGTAGTTTTCGTCTTTAAGCCATTCTTTATTGCGTACTCCCCCTTTGCCCGTAAAAGGCATGGTAATAACGGCTGTACCAATCATAGAAACAAAGGGAACTCCCACCACTAAAAATGAACCGGCACTTACATATCCCCCTACTCCTCCTAAAAGAGTTCCTACGACAAAAGGGAATACGGTTTTATGATTGCGCGCATCTTGTCCTCCCAACATAAATAATTCCATTTCACGAACGGAATAATCTCGACCTTTAGAGGTGTCTTGATTATAAATAATTTGCTTTTTTCCTTCTTCATATTCTACCGAAAAAACTCGATACTTATCAAATGAAATGGTTTTATTTTTTTTAGTGATAAATGTAATGGTATCGGCTCCTAAATACGAGATTTTGCCTGTAACAATACTACCATTAATTAAATACAATTTATCATTTTGAGACCATACATAGCTAAAAGGCAACAAAAAAAGCACCACCAACCAAGCTTGTTTTATCATGTAACGTAATTTTGATTACAATAATACAGATTATTTTTGGGTGTGATTTTTAGTTTTTAAAAAACATTATGATTGGCCGCTATTACACCTAAAACAAAAAATCATGATGCTATTTAATCTTTATACACCCCTTCACCACTATTATAGAGGGGATTTAAGGTATGATTTTTTTGTTTTTACAGATTTTAGGTTGAATGTGGACATTCAATTATGTTAAAAAAAAACGGATTTAAACCAATCAAAAATAATGTGTCAAATGAATAGGAAACTGTAAAACGAGCAATAGGAAAGGAGTGTCTACCCCAAAGGATATATTTGCAATATACCATGAAAAAACACTACATTTGCACCCCAATTATTGTTTCATGGACTATACATCTTGGAGTATTGTTAAGCTAAACGAAGAAAAAGAAGCCTTTATACAACAAGTTATTAAAGAAACCATTGATGTTATTCTTTCGGATTCCAAAAAAAACGAATCTTTGCGAGACATTTTAGAAAAAACCATTTATCAGGAGCAAACGCGTATTAAAGAAAATCCGTGGAGGGTTGATCCAATAGACGAATTAAAGTATTGGCAAAAAATTAAACAAGGACTATTAGATTCGGCATTAGAAGAAAATGTAGAGAAAAAACTACTCACAGAAAAAGAATTATTAAGAGATGTAATAGACAGATATACCCGACAGACTATGGGTAATTTTAAAATCAACGCCTATAAATTTTCCATTTTTATTGTTCCAATATTATTTAATAGGCTGCTCAATAGTGCCACTAAAGGATGGTTTAAAGGATTCTTTAGCCGACAACACCATGTGGAAGAAAAAGTAGAGTTAAGAGGCGATATTTCCTTAATACAAAAATTAGCTCAAGAACACACCATTGTTTTAGTACCTACGCACTTTAGCAATCTTGACTCGGTATTAATAGGATACGGTTTATATTTAACCAAACTTCCGCCATTTTTATATGGAGCCGGTTTAAATTTATACAACAACAAAATTGTAGCGTATTTTATAGATCGTTTAGGAGCATATAAACTGGATAGACGAAAAAAAAATGTTATTTATCTAGAAACATTAAAAATGTTTTCGAGAATCTCGATGCAAAGAGACTGTCACACCTTGTTTTTTCCGGGAGGGACTCGCTCCAGATCGGGGGCTATGGAAGACACCTTAAAAAAGGGGCTTTTAAGTACTGTTATTGACGCACAAATCAACAATTTTATTCAACAAAAAAAATCCAAGATTATAATTTTACCTATGGTAATTGGGTACCACTTTGTTTTAGAGGCTCCCAGTTTAATTAAAGAGCATCTTAAAAAAACAGGAAAAGAAAAGTTTTATTTAGAAAAAGATCAATTTTCGAGCTGGATAAAGATTTTAAATTTTGTGTGGAAATTCTTTTCTAAAGGTTCAAACATCATCTTATCGTATGGTAAACCCATGGATGTGTTAGGAAATTATGTCAATGAGCATGGTGAAAGCATGGATAAAAATGGGAATATCATAGATATTTCCGGATATTTTGTTACAAATAACACCCTGTGTTTTTCAAAGCAGCGAGATGGAGAATACACCGAGATTTTAGCCGAAAGAATTGTGGAAGAATACAAGATACACAATATTGTTTTATCTAGCCAAGCTGTGGCTTTTTTGCTTTTTCAATTAATTCAAAAAAAACATCCTTCCCTAGATTTATTTAATTTACTAAGAATTAGTGAAGAAGACCGAAGAATTAATTATCATGAATTTTTAGGAAAATTAGATGAATTAAGATCTAGGTTAATGGAATTGGAAAAACAAGAGAAACTAAAACTTGACCATAGTTTTTCATGGTCTATAGATGCTTTTATGAATGAGGCGCTCCAAAATATTGGGATTTATCATAATCAAAAAGTAATTGTCATTCACTCATCCGGATACATTTCAACCGAAGACATGAACTTGTTATACTTTTACCATAATAGATTAACCGGTTATGAACTAGAAGAAACACTTTAACCATGGGTAGAACGCACAACAAAAATGTAGGGGTAATAGGTGCCGGTGTATTTGGATCGGTTATCGCTAATTTACTAGCGAATAACCGAAATGTGTTTATTTTTACTCAAAGACCCGATGCCATTGAAGCCATTCGAGATAAAAAAGAGGTTAAAGGAATTATCCTAAACCCGTCTATTCAAGTAATAAGCGATCCTGAAGTATTTTCAGATACATGCCCCCTTATTTTTCCTTTGGTAAGAGCTCGTGATTTAAGAAGCAAAATTAGGCTTATTGCTCCATTTCTTAAACCAGAACACATGATAATACATGGTATAAAAGGGTTTGATTTATCTCAAATTGATATTGATGACATTACACTTCAAACAAAAATTGACAGGAGATATGTAAAAACAATGAGTGAAGTGATTTTAGAAGAAACTGTGGTTAAACGAGTAGGATGTTTTTCGGGACCAAATTTAGCCCGAGAAATAGCTGCCGGTCAGTTAGCCGGAACTGTTATAGCATCTAGATTTGAAGAAGTTATTAGAGAAGGTAGAAAGGCCTTAGAAAACAGAAACTTTAAAGTATTCTACAGTCAAGATATTAAAGGGGTTGAACTTACCGGAATATTAAAAAACATTATTGCTATTGCAGCGGGGGCTTTGCAAGGCTTAGGATATGGGGAAAATGCAAAAGCTATATTAATTTCCAGAGGATTGGCAGAGGTAACATGGATTGGAAAAAAACTGGGGTTTGATCCTTCTTCATTTTTAGGGGTGGCTGGTATTGGTGATTTAGTAGCTACCTGTACATCAAACTTAAGTAGAAATTTTATGGTAGGATATAAAATTGCTAAAGGGCAAGATATTGAAGAAATACTAAACGATATGGATGATGTAGCTGAGGGTGTGGGAACCGTAAAAATTATACATGGGATAAGTAATTACTATGGTTTTAAAGCTCCTATTACTCAAACATTGTTTAAAGTGTTGTTTGAAAAAACTTCTATTGAAGAAGGTATAGACTTTTTATTACATTTACCTGCCCTAAAAGATGTAGATTTTATTTGATTTTTTTCTTTTTATCAAACATTAAATCTGCTACTAAAGGTATGTGGTCTGAATACTTGTTTTGATATCGTTTAAATGAATAAATAGCAAAGTAATCGGGGTATAAAATATAGTCAATTCTAAGTAAAGGGAGTAAATCATTATACGTGTGTCCTAAAAACAACCCTTTTTCTAAAAAAGCATCATGAAGATTTTGTTTAAGCATATGGTAAGTGTAAGAATTGGGTGGATCATTAAAATCGCCACAAATAATATAGGGGTAGGGACATGATTTAATATTATCTAATACCAATGACAGCTGGTTCCCTCTTTTTAAATAAGCTTTTTTCATTCTATTCACTATACTTAAACCGATATCATCCCATGAAACATAATCCTTTTTTTGATTCCCTGCGCTGGCAATAAAATCAGTTTCTTCTTTACTAAACCGAATAGAGGCTAAATGCAAATTATATATACGAATTGTATCAGAATTAGGCAATAACACATCGGCATATATACATATGTTACCGGGAGCATCATTAAACAATATTTTTCCTTTTCCAACTATGGGGTACTTACTAAAGATAGCCGCTCCAAAATAATGTTGCTTTAAAACTCTATCGGTATAATAATCACACACATAAGATATATTCAATTTTTTAGTAAGTGCGTCTTTCGTATTAAAATAAAATTCCTTGGTTGTTTTAGGTTGAAAATAAAACTCTTGAAAACAATAAATATCAGCACTCATTTCTTGTAAAACATCAAACATTTTTTCTTTAGTCTTTACATTATTCGACCAATTATATAAGTCAAATAAGCGTACATTCCAATTAGCAATTCTAAGCGTATCTTTATTGGGGTAATCTTGCTGTGGCATTAAACGACCTACAGAGATTATTTTAGTTATACCGCCAAAAGCAATTATTGCACCTATCAATGCTGGAACCCAATACCATCTTTTTTTAAAAATCCAAAAAATAATAAGTAAAAAATTCATGATAAAAAAGAAAGGGAAAAGCAAGGAAAAAAATGGTGCTGGCCAAAAGGATTGTGGAGGTATTTTAACAAAAAAATAGCCCAAAAGCATACAAATCCATAATACTGCATGTATAAATAAATATACCGTGTATCTTTTTTTATATTTTTTTGGAGGTTTCAATCTTTGCTCGCTTTAAACAAAAAGTCTTTTTCCTCTTTACTTAAGCTTTCATATCCCGAAGTAGATATTTTATCTAAAATATCATCCAACTTTTGTTGTTTAATTTTTTCAACCTTTGTTTTCTCTGCTGTTGGATTTCGGTGAGAAACCTTCATTTTTTTACGTTTAGGATTATATTTTATAAAATATAAAAATGTATTGAAAGGTTTAGATAAATCATAGCCTTTTCGAAGCATTTGAACAAATAATAAACCAAACAATGCTCCACCTAAATGACATATATGCCCCCCAATGTTTTGTAATTCTGAAATGTTTAAAAAATCGAGTACTAGTTTAATTAAAGCAATGTATTTAATGGCTACCGGTCCAAAAAACAATAGGTTAAATCGATAATTAGGAACCAAAACTACTGCCGAAATCATAATGGCATACACAGCACCCGAAGCTCCAATAAGAGGCATGGGCACATTGGTAGTAAAAAGCAATAAGATAACACCCCAAGATACTAAAGCACCAAAAATACCTCCTAGTATGTATATGGGTATTACTTTACTAGCACCTATAAACTCTTCAATAATTTTTCCGAACCAATATAAAAAAAGCATATTCCACAATAAATGAAATATACCTGATAAATCGTGTACAAACATGTAGCTAAGTATAGTCCATGGTTTGTATATCCATTCGTAAGATTGTAAATTAAACCCTAACCAGTAATAAATAATATTGCTGAATACCTTTTGATTAAAAGTAATGTTTACCATTAATTTTAATACTACCAATAAAACAAACAATGCTACATTTACAATAATTAGCTGAACAACAGGAGATCCATGCTTAAATTTTAATTTAATATCTTGTATAAATCCTGAAATCATATCATGCGTTTTCTTTTATTTTTCCATATTAATAATGTAATATATCCAAAAAGCATGCCCCCTAAATGCGCAAAATGAGCTACATTATCATTGGGATTATCTGCTAATCCTGATATTAACTCTATAACACCATAGCCAATAACAAAATACTTTGCTTTAATTGGAAATGGAAAAAAAAGTAAAAATAAAGGCACATTTGGAAAAATCATACCAAATGCTAATAATAATCCAAAAAGTGATCCTGATGCTCCTACTACAACCGGTAAATTTTTATAGTATTCTGTATAATAAGCCAAAAAATCTTTTATAGTACTCATTGCCTCTACATTATTAGGATAGGTTTTTAGTGTATAGTAAGCACTTTCAAATTCTCTAAATAATGGTAATATGTTAGGATCGGCATCTTTTCTAATGATAAAACGATATCCATCATCATGTATTAATTTATCAAGCGACTCAATATTAATATTTTGAGCGCATTGTTGAATAATTTGTATAGTACTATTAATTTCAAAATAAACGATACCATAATGAATTAAGGCGGCTCCAAGTCCGGTAATTAAGTAGTATATTAAAAACTTTTTACCACCCCACAAATTTTCTAATGCACTTCCAAACATCCAAACGGCAAACATATTAAAAAATAAATGCGAAAAATTACCATGCATAAACATATATGTAACAAGCTGGTACACTTTAAATTTGGATGCTCCAAAGTAATGTAAGCCTAACAAATCATCCAAATCAATTCCTATGCCTATTAAGGATATTTTTGCTAAATATAGTAATCCATTAATGATTAATAAATTTTTAACCACTTCGGGCAATAAAGAAAAACGTCTAGGCTGAAAGGAATAAGTATTCATCTGTTAAAATAGTTTATCAATATCATCAATGGTAAATTGTAGTAGTGTTTTTTTTTGATTAGAGGGGGTAAATTCATAATTCGGTAGAGAAAAAAACTCATCCACAAATCCTTGTATTTGATTCGAGGTATTTAATTCGGGCAAATGCATAGAGGTGCTTTTAGCTAACCACTGAACACTTTTTTGCTGTATATCTCTTTTATCAAATGTTTGATTATGTATATTTTCTAACCAATCTTGTATGCTGGAAGACACTCCTTCTTCTTTAAAATTAACGGGAATACCTCGTATAATAATGTTTTGATTACCGAAATCTTCCATTTCAAAACCCATACTATGAAATAAGGATAAATTTTCACACAATATAATATGGTCTTTATTAGAAAATTGCAAGGTTATTGGAAATAGTAATTGCTGCGAAAAAGATTTTTGTTTGTGTATATTTTGAAAATACCTGTTAAATAATACAACCTCCCATGCCCTGCGAATATGTATGTATAAAATACCCGATTTTATTTTGCAAATTAAATATTTTCCAAGGACAAAAAAAGAAGTGCTAATGGCTTCCTGTAATAATGGATTTTCAAGTTTTTGCAAATTGGTTTCTAACTGGGAAGAGTTATTTTCTTGAGCAGTATTCAATAAATGTTTCCAGTCTTGTGCTTGTAGAACTTGTTTTTGTGGTGAAGAACTTAAAAAAGGATTATACGATGGATTTGAACTTATTTTGGGTTGTGAAAAGTATGTTTTATCTGAAATTGGTGGAGCCTGAAAGCTAAGCTCAACATCAAAATCCATAGTGTTTCCTATCCCAAATTGACCTATAGATTTTTTTACAGCCGATCGTAAA
The DNA here is from genome assembly GCA_964512145.1 of uncultured Flavobacteriales bacterium. GTDB lineage: Bacteria > Bacteroidota > Bacteroidia > Flavobacteriales_G > JALEGO01 > CAYOHR01. Next base: position 36,947 of record CAZEIM010000008.1, read on the forward strand.
ATGCTATAGATAATTTTTTCTTCTTCAAATTTTACTTCTGTTTTAGTAGGGTGAATATTGATGTCTATTTTATCAGGGTCTAAATTTATAAAAATAAAATATCCGGGATGATACTCATCCGGAAGTACATCTTGAAAAGCCATTTTAATAGCATGATGTAAATAATTATTTTTGATAAATCGATGGTTTACAAATAAAAATTGATCCCCTCGTGTTTTTTTACTCTCTTCTGGCTTAACAATATATCCGTAAATAGAACATACTTCGGTGTTTTCTTCTAAAGGCATTAATGTACTTTCGTAATTTTTACCCATCACATGAATAATTCTTTTCTTTTGAGAGGAAACTGGTAAATTATAAAGCTCAACGTCATTATGATACAAACTAAATGAAACTTCAGGATGCACTAAAGCGACTCTTTCAAACTCTTCCATACAGTGTTTTAATTCTACGGGGTTCGATTTTAAAAATTTTCTGCGAGCCGGAATATTATAAAATAAATTTTTGACGGTAATATTCGTTCCGGGTGGACAAGAAACTTCACTTTGATGTATAACTTTGGATCCATGTATTTGGATATGATTTCCTATTTCTTGATCGTGTAAGCGTGTCAATAAATCAACATGAGCAATAGATGCAATTGAAGCCAAAGCCTCTCCCCTAAAGCCTTTTGTTTTAATTTTAAACAAATCCTCTGCTGAATTAATTTTGGATGTAGCATGCCTTTCAAAACAAACTCTAGCATCCGTAATACTCATTCCGCATCCGTTATCAATTATTTGAATAAGATTTTTTCCGGATTCCTTTAATATAAGTTTAATTTCGGTACTTCCTGCATCTACGGAATTCTCAATTAATTCTTTAACAACTGATGCCGGACGTTGAATAACTTCCCCAGCAGCAATTTGATTTGCAATGTGTTCGGGAAGTATACGAATAATATCAGACATCTACAAAACTAGTTATTATGCAAATTTAGAATATAATAACAGGCTTATTATAAGTAAGCACAAAATAATTATTAACCTTTGTGTTCTGTTGCGCTTTTCTGATTTTCGAATGGCTATTATATCGTGTGCCGAAGATTGATTTTGCAGTACTTCTTTTTTTCTTTCTTCCTTTTTATCTTGTTCCGGATTATAATATCGCGTTTGAAAAGAAAATTTTCGAGAAGTATGTTGTTTTCCAAAAAAGGAAGGAATTTTAGGAGCATTCATAATTTTAGATCGTAAAAATTCTTTTGGCAAATACAAATTTATTCTTCCAATATTCCGAAGTAAAAATATTATTTATTTCTACTCCATTAGAAGATGAAGCATGGATAAAATTTCCCTCACCTAAGTATATGGCTACATGAGTAATAAACTTAGTGGTTTTATACGTTTTAGAAAAAAAAAGTAAATCACCCGATTGTAGGTGTTTTAAAGATTCTACGTATACTCCGTATTGCGCCATAGAATTTGCATCGTGAGGCAATTCGACTCCCCAATGACTAAAAACTTGAGTCATAAAACCCGAGCAATCAATACAAGTTTTTCCGTTACCTCCCATGCAATGAGGCATTCCTAAATAATTTTCTGCAATACAAATTACAGAATCAATATAAGCACAGTCTACCTCTACCGATACTTTAGTAGAATCTTGTGTGTATAATTCCTTTATATCTAATTTTCCTGTACTCCAACATAAAAATGGAGTGTAAAAAAATAAAATAATAAAAACACTATATCTTAAAAAATAAAATTTAAACACTACATTCTAGATTTAAGGAATAAAATTATAAAAAAGATTTTATCTATAACCTTAAATTAATTCTTCCTGTGATTTTTTTTATAACTTAGGTCGCAAAACACCCTTTTTACATGATTTATTTCTTTTTAAGCAGAATAAAAGCCAGTCAATTAATATGGTTGTTTTTTTTATGCATTATTATAAAGGGAAAAGCTCAATTAAGTAAGCCCATCATTACCAATTATAAAAACAATCATTTTCAAATAAATTTTAAGGTTCACGATATTGAACAGTCAATTGATGGGGTAATGTATTTTGCAACCACTAAAGGATTAGTTACGTACAACGGAACCTCTTGGTCAAAAATTTCCGAAGTATCCGGTATACCATTTACAGACATTTCAAAATTTGAACATGATATTTTTCTTTCAGGAAAAGAATTTTTTGGCATACTAAGTAAGTCGGGGACTAATCATTATGAATACCAATCTCTAAGCGACTCAGTAAGAGAGTTTGCATATCAAAATGTAACGGCAAATTATTCGTTACACTTACATGAAAAATCATATTTCATTGGAAATCATTTAGTGGTAACAGAAAACAATCGAATCTTAGATGTATTGGCAATTCCCGGTGAATCAAACACTGGCACTATATTCGACAAAAAAGTATTAATTCATGTTCCGAAAGAAGGAGTTTTTGCATTACATAAAGATAAAGACTGGGTATTTACTCCAATATCATCTCAAAACACCAACATTAAAATATTAAAAGGTACTGAGAGCTATTTATTTGTAGTACTGGATGATGGAACCGTTGAAATATATAACTCTTCATATAAAAAGGTCAAAAGCTACCGAACGCATAAAAAAATACAAGCTATCGAATTTTTATCAGAACAGTATTTAGCATTAGCAACCGATGAAGGTATTTTAATATATGACGTATATTCTTTGCAATATGTTTTATCGCTGGATGAGACTTTAACATTAGAAAGCAACCAGTGTATTAGCTTAAAAATTGATAAACAGTTTAATTTATGGATTGGTACACAACGAGGTATTAGTAAAGCAGAAATTTTCTTACCATTTTCCTTTTATTCAGAAGAATCTGGAGTGCATGGAAGTGTTAATGATGTGCTTATTCAACAAAATGAATTATTAGTGGCTACCAATTTAGGAATTTATAAAAAAACCGGGCAAGATTCGTTACATCAAAACTTACTGTTTACCAAAATTTACGAGAATATTCAACCTGTATCAGATATTGAATGGATAAACCAAACATTTATTTTTTTAAGCGCAAATAACTTGTATTACATCAATGCAAAACAAGAGCCCGAAAAATTATTTGTATTTGATCAAGATATATTGAAAATTAAAAAAATGAATAACTCCGAGTTTTTTATTCATGGCTTGGAAGGATTGTATTTTATGAGACAGTGTAAAGAGTTAGAATGCAGTATTTATCCATGGTTTACAAAAAAAATACTAGATATTCCTATACAAGATTTAGTAATTATTGATACTAGTACCATTTTATATATAAGTCATAAAAAATTATATTCAGTTGAATATCAAAATTCTAATTTTCAAATAATTAAAGATAGTGGATTTGTAAATATTGCTAATGTTGAAAAATTATATCAAGTAGATGGAAATATTTTTGCCTTGAAAAAGAATAACATTGTAAAAATTGAAAAAAAAGGAAATAAGTTTGAAGAAACGCCTTTCTTTTTCATTCAAAGTATTCCAAAAAATTACGATCATTCCTATTTAATAAAAACAAATTTACATTATTACTTGATTTTTAGCAGTAGTAAAAATGCTCCTATAGCATACTACAAATCTATCGATTCTGAAAATAAACATTTTATTCCATTAACTTTATTCAGAAGACTTCCCTCATTTCAAATAAACAACTTAATTCCCGACCCCAACAAAAGAGGATATTTTTGGGTATCTACCGAAAATGGTTTAATTGAGTTTAAATCTTTTATGGAACCAGGAAAAGAAGGAGACTTCGAAACATCCATTGAACATATTTTTTTTAATAACCATGTACTCGAATTTGTAAATCCTGAAGTAAAAGTTGAATTTCCGTACTATCAAAATTCTGTTACCTTTCAATACACTTCTACCAATTATATTGCAGAAGATTTAAATGAATATTCTTATTTTTTAGAAGGGTCTGATAAAGAATGGAGCGCCTGGTCCCCCGAAAACAAAGTAACCTACGCCAGTTTACCAGGTGGTAAGTACACCTTTAAAGTAAAATCTAAAAATTTGTACCAACAGGAAAGTGAAATTGCTGAATTTTCATTTTATATAAAGTACCCATGGTACCAAACTACCCTGGCTTACATATTATACATCATTGTAGGTGTAATTGTAGTCTATATTATTGTTTTATTATACACCTTACGATTAAAAAAATCAAATATCAAATTACAACAAATAGTAAACGAACGAACCGATGAAATAAGAAGACAAAAAGAAGTAATTGAAGAAAAAAATAAAAGTATTACATCTAGTATTGAGTATGCAAGAACCATTCAAGAAGCTATCTTAACTTCTAAAGAATACTTAAATGCAGTATTGAAAAATTATTTTGTATTTTATAAACCCAGAGATATCATTGGAGGAGATTTTTATTGGACTTATAAAAATCCTGTAACCGAAAAAATAGTAGTGGCGGTTGGTGATTGCACTGGACATGGGGTTCCGGGTGCCTTAATGAGTATGATAGGGAACTCACTTCTTAATGAAATTGTAATAGAAAATAAAATTGAAGAACCAAATATTATTTTAGATCAATTAAGAAGTGGAATCATCAATTCTTTTCAAAACACCAATATCTCAAAAATAGAAAGAAGTCATGATGGTATGGACTTATCCCTAATAACCATTGATTTGAAACATAAAATATTACAATATTCTTGTGCCCGACAAATTATTATTATTATAAGAAATAATCATATTATCGAATTAGAAAGTGATTTCCAGCCTGTTTCCAATTTTATATCCAATTTACAACCTTATAAATTACACAGCATATCATTGCAAGAAAACGATGCCATTTATTTATTTACAGATGGATATCCAGATCAATTTGGAGGTGAAAAAGGAAAAAAATTCATGTATAAACAATTTAAATCCCTATTATTAAAAATTAGTGAAAAACCAATGCAACAACAAGCAGATTTGTTACAAAGTGAGCTTGTACAATGGATGGGAAGTCAGGAGCAAATAGATGATATTTGTGTATTAGGTATTAAAATTGAATAATTTGCTAAAAACATGAGCATCTTAAGTAAAATCAATATCTGTATTATCTTTTTTTTCCAAATATTTGTGTCATATGCTCAAAAAGACACCTTGTTTCATTTTAAAATTAAAGGAGCCGTTTATAAACGTGAAGATGTGTTAACAAAAGTTTCTATAAAAATTACCGATGAGAATAATCGTGAACTTTATAAACAAATAACCGGTAGAAAAGGAACATTTTCATTAGACTTGCCTGAAAATAATGTGTATTTAATTACATTCGAAAAAGAAGGATATATTTCTAAAACTGTTTCTATAAGCACTATTTTATTAGCAAAACAAAATTTAAAACACAAAGATACTAAATTAAGCTTCAACTGTAGACTTACGAAAAAACCTAAAAACATAAACGAAGAAAAACTAAAGCTTTTACAAGAACCTTTTGCGATTATTAGCTATGATGAAACTCAAAAAAATTTAGTATGGGACAAAGAATACACGAAAAAAATGACCTTATTAGAAAGAGACGTTTTAAAGAGCAGAAACAATCACTAAACAAACTGAGTAATCATAATATACTGACAAATAAAGCCCAGTATAAATCCTGCGTATACTTGCATAGAAGTATGTGCCTCCAACTTAATTCTTGAATAAGCTACCAAGCCTGAGAGTAAGATTGACCATATAAAGAACGTATTTACATTAGCCTCAAAACGAATACCTAAAGCGTAAATACTACCGGATAAAGCTCCTAAACCCATAAGATGAGCACTAATTTTCCAAAAAAAGTTAATGCAAAAAATAGCAAAAAGCAAGATCACCGACCCTAACATAAATATCTGAATTAATAAGGGCAAACCATTTTTAGACAAAATGTAGTATGCGGTTAAATAAAATATAAACGTTATAAAGTAAGGAATCTTTCGTTCATTTTTTGAGTTTAACTCAATACTTTGCACCACTTTGTATTTATACAACATAAAAATAAACATAAATGGCAACACAAACGTATTGATAAATATGAGTGATATAATTAAGAGTTTTGCTTCGGAGGGAATAACATGTTTTAAAAAAATATTGCTATTAAACAATACGATATAACCATAGGTAGGAACCAATAAAGGGTGAAATAAATAGGATAAAAATTTAGAAAATTTATTTTCCAAGGCAAAGTTTTTGTAAAATAACTTAAGCAAAGATATTTATTTACAAAACATATACGGTATAAACCCATTAAAACAATTTATGTTTCAAAAAATTCTCCTAAAATACCCATACACCGGGATTTCAAACTACTTAATACATCAACAAGCTCAGCAAAAAGTTTATGACACATTTCATTAAGGAAAAGTACAAGTAAAGAAATACAAAATTAGGATGTAAGTATTGAATATATTGAACAGAGAAAAATAACTATTAAAAAGTATCAAAAAAATCTTACCGGCTCAAAGGAAAATGAATATTACTCCCTATCCACGGGTTTAAACCCGTGGATAGGGAGTAAGCTTTTACTCAAGTCCCGTAAGCTTCAAAAAACCAATTGTTAAACCCTCCCGAACTGCAACTAGCAAATAAAAACTGTGTAATGAGTATACCCTAAAATCAAAAAATATATTTATCCATTTTATGTATTTCTACCATCGCTTCCTTGTATTCCTTAAGTAATTCAAAAACAATTTCTTTAGCAGGTTTAATTGAATGTATAGTAGCCGAAATTTGTCCAATTTCAAGCTCACCCTCATGCATATTTCCCTCAAACATGCCTTTTTTGGCTCTCCCTCTTCCAAGTAATTCTTTTAGTTCTTCGTATGTACTGCATTTTTTATATGCCTCCTCTATTTGATTATAGAAGTCGTTTTTTATTAAGCGGACCGGAGTTAATTCTTTTAAAGTTAACACCGTATCTCCTTCTTGAGTTTCCAAAACTTTCTGTTTAAAATGTTCGTGAGCTGAAGATTCTACAGAGGCTACAAATCTGCTACCTACTTGAACACCATCTGCTCCCAAAATCATAACCGATAACATGGCTTTACCCGAAGCAATACCTCCTGCTGCAACTAAAGGAATGTTTATTTTATTGGCAATTAATGGAATTAAACACAAGGTGGTGGTTTCTTCTTTTCCATTATGTCCACCGGCCTCAAACCCTTCTGCAATTACTGCGTCAACACCACATTCTTGTGCTTTTAATGCAAACTTTAAACTGGAAACCACATGCAATACTTTAATACCCTCTTGTTTAAACAACGCTGTATACGTTTTGGGATTACCGGCAGAGGTAATAACAACCGGAACTTTTTCACGAATAATAATATCAATATGTTCCGAAATTTGAGGATATAAAAGTGGTAAATTTACCGCAAAAGGTTTTTTGGTTGCATTTTTAGATTTTTTAATATGCTCTAACAAAACATCCGGATACATAGACCCTGCACCAATAACACCTAACCCTCCAGCATTCGAAACTTCAGAGGCTAATTGCCAAGGGCTACACCAAATCATACCCGCTTGAATAATCGGATATTGTATACCTAACACAGAACACAATGAATTCATAGCCATAATTATTAATAACGTATTAAATGTCAAGCAAATGTATGGATATTTCAGTTAATACATGATTTATTTTTTTTTATGATAAAATTAAGTTAATATTGCTTGTTATTTTAAGCATGGTAAGTAGTAAAAAAGCAATATTATTCCTAATTCTATTCTTATCTATAGGCCTTCAAACATTTCGTGCGCAGTGGGCATTAGATTATGGATTTAATATTGGAGTTGCTAATTACCTGGGTGAAATTGGAGGCAAAGAAAAAGATGCACAACCTTTTTTATTAGACTTAAAATTAGGACAAACTAGATGGGGATTGGGAGGTTTTATTAGATATAACATTGCCGGAAACTTTTATATTCGAGGCGATATAAATACCTTTAGAATACAAGGTGCTGATAGTTTATCTATTAATCCAACTCGTGTTGGCCGAAATTTAAGTTTTAAAAACGATGTGTTTGAGCTTTCTGCTCGAGCTGAATATGTGTTTTACAGGGACTATGATGTAGGCAGAACCGGAAACTACGAAGTAAACTTAAGTATGTTTGCTTTTGCTGGTGGTGGGGTATTTTGGCATAATCCAAAAGCTATGCACAATGGTCAATGGTATGCACTTCAACCACTTCAAACAGAAGGTGTTGCTTACTCAAGAATTCAACCTTCTATCCCAGTAGGATTAGGATTTCACTATACCATTCGAAAAACACAACGTATTGGTTTTGAAGTGGGATATCGATTTACCTTCACGGATTATTTAGATGATGTAAGCGGATTTTATAGAGATACAACAGGCACTACAGATATTCAAAAAATATTTATTTCTCGACCTGTAGAAGTAGATATATATGATAATTTACCTCATCCCAACAATTACAAATACCCATCCCCAAGAGGTAACCCTAAAAACATGGATGGTTTTATGACAGCTATGGTTTCTTACAGTACAGTAATTAAGGGGAAATATAAAAATAAGAAGTTTAATGCAACTAAGCGTAGATATAAATACATTACTTCTAAAAAGAAAAAACGTAGGGCTAAGGCTAAGTTTTAAAAGGATTTTTTTAGAAATAATACTTATATATATTTGCTTTAATATTGATATTAACTGATTCTAATCAGATACAATTTTAGAGCAACCCTTAAATAAATCCTCCTGTTTTATATCCAAATTATTGTATTCATAAAAGCTCTTTCCATACTATTAAGGATTTTTTAGAATGCTAATTATTTTTAATAGTCTAAATATTATATTACACCAATAAGTTATTTGAGTTAAATTTTCTTATTAAGAAACAGAAAAAAACATGAGGAAATTAGCCATTATTCTTATGACTAATATTTATAATAAGTCTAATATTTCCTCACAGGAGAGATAATATTTTTTAAATTGACGGATATACTTTTCATTAAAGTTTGAATGGTTAAGTTTTTCTGTGCATCTTTTATATAAGTTTTTTCCTAAACCATGTTTTATACACAAAACATCTGTATTTTTCTCATATTTTGCATGAAAACTATTAGAAAAAATGTATTTAACGGCATCTATACAAATAACCCCGGCACTTTTTTCTATAAAATAGCATATATGTGCTAATTCATGTCCAATAATCCCTATTTTGGCACTATCAGAATATTCCCATAATACTCCTGCATTTCGAATATTTTTATTAAAAATAATAATATACGTTCTGTTGCCTTTCTTTTTAAAAAAAGATTTAAATGTCGGCCTAACTTGAGCTGTAGCGTGTATGTTTTTAAATGTAAAAATAATATTTGTGTGATTTAACTCCGGATAATACATTTTTACCTCATGAATTAAATCTTTAATATTTAATGTATCATCTGCCTTAAGAAATGAAATATTAAAAAGCATTAAAATGGATAGAAATTTCACATAAAACATCAGGCTCTAGATATAATAAATACAATCATTAAGAAAACAATTATTCCTAAAAATACCCAATAATTTTTTTTATAAAATAATCTGGAATATTTAATATCTTTTTGGTAAGCCATTATAAGAGCAACTGTAAATACTAATGCAAAGAAAAGTGTAAATAATTTTTGTCCTGAACTTAAAAATAATAACATATACGTATATTTGCACTCTAAATTATAAAATTATTATGTATAAAAAGCTACTTTTTACCCTTAGCATGTCTTACGTTGTTATTTCAAATGCTCAAATAAGCATTACGGATACCGACATGCCGGCCATTGGAGATGTAATTATTAACGCAACCGACACTTTCCCGACTGTTAATCCGGGAAGTTCAGGGCCTAATCAAACATGGGTTTTTACATCCGTAAATGCTCATTTTTACGATTCAATAGAATTTTTATTACCTGCCTCTACTCCTTTTGCTTCAGATTTCCCTACTGCTAATGTGGCCTTTGTTCAAGGCCCTGGATTTGTGTATGCTAATTTAAATACCAATGACTTATCTTTATTAGGAATTAAAGGTGATTTGTTAGGAGATGGTATTCAAAGAAAATATACCATTACGCCTAAAAATGTATTGGCTCAATTTTCAATGGATTATTCAGATACATACTCAACTAACCATACAGAATTTATTACTTTAGGCGCTGCTGAAGTTGGGGCTCCTGCACCTATTGATTCTGTAAAATTAGAAAGTGTTGTGTCCAAAGCAGTTACTATTGATTCATGGGGAAGTGTTACAACCCCTGAGGGAACCTTTAATGCTTTGCGTCAAAAAAATGTTACAGTAACCAACAGTAAAATTTATGCTAAAGCATTTGGATTTTGGAGTGTTTTACAAGACTTGGGAGATGCTGAACAAACTACGTATCAGTGGTGGTCAAATGATCCCGGAACAGGATTTCCGGTTATAGAAATGGTAGAAGATTCAGGAAATATTACTTCTGTTACCTACATGACGACCAATGTAACCGTAAAAACTCAAAACCTTTTGACAGAAAAAATTGATTTTCAAGTATACCCAAACCCATCTGCTGATGTAGTATTTTTTAACTCCGAAAGTGAATTAAAAACCATTAAGTTTTTTGATTTAAGTGGTAAAATTGTAAAACAAGAAAGCAACATTCAAACTGTAAATGTGCAAAATTTACCATCTGGTTCTTATATCATAAAGGTTGAAGATGCAAAAGGAAATACAGGCTATTTAAACTTTGAAAAATTATAAAAATAAATAAATTAGCAATCAAACAAAAAAGGCCGGGCTTCCGGCCTTTTTTGTTTGATAAAGTTAGCATATCTTCAATTAATCAAAAATCTATCATCACCCCAATCATAACCTGTTTTTTATTGAAATAAAGAGTGTAAGTATTGATATTATTAAAAAAATCTTACGTTAATGTATAATTACCTTTTCTACTTTTAGCAACCTATTTTCGTGCATAAATACATAGGTATATACTCCTTCTGATAATCTCTGACAATCTAGGGTATTTAATCCTTTTTTTAAAGTTGCGTAGCCATGTTCTCTTCCTAACATATCTAAAATATGTACGCTTAGATTTTCATAATTCTCAAAAATATGAACATATTGTATATCATTACTTGGATTAGGATAAATAAATATTTCTTTTTGATATGCTAAATCCGTACTATATGTAATTATCTCATTTTGATAGTTTAATGCTGCAGAGTCCGAAATTTCTTCTAGTTCATTTAAAGAGTTTCCTGCTAATAATGCAAAAACCACTTGTTGACTATCGTTGGGGGCTATAAAAAAGGGGCCAGCTGAAACAATATGTGAAACATCATTTCCTACTAAACCTCCTGCAGTAAATTTTGGAGTTGATAATGCCTCGTATTTTTCGGTTATTGTAAAGTTATCGGTTATATCTATCCCTCCTGCTCCTCCGCTTACATGCTCAAAAGCATAGTGATTAAAATTACCATTCGGACTTATTAAACGTATGCCGGTGTACATAAAAGGTGCTGAAACATCCCGGTACACATATCCCAAATTCTTTAAAAGCTGTGTAGCCGATTTGTTTTCATAATAATTACCAACATCCCAATCGGCATAAAGCCCTACAAATAAATCTTGTATTGGACTTCCTCCTGTGTTTACCAACGTATACTCCATTAAAATATAGTTTGTATGCCCGGGAGTATTCCAAGCATAGGTTTTATGGTTAATTTTTACAGGAATAGAACCTAAAGCAGCAATATTATCGTTAAATGTTGTATGTACATCCATAGATGAAATACCTGGTGTCTGTTGTTTAACTAATTCTAACGCTTCAAAATCCATATCGTGTAAGCCAGATTCGGAACGAATAACATTAGAAACTTTTCCGGGTATACCTACCATCAAGCCTCCTTCAAATAGTAAATTTGCTCCTCCTGAAGTATACGGATATACAAAACCTAATCCTTGTTGTTGAGAGGCAAAATCATTATAACCAAACAAACCTCGACTAGTAACTGTTGTGCCGATATCATTTACAGTAATGTTAATATAGTCTCTGTGTACAGAAAAGGTAATGTTTTCCTCATGGATATAGACCCCATCTGAAATGCTAACGGTTAAAGTTACGGGAGTATTTAAAGGAACACTATTACTCATGAGTATTTTCCAAGGAGAAGAAAAATTATTTTTAGTACTGAGGGTGTTTATAATTCCAAAATTTTGTGTAGGATTTAAAATAGATATATAAGGTGATGCGCTTGTGATCGTAACATTGCAATTACCAGTTACAGCTAAATAATTGATGTATTCTATACTAAAAAACGCTGTATCTCCGGGAGTAAAAACATCCCCTAAATAATCGGTTAATATATACTCATTTATTTCTAATGCAGGGCCCGGATATGCATTTTGCATGGCGTTAAACAAATTAATTCTTCCATAACCAAGTTTTCCAATGTAAGTAGGGTTTTGAGCATCAATATTATCGCTAGTAATTTTAAGTAATTGTCCTACTTGCATAGAGGTTAAAAAAGGGAATTGAGATTTAATTAAAGCAGATGCTCCGGCAGCAATAGGCGAAGACAAAGAAGTGCCACTTTGAAAAGTATAACTATTATTATAATCGGTAGTATAAATGCTTTCTCCTGGAGCAGAAACATCTACCCAAGATCCATAATTTGAAAATGAACTTTTACTATCATCTGTTTTGGTTGACGCAACATTCAAAACATAGGGGTATGCTCCGGGATAAAATATAGTTTCATTACCGTTATTTCCGCAGGCGGCAACAACTAAAGCACCTTTATTAATACTAACATATTGAATAATATCTTTTTCAAAATCGGAATAACCGGGACCTCCCCATGAGCAGTTTATAAATTGACATCCCATATCGGCTGCATAAACCATACCTTCATAACCATAAGAGATGGTTGAGCCGTTTCCACAACGTACGGGAAGTACTTTTGAATTAAATGCCGGAGCAGAAATCCCCATATTATTATCAGTAGTAGCTGCAGCACAACCTTGTACTAATACTCCATGGGACCAAAAAGGCGATTGAGCATCGGGAGTATTATCATTATCTACAAAATCCCACCCCTGTATATTATCTATATAACCATCTCCATCATCGTCTAAACCATTTACGGGGTCATTGATATTGTATTTAACAGAAGATAGTAAATCTGAATGTAGCAAATCTGTTCCGGTATCTAAAATACCAATAACGATATTAGAGTCTCCTTTAGAAAAATCCCAAGCTTGCTCAGCCTGAATTTTACCAATATGCCATTGTATTGGTAAATTTGGATCATTTGGGGTGTACGTTACTTTTCTAATAAGCTTTGGCTCAACATATTCGCAGGTATTTGTTTTTTGTATTTGCTGTATAATATTGAGCATATCTCTTTCTTCTGTTTCATCAAAATTTAGCTGATAAATTAGTTTTATATCGGTATATTTTTGATGCAATGCATTGTATATATTCCTTTTGGTCTCAGATGTAGGAAATTTTTGAAATAAAATATATGGTTTATCCAAAATATACTTATTGAATGCGTTCTCTAATACTGTGATATCATCATATGAACGAAGCTTTAATATAATTTTATTTGGAACATAATCTTCATTTGGTTTAAGTTGACCTGCTTTTAGTAATTCTAATATATGTGTACTACTACAAAAAACACTAGTGAATACAAGTGTTAGTAAGGTGCTAAAAATATATTTTTTCACGGGATATAATGGATAAAAAATAAAAATTCAAACATTTGAGATATTGTAAATAAAATTACAAAAAAATGTTGAATATTCTATGTATGCATTCCTTTTCATATCTTCTATGTAATAGGCACTGCTTTGCTTACAAGTTTAATCTTTCAATTCAAGTCATGATTATATTCAAAACTACCCTAAATCATCGGAACTAAATTTAATATCCGAAACACCTTATATCATAACAATGTAGTGTTTATCAAAAACTAATGATATTAAACAACAAATCGAACATCAACTTTTTTGAGTTAAACTAAATTAGTATCTTAGTGCATATTCACAATATTTGTTACAGGCTTTACAATATATAGGGCTAAAAGGCAGCAAGCTTACCATTCAAAAATTTTTTTTGTATTACTTTTTAGTTTTTTTTCATATTCTTATATTAACTCGTGTTTGGGCCAGTTCATTATTATTTGCTATTATTTTACCGTTAGAAGATGTCTATACCCTAATCATTGCAGCATATATCGGGTATAAAGTATTGCGAAGAATAATGATGCGAAATTATCAAATAAATACCTTTCAGCTTTTTTTACTTATTCTATTTTTACCCATAATTCAGGTATGCTTTACCACCCATTATGAGTTCGGACAACCAATTTTATATGGTATTGCTGCTATGTCTGATTATTTAAATTTATACGGTTGTTTGTTAATTTATGATTTGGTTAAAAATAAAAAAATACCCATCGAAGTAGTTGAAAACGCCTATTTAGGTGTAGCATGGTTAAGTTTATTGTTTTTTTATGCCATGTCATTATTTACTAATCCGGCTATGTACAGAGACACCCCTCTAGCTGCAGGAAATAGCATGAAAGGTGGAGCCGTTTATTATGGGTTTAATATGAGTATGATGTTTTTTGGAAGCGTATATTATTTTATAAAAGCATTTTTTAAAAAAAATTATTTGTACTTTCTGTATAGTAGTTTATTTATCATTTATATCGTTTTCTTTAGATTTGACCGAACTGTAATGGCATTTACTTTTGGATCCATGGGACTATTTTTCTTATTATATGTTCCGGTACGCAAGCAATTTATTTTTTTATTCCAATTTATTCTTCCCGGAATTTTATTGCTCTTGATTGGAGCTGTAATATTCCCCGAAATATATGATATGTACATTTTAATGTTTAAAGATATTGTCGCTACTATAACAGGAAACGAAGTAGAAGTAGGGAAAGAATCGGTTAGGGTATATGAAATGTCCGTAGCTAATAAATTTTTAAGCACGGATAAAACTCTTTTATTTGGAAGTGGAAAAATAAGTAATTCTTGGGTTGAAGGAGGATTTAATTATTTTTATGGGTATTTTTATCCCTCCGATTTAGGTATTTTTGGAATGGTTTTTATGTTTGGAATCCCTGTTTCTTTATTAATATACAGCCAATTTTTACTAGCTTTTTATTGGATAAAAAAAACTAAATCATTCAGGCAAAATCAATTTTATATGAGTTTAGTCTTTTATTTATTATGCATGTTTTTTGACTGCTTAACGAATGCATTTTTGGTAACATTTGCTGCACAAACCATGATTGTCATTTCGTTATTGCATTACTATTATTCTTTGGAAGTAAAGGATGCTAAAAAAGTACCTGTAAATCCTTAATTATGAGTACTTTGTTTGCTGGTAATAATTAACCATTCATCCACAAACCTTCTGCCCTCTTCAAAAATTCTATATCTAGTTTCTAAATTAGCTGTAGCCAGTTCAGGATAAACATAAGTTTTGGCTTTAATAACATCACCAATACTTTGTATAACTTTTATATCGTGCGTTTTTGAAAATAATTTTTCTAAATCAGAAGAAATATGTATATCTAAAAAATCATGTGTTTCAATGATTAAATCGGTGTGCACTAAGTTTTCAATATTATCTTGTGTAAAAAGTAATTTTTCATAACCTTCGCAGTCACTTATGATAAGGGACTTTTTTTCAAAAGTAAAATTTCTTAAAGTTGTTGCATCGCAAAAGGAATGTATGTTAATCCTACTTTCTACTCCATTTAACTTAGACATTTCATAAGTTAACTGCCGAGCCCTAGGTTCAACATCGTAGGCAAAAATTTTAGCTTGTGGAATTTTTAAGGCCAAACCTACAGCATAATAACCTTCCGCACAACCTATATCTAAAATTTGATCGTATCCATGTTGAATTACTTTATTAAAAACTTCATGCAATTCTTTTTCATAACTACCCAGTAATTTTGAATATAATGAACTATTTCTAGATTCAAATTTGGGATATTTCAACCCTTTAAACGGACCGCTTTTTACCGTTTTATCTTTAAATAAATCTTGTACGAATGCATCGGTGAGCTCTTCTTTTCTTTTTCGCTCAATAAGTTCACGTTGAAATTTTATTTTCCAAGTAAATCGTGAAAGTTTTTTAACCAAATTACCAATAAAGTCAATAGATAAAAATGCAATAAACAGTTTTTTCAAGACCTTTTTCATGAAACAAATATACTCTCAATGAAATGAATAAAAAAACAACCCTATGGGAATTGATGGAATATTGTCTATTTTAGATTTTATTTTATTATTAAAATGTCCCACAAAATATCTTTAAATATAAATAAAACTTGGACCTTGTTTTTAGACCGAGATGGTGTTATTAATGTTAAAAAAGAACAAGGTTATATTGCTAAAAAAGAAGAATTTGTCTTTTTAGATGGTGCTGTTGAAGCTATTGCAAAATTAAACTCAATTTTTGGGATAACAGTAGTAGTAACAAATCAACAGGGAATAGGAAAGGGTTTATACTCACACGGAGATCTTACGGAGATACATCAGAATATGTTACAAAATCTAAAATTGCATGGGGCATATATAAATGAGGTTTATTATGCCCCACAATTAGAAAAGGAAAATCACATCATGAGAAAACCAAATATCGGAATGGCATTGCATGCTAAAAAAGATTTCCCTCAAATAGAATTCTCTAAATCTATAATGGTAGGAGATTCTATAACCGATATGATATTTGCAAAAAACTGTGGCATGTACTCTGTATTTATATCAACCAAAAAAAAGAGACATTCAAACCATTTGGTCGATTATCAATTTTCTTCTCTCATTGAATTTTCAAACTCATTACTATGAAATTACACTGGAAAATATTACTTGGAATGATTTTAGGACTAATTACAGGTTATTTGCTTAAAGTAAATGGATTTTCAGAGATTATTATCCATTGGATTAAGCCTTGGGGTGTCATGTTTTTAAATGCATTAAAAATGATTGCCGTTCCATTAATTATTGTTTCATTAATTACTGGTATAGCAGAATTAAAAGATATATCAAAACTCTCTAAAATGGGATTAAAAACAATTACTTTTTTTTTAATATCTACAGCAATTGCCGTTAGTATTGGGCTTTTTTGTGTTAACATCATTAAATCTGGCGCATTTATTAGTAGTCAAGCGAGCGAAAAATTAATGGCCGATTTTTCTTCCGATGCTCAACAAAAAATAATATCCGCCCAAAATCAACAATCTACCGGTCCCTTACAAATGTTAGTTGATATAATTCCTGATAATATTTTTAAAGCAACAACCGATAACGGAAGTATGTTAAAAGTAATCTTTTTCTCCTTGTTTTTAGGAATAGGATTAGTACTAATAGACCCCGCAAAGTCTAAACCGGTTATATCATTTTTTAGTGGTTTAAATGAAGTAATCCTTAAAATGATTGATATAATTATGCTTTTCTCTCCTATTGGCGTGTTTGCCTTATTAGCCGGACTTATGGTTGAAATTCCTGATTTTTCTATGTTAAAAGGTTTAATCATGTATGCTATAACGGTATTAATTGGACTATCAACTTTATTATTTATAGTATATCCAACTGCTTTTTGGACATTTACCAAATATCATCCTAAAAGGTTATTTAAAGCGCTTCTGCCGGCTCAATTAGTTGCATTTTCAACTAGCTCTTCTGCAGCAACACTTCCTGTAACCTTAGAAAGAACAACAGAGCATCTGGGGGTAGACGAAGAGGTGTCTGGATTTGTGTTGCCCTTAGGTGCAACCGTTAATATGGATGGAACTGCACTATATCAAGCAGTTGCAGCAGTATTTATAGCACAAGTATTAGGTATTGAGCTAAGCACAAGCCAGCAACTAATGATAGTAGTTACGGCAACTCTAGCTTCTATTGGATCAGCTGCCGTTCCCAGCGCTGGTATGGTCATGTTGGTTATTGTGTTGGGGCAATTAGGAATACCTGAAGCCGGTTTAGCTCTAATTTTTGCTATTGACCGACCTTTAGATATGTTTAGAACAGTAATTAATGTTAGCTCTGATGCAACAGCAGCTTCTATTATTGCGCATAGCGAGGGTAAACTTAAAAATCCTCATGTAAAAAATTTAGATGACTTTTATAAAATCTAATATTTCTGGATTATATATAATTGTTAAGAACTACAAGATAAAACTGAACTTCCAATCGTATGATCCGCCCACTCAGGGCGTAAAGTAAACCATGAATCATACTCAGGTTGCTCATCGTAAGGTTTCAAAAGCATATGTTTAAATAATTCAATCATTGTAAAATCTCCATCCTCAGCCTTTTGAATGGCTAAGTAACTCATATAGTTTCTTAATATATACTTTGGATTTGTAGAATCCATCCTTTCTTTTTTAATTTTAAATGGCAAATTTTCATCTGCTAATTGTGTCTGATATTTTTTTATCCACTCAATCCATTTATGTTTTAACTCTAATGGTATTTCTTCCTCCTTTCTATAAAATGTATTTCGAAACTGTTTAAATATATTTTCTACACCGTCTTCTATGGTTAAAGAGGATAACTTTCTAAAAAAAATAGTATAATCTGCTTTGCTTTCAAACATTAAAGTCAGTAAATCCTGTAATAATTTTTTGTTATGTGCAGTATTATTTTCTATTCCAATTTTTTGCAACATCATACTCGAATATTTTTGCTCAAAATCAAGCTGAAAATTTTGCAAAATTTCTTCTAATATCTTCACATCTTCTATTAATGGATATAGGGCATTTGCTAATTGCAATAAATTCCATAAACAAATCTGAGGTTGTTTTCCGAAGGTATATCTTTTGGTATTAAAATCGGTGGTATTTGGAGTCCAATAAGGGTCGTATTCCTCAAGCCAGCCAAAAGGACCATAATCAAGGGTTAACCCAAGAATCGACATATTGTCGGTATTTAATACTCCATGAACAAATCCAACTCGTTGCCACTCTATAGCTAACAATAAGGTTTTTTGTGATAACATCTTAAAAAAATCAATATATTTAGTCTTTCCTGAACTATTTATTTCAGGAAAATATTCTTGAATAGTAAAATCAGCCAATTTTTTTAAGGTATCAACATCTTTTCTAGCAGTCAATATTTCAAAATTTCCAAATCGAATAAATGTTTCTGCTACTCTACAAACTATAGCTCCTGGTTCATATTTGGTATTTCCGTCATACATCATATCTCTTTTTACTTTATCCCCAGTTGAAATTAACGTAAGTGCTCGGGTAGTTGGTACTCCTAAGTTAAACATGGCTTCACTGCACAAAAATTCTCGTACAGATGATCTTAACACAGCTAATCCATCGGCAAATCGGGCATAAGGTGTATCTCCTGCTCCCTTTAATTGTAATGTGAATTTTTTGTGTTGTGCGTGAATATCAAATAAATTAATAGCTCTTCCATCGCCTAGCTGCCCCGCCCACTGTCCAAATTGATGGCCCCCATAACACATGGCATAAGGGTTAGTGTGTGGTAAAATTATATTTCCGCTAAATACTTGTGTAAAATAATCAGAACTAAGGTCTTTAGTGGTAAAACCTAATAATTCTGCTAATGATTCTGAAGTTGAAATTAGCTTAGGTTTAGTGCACTTTTTAGGGTATACAAATGAAAAACAGGATCTATCCACCTGTCTTCGTTCGTTTCCCGAAACAGGGTCAGCGGGTAACTTAGAAACAAAATTGCTCGAGATTTTTTGTGAAAACATATTGAATTTAGATGCATAAAACTAACCATTTTTTGGCACAAAAAGTTTAAATAATTTATCTTAATATACCTTGAATATTTTACCGAAAAATAAATTTTCACTTAAAATAGGATTTAACTCCATTAAACTATTTTTATGTATGATTATTTTAATATCTGATTTAACATACGTAGTAAGTATAAATATGTTAAATTTGCCCCTTAAAATTTAATTCGTGTACGATTATATACAAGGCTCTTTTGCTGAAATCACCCCTGCAACTGCAATAATAGATATACAAGGAGTAGGCTATATTTTAAATATTTCACTACATACATATTCATCAATAAATTCCTTAAAACAAGGAAAATTATATACCCATTTAATTGTCCGGGAAGATGAGCATACTCTATTCGGATTTTCAACTCCCGAAGAACGGCATTTATTCAGAAATTTAATAAGCGTTTCGGGTGTAGGCCCTAATACAGCTCGTATGGTTCTTTCCTCTATGCCTCCCAATGAGTTGGTTCATGCCATATTAACGGAAAATGTAGCTCTTATTAAAGCAGTAAAGGGAATTGGACCTAAAACTGCTCAGCGGTTAATCATTGAATTAAAAGATAAAGTTACTCAAATACAGTTTAACGATGAAATATCAAAAAAATCTCCTTTAAACAATAATATTTATGATGAAGCGTTATCTGCATTGTTGGCCTTAGGTTTTAATAAAAACCAAGCCTCCGAAGTTATTAAAAAAGTGCTAAAAGATAAACCGGAAAGTACTGTGGAAAATGTAATTAAGTTGGCCCTAAAATTCTTCTGATATTTTGTTGCGGATTTTAGGAAAAATAAATTTTATTGGGTATTTAATCATATTGACTATTGGTAAATTATATAGTCAAGAAAATGACTCTAATTCAATTGTTTTACCGTTTCCATTTAAAGATGAAAGCTATAGTCCATTATCTAATCCTAAAGAAGGAGGCTTGTATCTTTCTACACCTTCTAATATTAAGTCGGATGTACAATACGATCCCAAAACCGAACGTTACATCTTCGAACAAAAAATAGGTTCCAATATTGATTACAGAAGTCCTGCGTCTTTAAGTTTAGATGAATATTTAGAATACGATATGCAAAAATCTCTTAAGCGCTTTTTTGCTGAAAAACAAGCTGAAGAGCTTGAAGAAAAATCAGGAGATGATGCTAGTAAATTTAAACCTCAAATAAAAGTTGAAAACGAAATTTTTGATCGAATCTTTGGAACCAGCACCATAGATATTAAACCTCAAGGATCTGCAGAGGTAATTTTAGGAGTTCAAAGTTCAAGAACCAGAAACCCTGCTATTCCTTTGAAACAACAAAGCTTAACTACGTTTTTATTTGATCAAAAAATTCAGCTCAATGTTCTAGGACAAATTGGTGATAAAATGAAATTAAACTTAAACTTTAATACCGAAGCCATGTTTAATTTTGAAAATATCACCAAATTATCGTATGCCGGAAAAGAAGATGATATTTTACAACTTTTAGAGGCCGGCAATGTTTCCATGCCCTTAAAAACTACCCTTATCACCGGTAGTCAAACACTTTTTGGATTAAAAACAGGATTAAAGTTTGGTAAACTAAGGGTCACTACAATTTTATCTCAACAACAAGGGAAAAAACAAGAAATTGAAGTTAAAAATGGCGCACAAATTAAACCATTCGAAGTAAAAGCTGATGAGTACGAGTTTAACCGTCACTTTTTCCTCGATCATTTTTTTAGAGACCAATTTGAGAAAGCTGTTGGCTCTCCGCCTATTATCAATTCCGAAATTTATGTTACAAAAATTGAGGTATATAAAACCCCTTTAAATGTATTTGAAAATACGCGAAATATTATTGCTCTTCAAGACCTTGGTACTGCTAATAGTAATAAGTTTTTTAATAAAACGTTTGTAGTTGATAATAACCCTGCCTCCAATATAGCAAGCAACGATGCAAATAACTTATACGCAATTTTTAGTAAAAACTCTAATATTCGTGGATTTGTTTCGGCCGTATCCGAACTGAAAAAAAATGGGCTACAAGATCGAAGAGACTTTTTTACCATTGCACAATCTCAAATGCTTACCGAAGGAAAAGATTATACACTTAACCGACAGTTGGGGTATATTTCATTAAATCAAGAATTACCAGTCGATTTTGCATTAGCCGTAGCTTTTCAATTCACCTATAGAGGTAAAACCTATCAAGTGGGTGAATTTTCAACAGATGGCTATGCAGGTCAAGATGCTCTTATTTTAAAAATGTTAAAAAGTGTTGAGCTTGATGTAAGAGCACCTATGTGGGATTTAATGATGAAAAACATATACAATTTAGGTAATGCGTATCAGGTCAAAAAAGAAGGTTTTATATTAGATGTTTGGTATCTGGATCAAAATACGGGTGTAAAAATAAATTACATACCGGAAGGTAGTGTAAAAAATAGATCTATTATTCAATTATTAGGATTAGATAAATTAAGTGTTAATAACCAACCCGTACCCGGTGGAGATGGTATTTTTGACTTTTTAGATAATCCCCCTCTAACCATTATGCCGGCTAATGGACGAGTAATATTTACTAAACTAGAGCCTTTTGGATCGGGCCTAAGGAGTGCCTTTAGCCCCGATGAAATAAGTGTAGCCAATAAATACACCTTCGACTCTCTATATACCAATACCCAAGCCATCGCTCGAGTTAACTTCCCGCAAAGAAACCGTTTTTATATTAAAGGACAATACGAATCGGCTAATAGCTCTGAAATATCATTAGGTGCATTTAATATTCCTCAAGGAGCTGTAAGAGTTACTCAAGGCGGAAATGTATTGGTAGAAAATATTCATTATACCGTTGATTATAATTTAGGAAGAGTTAAAATAATTGATGCCGGAGTTATGCAATCGGCAACACCCATTAAAATTTCTTTAGAAAGCAACTCTTTATTTTCTGTTGTTCAAAGAAGCTTAATTGGAACTCGTTTCGATTATGATGTGAACAGAAATTTAACATTAGGAGGAACATGGATGCGAATGTCTGAACGCCCGGTAACTCAAAAAGTAACGTTAGGAGACGAACCTTTTATTAATAACATGTTAGGCTTTGATATGCAATATAACCAAGAATCAAAGTTTATAACCACCATGCTTAACCGTTTACCTTTTATTAATTCTAAGAATAAAGCAAAAATCAATTTTATGGGTGAATACGCCACCCTTTTACCCGGTCACCCTAAAAGGGTCATAGGGCAAACCGGTACAGCCTATATCGATGATTTTGAAGGCAGCCAATCTACTATTGAATTAAGAGGAGTAAATAATTGGAGAATCGCAAGCACACCACAAGGTCAAAGAAATTTATTCCCGGAAGGTGAATTAACCAACAATATTGCCAATGCTTATAATCGAGCAAAATTAGCTTGGTACACCATCGATCCCTCTGTTTTCTATAGAACTACAAGCTTTACACCTCAACATATCAGCGATGACAAAGAAATGCTGTCCAATCATTTTATGAGAGTTGTGTATGAAAATGGAGTGTTTCCTAACAGACAATTAAATCCCACACAGCCTCAAAACATAGCTATGTTTGATTTGGCCTACTATCCAAGCGAAAGAGGTCCATATAATTACGATGTAGATGGTAGAGACGAAAATGGTGTTAAATATGCATCAGGAATAAATCCAGATGGTACTTTGGCTAATCCGGAAGAGCGATGGGCAGGAATTATGCGAGAAATACACACCAACGATTTTGATGCCGCAAATGTAGAATTTATACAGTTTTGGCTTATGGATCCATATGCCGAAGCTGGTAATCCTGGTTTTCCAGATTTTTCCAACAGTGGTGAATTATTTTTTAATATCGGAAATATCAGCGAAGATGTTATGCGTGATGATCAGGTGTTTTTTGAAAATGGTTTAGGGACCAGCGAGGCAGAAGCCTCTGATTTATCAGGAGATGCTTTTTCTCCCTGGGGAAGGGTGATTCCGGCTAATATCCCTTATTTAGTAAATGCATTTGATAACGATCCAAATACCCGTTCTTTTCAAGATGTAGGATTAGATGGCTTGAGAAATCAAGAAGAGCAGCGATATTTTAAAGAAGCTTATTTAGATAAAATAGCAAATTTATTCGGGACAGCATCACAAGCGTATTTATCGGCTTCAAATGATCCCTCGTCTGATGATTATAATTATTATCTCGATGATGACTTTGATACTCAAGAACTAAACATCTTACAGCGTTATAAAAAATTTAATGGACTCGAAGGAAATTCCCCTACCTCGGAACAATATGCCTCTCAAAATGCAGCAGGGTACCCTACTACCGCCTCTACGCTACCTAATTCCGAAGACATTAACAATGATAGAACCATCAATTTTGGTGAAAGTTATTACCAATATCGCGTAAAAATTAATCCCTCAGAGGTTGCTGAATCAAATGTTGGACGAAATTATATTTACAGCGTATACGAAGAAAATTATACTGGAGTAGACGGAGTAACTAAACCAGTTAAATGGTATCAGTTTAGAATACCCGTAAGGGATATTAATCGTGAATCCATCAACGGAATGAATAACTTAAACTCCATACGTTTTATGCGTATATTTATGAAAGGGTTCAAAGACCCTGTTTTCTTAAGATTTGCTCGGCTTGAATTAGTAAGAGGAGAATGGAGAAAATATTTAGGAAATACGAAAGTTCCTGGAGAATATATCGACAACGATCAATATAATAATTTCAGCATTGCTGCAGTTAATATCGAAGAAAATGGATCGGTTGATATTTCTCAAAATACACTTGGAGTAAGTTATGTTATCCCTCCCGATATTGAGCGTCAAATAAATTTAAATACCGTTAATCAACAATTGTTAAATGAACAGGCTATTGCTTTAAATTCATGTGGTTTAGCCGATGGAAATTTTAATGGAGCTTATCGAAATGTAAATTTTGATGTGCGAATGTATAAGCGACTGCAAATGTTTGTTCATGGTCAATCAGCCGATAAAGATAATTTATTGAAAGATGATGAGTTAAAGGTATTTATTCGCTTAGGTACTGATTTTGAAAATAATTACTACGAATACGAGTTGCCTTTAAAAATAACCCCACCCGGAAATTATATTAATGACGATAGAAATGCGCGTTTAATTGTTTGGCCGGAGGCCAATAATATGGATATTGAATTTGCACAATTGCAAAAAGCTAAAACACAACGAAATCAAAGCATTGGAAACAATTTTCAATTATTACAACAACCCTATAGTATTCCGGATCCTAATTATCCAAATAACACTATTACTATTGTGGGTAACCCCAATTTAAGTACCCTTAAATCGGTTATGATAGGAGTTAAAAACCCTAAAGATGATGGTATAGAAAAATGCGTACAGGTATGGGTAAATGAATTGCGTTTAACCGACTTTAACGATGATGCGGGCTGGGCCGCTTTAGGGAGATTAGTTGCCGATTTACCCGGATTAGGCACCTTATCGGTTGCGGGCGCTATGAGCACCCCCGGATTTGGAAGCATTGATAAAAGAGTAGCCGAAAGACAATTAGAAACCATTCAACAATTCGATATTTCCTTTAGCACCGATTTAGGACAATTTATGCCAAATACTAACCTAAAAATACCAACCTATGTAGGATATTCGCAAAACTTAATCAAACCCCGATTTAATCCACTAGACCCAGATGTAGAACTAAAAAATTTACTACAAACACCCGATGCAAATAAAACTTTTATCGACTCATTAATGACTGTAACCAACGATTTAACCATCAATCGCAGTTTAAATTTTACCAACGTTCGCAAAGAAAAAGGTAAAGATAAAAAAGTGTCCTTACCCTGGGATATTAGTAATTTCACAACCTCTTTTGCCTACCAAGAAACCTACCGAAGAAATTTTAATTTAACCCTCGACCTAACTAAAAGATATACGGGCAACTTAACCTATGCCTATAGCTTTAACACAAAACCAATTGAACCTTTTAAAAAATTAATCAAGTCTAAATCAAAATATTGGATGTTAATCAAAGACTTTAATTTGTATTATTTACCCAAACAAATTGGTTTTAGTACAGACTTAGAAAGGTTTTATAATGAACGTATTACTAGAAACAACAATCCTGGAATTACAGCTGAATTACCTCCATTTTATAATAAAACATTTAACTGGAAAAGGTTTTACGATTTAAAATGGGATATTTCTAAATCACTTAAATTAGATTTTAATGCGTCTAATATTGCTCTAATCGAAGAGCCCTACGGACAAGTAAATAAAAAACAAAATAAAGAGGCTTATATGTTTTGGAGAGATTCTGTTTTTAAAAGTATGTCTATGGGCGGTACAACGATGGACTACCGACATCAAGCAAACCTAAATTGGTCAATTCCCCTTAATAAGTTCCCTTTACTTGATTGGATAAATGCCACAGCTAGATATTCGGGTTCATACAATTGGATGAGAGCCCCATTTGCTGCCGATAGTTTGGGGCATACCATTCAAAATTCAAACAGTAAACAACTAAATGTTAACATGAACTTTGTAAACCTATACAACAAAGTGCCGTATCTCAAAAAGGTTACGCAAAAATTTAATGCTCCTAAAAAAGATAATAAACAAGACGCTAGAAAAAATATGTTAGAAAAAAAGGTTAATAAAGCAATTGAAAATGTTTTAGATACTACCCTAGCAAAAAAGAAAGAAAAAAAGGAAAAAGAAGAAAAAATAACATTCTTAGACCATACGCTGCGAGTATTAATGGGTATTAAAAACGCCTCTGTTACCTATAGTCAAGATAATGGCTTATTACTTCCGGGATACGGACAAAAAACCTCGTTGCTCGGTATGAATTCTGGTTTTACTGCTCCGGGAATTCCTTTTTTATTCGGATTACATGAATATTTCGGTGAATCTAAAAATAAAAAATTTGCTCCATACGCTGCTTCTAAAGGGTGGATGGTCCAAGGAGTTAATATAACCACCATGCACACAACTACCCAAACTGAACAAATCAATTTCAGAAGTTCCGTTGAACCTATAAAAGATTTTCGAGTTGATTTAACCGCAAACTACACCTACGGGTTTAATACCAGCGAATTTTTCAATTGGAACGATTCTTTGCCCGGAGGGCCCGGTTATCAAAGTCAAAGTTATACGGAAACAGGGAATTTTAGTAAATCATTCAATACATTTGCTACTGCATTTGCTAGGATAGATAGTAATTATAATACCCTTATCAATAACCGGTTTCTAATAAATAGAACTATTATTTCCGAACGCATGGCCAATGAAAGAGCTGGTTCAATTTCTAATTATCTAAATGGTCTTCATCCATCCGATTCAGGGTACAAAGAAGGTTTTGGATCAACCAATCAAGATGTATTGATTCCGGCATTTATTGCCGCTTATACCGGAAAAGATCCCTCAAAAACAACCTTAAATCCAATACGTAGCCTTCCCAATATAAACTGGAGGGTTACGTATACTGGTCTTAATAAATTAGAAGTTATTAAAAAGAAGGTGAAATCTGTTTCGATTACTCATGGATATAAATCAACCCTTACCATGGGCACCTTTACAAGTAATATGTTGTTTTTCGACAATTTACAAACTGCACCAAATGGAGTAGAATTTGCTGATACTCTTGACGCTAATAGTAATTTTATTCCCAGATATCAAATAAACACTATTGTTATTTCAGAACAATTATCCCCATTAATTAATATAGATGTTACTATGAAAAACAACATGCAAGTGCGATTTGAAATTAAAAAAGATCGAAATATTACCTTAAGTATCCCAAATACTCAAGTTACAGAAATCAATGGTATGGAGTATATTGTTGGTACCGGATACATTATCCCTAAAGTAAAATTCCCTTTTAAAATTGCCGGAAGTAGCAAAAAAATTGAAAGTAATTTAAATCTACGAGTTGATTTTTCTATACGTGATAATAAAACTATTTTAAGAAAAATTATTGAAGGTACTAACGTAGCCTCGGCAGGACAAAAAATTTATTCGCTAAAGGCTGCTGCTGATTATCGTTTAACAGAAAAATTAAATCTTAGATATTTCCTTGACTGGATTAGCACTACTCCGTTTATTTCCACATCATTCCCTACCTCTAACTTTAGTTCAGGGATTAGCGTACGATTTACATTATGATAAAAAAGAAACCCACTTTTGATGAAATTTACATGAATTTAGCCGGTGAGCTAAGCAAACGATCTCATTGTGTAAAAAGACAGGTAGGAGCTGTAATAGCTAAAGATACTCGTATTGTATCTCTTGGATATAATGGTCCCCCGGCTGGAACTCATAATTGTGATGAACAATGGCCTGAACAAGGTTGTCCTAGAAGTGAAAAAGGTGGGTGCTCCTTGGCATTACATTCTGAAGAAAATGCTATTTTATATGCCGCTAAAAACAATATTACATTATCGGGAGCCACATTGTATGTTACGCTTTCCCCTTGTTTAGCATGTGCACGAATGATATATACCTCTGGAATTAAACGAGTAGTATATCTTGAGTCGTACGCTGAATACAAAGGTTTTAAAACAGATGAAGGAGTTGATTTTTTAACTCGTTTCGGGGTTACTGTAGAGAAATACAAAACCGAGTAACTTACAAAGCACCCTTAAAAAGGATTTTACATTCTAAACAAAATAAGTTTAGATAGGTTATAAAAGTAGTATATGGCAATTATTTGTTAGACATGCGAATTTTTATCTTAATTTTTAGTATATTACTTTCATATTCCGCTATATGTCAAAATCAATTTACCTTAAGCGGATATGTAAAAGACAAAATAAACGGTGAAGAACTTATTGGTGCAGCCGTAACCGTTAAAAATACTACCACTGGAGCTGTTACAAACTTATATGGTTATTATTCTTTAACGCTTCCTAAAGGGCAATATGATATAATGTTTTCATTTATCGGTTATGAGTCCATAACTAAAAATATTGATTTAACGCAAAATGTGAAATTAGATATTGAACTTACCTCTAGTTCAAAGGAATTACAAGAAGTATTGGTTGTAGGCGAAAAAAATAATGAAAACGTAAGTTCCGTAAATATGAGCACGGTAAATGTTAAAATGGAATCCTTAAAAAAAATTCCCGCATTAATGGGAGAGATTGATGTTATTAGAAGTATTCAACTATTACCGGGCGTACAAAGTGCAGGAGAAGGTTCTACAGGTTTTTTTGTAAGAGGAGGTGGAGTTGACCAAAATTTAGTGCTATTGGACGAAGCAACCGTGTTTAACGCATCGCATTTAATGGGATTTTTCTCTGTATTTAATTCCGATGCTATTAAAGATGCTCAATTATACAAAGGAGGTATTCCTGCGCGTTATGGAGGACGACTTTCTTCGGTTCTTGATATTCGTATGAAGGAAGGTAATATGAAAAAATTAGCTGTTTCGGGAGGAATTGGTGCGATTTCCAGTCGATTAACCTTAGAAGGTCCAATTGTTAAAGATAAAGCATCGTTTATTTTATCCGGTAGACGAACTTATGCTGACTTATTTTTAAAACTCAGCAATAATGAAGGATTGAGAAATAGTCAGTTATATTTTTACGATTTTAATGGTAAAATAAATTATAAAATAAATGACAACAATAGAATATTCGCCTCTGGATATTTTGGTAGAGATATTTTGTCCATCGCCAAGTTTTTTAATATATCATGGGGTAACCAAACGTTTACGCTTCGATGGAATCACCTATTCTCCGAAAAATTATTTTCTAATATTTCATTTATTTACAGTAATTATAATTATAAATTAGGAATTCCCGAGGGTTTACAATCGTTTGATTGGAACTCTAACATCATTAACTACTCTATAAAAAATGATTATACCTACTATTTAAACCCCAGTAATACGATTCGATATGGTTTTCAAAGTACTTTTTTAGATTTTAATCCGGCAACTTTTACTCCCGGAAAAGGAAACGATGTGCTTACCGGCTTAAAACTGCCTAACAAATACGGCCTAGAACATGGAATATATGTGAGCAATGAACAAAAAATAGGTGCACGTATTACCATCGATTATGGTTTACGCTTATCTATCTTTCAAAATATTGGTCCTGACACTATTTATCAATTTAATGAAACATTTGACACGATTCCGGGTAATGGTTATGTTTCGTATAAAAAAGGTGAGTTTTTTAATACATATTCAGGACTAGAGCCCAGAGTGGGTATAAATTATTCTATCAATGAGTTTAGCTCTTTTAAATTATCATACAATCGAATATTTCAATATCTGCATTTAGCCAACAACTCAACTAGTGGCACCCCTTTAGATGTATGGTTCCCATCTGATCCAAACGTTCAACCCAGAAGAGCCGATCAAGTCGCTTTAGGATATTTTAGAAACTTTTTCTCGAATATGTTTGAAACATCTGTTGAGGTGTATTACAAAGAGTTTAAAAATGATATAGATTTTAAAGATAATGCCCAACTAATTTTTAATCGATTAATCTCCGGAGAAATAAGAATAGGAGAAGGAAGATCCTACGGAACAGAATTTTTTATTCGAAAAAATTCCGGTAAAATAAACGGCTGGATTAGTTATACATTCTCTAGATCTTTTAGAACAATTCAAACCATTAATAATGGAAATGAATATCCGGCTAATTTTGATAGACCACATAATTTTTCTTTTGTTTTTAGTTACGATATTTCTAAAAAATATTCTGTGGGAGCTACTTGGGTATATGTAACCGGCCTTCCCCTAACTGCACCAACTGGAAAGTTTGAATATCAGGGCATGCAAGTACCAATCTATTCTGATAGAAATGGAGCAAGAATTCCCGATTATCACCGAGGTGATTTTTCTGTAACATACACCCCAGATCGTGAAGGTAAAAAATTTAAAGACAATTGGAACCTTTCTATTTATAACCTGTATGCAAGAAAAAATCCATTTTCGGTAACCTTTAAGGAAAATGATCAAACAGGTGAAACAGAGGCGGTAAAAACATATTTATTTTCCATCATTCCAACGATAACCTATAATTTTAATTTTTAATATGAAAAATTACATTTACTATCTTGGTATATTCAGTTTACTAATTTTATCTTCCTGTGAAGAAGTAATTGATTTTGAACTAAACGAAGGAAATAAAAAATTAATAATCGATGCACAATTTACCACAGAAGCCAAACAACACGTAGTAAAAATATCTATGTCGGGAAGTTATTACGGTAAACCTATTTTTGAAAAAGTAAGTGGAGCATCTGTATCCATATCCAGCGATAGCACAGTATATATTTTTACTGAAATTGAACCTGGACTATATCTTTCTGATTCAAATGCATATGGAATACAAGGAAAAACATATCAACTAACAGTTCAATATAATGGGGAAACTTATCAATCTGAAGCTACCATTAAAAGAATTAATCCCCTGCAAAGTGTTTTCACCACACAAACTTTTGATACCATTCCCATTATTAATGAAATAGATTCTTCGCATAGTTTATGGATAGTAGTGCAGGAGCCTAAGGGACAAGGCGATTTTTATTTGGGAAAATATTATATTAACGGGATATTAGAGACAGATACAGTAAGAGAATATTCCTGGACAGATGATAGTTTTATTGATGGACAGTTTATAGTTTTTCCGGTATATAATATCGATCATAAAAAAGTTAAATCTGGTGATATAATTAAGTTAGAGTTATTCTCTATCGAAAAATCTTATAGCGATTATTTATTTAGTATTTTATTACAAACCGATTTTAAAGGCGGATTATTTGATGGTCCTGCTGCAAATGTAAAAGGAAACATCTCTAATGGAGCTTTAGGTTTTTTTGTAGCCTCTGATGTAACGACTAAAGAAACGATCATTCCGTAAGTAGTTGTGGTAAAAACTATAGAATAATTATTTTTCGGGTTATATAATATTTATCCATTTTTAAAGAAACAATGTATAAACCCGGATATTTTACTTCATATAAACCCTCGATTTGATTTTTTGAAACTTTATCAAAATGAACCGAAAAACATACACCCTGTATATTTAAAACCTGAGCCTCAAATTTTTGTTGGTCATCTTCAATATTGTGAACTTTAATCGAAACAATTCTATTGTTTACCCTAACATCTATTAATTCCTGCAGAGTATTTTGGGTAAGTTTTACCTGAACTGGTGTATGTAATAAATCAAAAAATTCAGCCGCCCAAAAGGTTGAATAAAAGTTTTTATCAAAGGTATAAGTACCCGCTAACCCTCCTTCGTAATAATTTATTCCCGGATCCACCGAAATTCCATGACCTAAGTTACTGATCTGATAGGTTAAAACTACCGTATCTCCCCATGTATTTTCATATCCGGCCCTATTCACATTCGGATACGTAAAAAATGGTGTCTCTGTAAACGAGGGAGTTGTGGTCGTTGAATGTACGTTGGTCCATTGTTTCACAATTTCTTGCATATTTTGCGAAGCAACAGTTACATCGAGTGAACCATGAAATACCACTAATTCTGGATACTTTCCCGAATAAAACGGATTACTTAAACGCACTAAATCTCCCCATTGTGAAGGTGTTTTAATATATCCAGGATTCATGGCAAAAATAGCATCTAACGAAGAATTAGCTGCTCTGTAAGGAAGCCCCGAAAAAATTGCCGCTTTACGAATTTTATTAGGATAATTAGCCATCAAAATAGAAGTCATGCCCCCTCCTGCTGAAAGTCCTGCAATATAGGTTTTTTGAGAATCTATAGCATAATTTTGACAGGAATAATCAATCATTTGAAGAATAGAAAGGTTTTCGCCAGAATTTTTGGTGTAATCTTCTGAGTTAAACCAGTTAAAACAACGATTAAGATTATTTAATATTTTTTGCTCAGGATATAACACTATAAAACCATATTCATCGGCTAAATCATTCCAACCTGTTTCGCTTGAAAATTCCTGTGCTGTTTGATTACATCCGTGTAATACAACTACCAGCGGTGCAGGATTATGTATAACGGAAGGTATGTAAACATACATAGTGAGATTTCCAGGGTTTGTTCCAAAATTTGGTATCTCTATCAGCTGAGCCTTCGTATGAATGAATAAGATAAAATAAAAAACACTAAACCAAATTCTCATCTTAAAATCGAACCCCAAAGGTTATACTGCTAATAAGCTGACTTGTATTTATATTGGTAGATTTTACAAAAGCCGGATCGTAAATATAATACTTAGAGCTTTGGCTTCTGGTTATAAATCCCAAATCGCAATAAAAATGTTCGGCACGATAGCCCCCGCCAAAACTATAACTAATCATGGAGTTATCATTAGTAGCTAAACCGGTATAAACATTTGTTCGATATGAAGCCCCAGCGCGAATGGTAAATGAGTTTAACCGAATTTCAGCACCTGACCTGATAGTATGCACCGAATTAAACGCACTTGAAATCCTTGAATTTTCATCTGCAAATGAGTATGAAGATATAGGTCTTGATTTTAAGAACATATTTGAATAATCTACCATTTCATAATCCATACTAATCAACCCGTATTTACCTAAAATAAATGCTAATCCTGCATTATATCTGGCAGGGCTACGTAAAGTGTATTCAAATGTACCTATTGATAAATCAGAGTTATATTGACCAAAATTTTTATAATCAGCTTCAATATTGGCATCCCAATTATCTTGAAGCGACATAATACTTGAAGTGTGAGCACTGGCAGATAATCTGATAAAATCAATAGGCCTGTAAATTACACCAATACCTGCCCTAATACCACTTCCATTAGTCGTTAAATTTTCGGTCATTTGAAAGGAGTTTAATATACTGGTAGTGTCACCTAACGGCAATGTTTCAGAAAAAAAACTATTTCTAGTATAACGCATACTTAAAAACCCAACAGAACCTCCAATGTATAATTGATCATCGTAATTTACACCATACGAAATATTCATTTCACGAATATTCCCCCTTGTAAATATTGTATTTAATTGATTTTGTCCATATTGGGGAATTTGTGTAAAATATTCACCCCCTAAAGTGTCCACTAGATAAGTTTGCCAAGCCAAATTACTTCCAAATGGATTGTATATTCCTCTTTCTATATCATATTTAAACACATCTAACAATGAACTTTCGTTATTTACACCCTGAATGGTAATGTTATTATCGAAATTAGCCAATTTATTAAAGGAAACAGCAAGATTTTTACTTTGCCAACGTGTACCATTATGAAACGGAGAAGATATAACAAAACCAAAATTTCCGGTTCTTAAACGTGTATCAATATCATTTGCTTCGGAATTGTAATGTAAAGTATTGTTAGCATTAAAATTTAAAAAAGGAGTATACGAAATTTCTGTTTTTCTGAAAACTCCGGTTGATGCAGGGTTTATATGTATTGATGTAAAATCACCCCCTAAAGCTGAAAATGCTCCGCTTAAAGCATTAAATCTTCCAGTTCCTACGATGTCAAACTGAGAAAACCTAAGTGCATCATCTTCTGTTTGCGCATATAAACCCATTGCAAAAAAAGTGGAGATAATGGTTTGAATAATCTGCTTTTTCATGGCTTGTATTTTTTAGTTAAAACTTTTGATATGTTAAATAAAACCCATTCATCTGTAATTTTTAGTACAAATGAATGAGTTCTTGTGTTCTACTAATTTTTATCTTCTTCCTCCGCCTATACTTCCTCCACTTCTACCACCGCCAGGGCTTGGACTGGAATTCATTCTAGGCGAAGGGCTTACAGAACCCCCTCTGTTACTAGGAGCAGGACTGGGAGAAGATTGTCTTTCCATTTTTGGAGAAGGAGAAGATTGTCTTTGATTAGGAGCAGGTTGCTTTTCCATTCTTGGGTTAGAAGAAGGAGCCGTTTGTTTAGGGGTAGGGGTAGATTTCATCTCCCTCGGGTTTGTATTAGAAGGCTTCACATTTTCATTTCTTGGAGTAACCTGAGGGTTCCTGCTAGGTGTAGGATTGCCTTGAGATGGCCTGGGCGAAGTGTATTCTTTACTTGGCATATTCTGATTTCGGTTAGGTTGAGGAGCACTGTAATCTCTAGGACTTACAACATTCTTGGGAGTATTAACCCTCGTACCAGTATTCACCGATTCACTTTTAGGCATCGTTTGTTTTTGAGGTTTAACAGAAGGTGAAGAATAAGTGCTAGGATTATTCAACCCTCTGGAAGATTGAACCTTATCTACAGGTTTTGGCGTGTGAATATTTCTTATATCTTTAACCCCTGTTGAATTTGTATTAGATGCAGGCTGTTTAACTCCGGAAACATTTCTAGAATCTAAATTACCTGAACTTATATTTTTAGGAATGTCTTTGGTTGGCTTAACTGCCGACAAATTATGTACAGGTTTACTATTTGCACTTCTCACATCCGGAACTGCATTTTGGTTTACAAATTTTGAATTAACAGCTTGTTTTCCATACGCTAATTGGTATTTTTCGCTTAAAGGTCTTGGATTATTTCGAGAGGGTAATCCTGATGAAGAAGCACCCGTTGAAGAATTTCTAGGACCATAATAATAACTATTTGCATCATAACTATTAAAATAATTATTGCTAGCAAAAACACCCTGATTGTAGCCATTGTAAAAACCATGATAATATCCTTGATTGTATGCATTCCAAGGATTGTTCCATGGGTTCATATATGCCATACCATAGTAACCAAATCCAGGATAACCCCAAGAATTCCAACCGCCTCCCCATCCCCAGCTATTCCAAGCCCAAGGATTGTAAAAAGTACCAAATCCACAACTTCCCCATCCCCAGCCGAATCCTACTCCCCACCATGGTCTTGGATTCCACCAAGAATAAGTCATGTAAATGCTAGTGCCATAAAAAAACGGATCGTAATTATACCAATACATGTTCGTATAAAAAGGATCATAATAACCAAAACCTGGAGCATAATTATGAAATCTTCTAATTCGACTAGCATATGCATAATCGTAATAATCATCGTTATTAAATGAGTAATCATTTCCATAATAATTGTTGTTTATTATGGTTGTACCATCCGATGAAACTTGAGTGTCTGTTCTATAATAATCGTCTTGATTTCCCGAATAGTCTTCGAAAGGAACATCTTGAGAAGAATTGGAATTTTGTTCATAAACCCTATCCTTTCTGTTAAAGTAAATATCATCATTTTCTTTCGAATTACCCTGACCGCTTACACTTGGCGAAGCAAGTATTAAAAGGGCTAAAATGTGGATTAACGTTTTCATGGCTAAAAATTTATATTAAACTAGCAAATAATATGCCAAAAATACCAATATTAAATAGTTTATTTCTTTCGTTTGAAATAAAATTAACACTCATTTTAACATATTGTTCTCCATCAAATATAACTAAATTAAAGCAAGAATGCTTAAACAACTGCCTAATCGTATAAGTTTTTATATATTTGGTTAAATTGTTTTTTAAAAGCTTTACATTATGGTTGTTAATCAAGAACGTCCTTGGCTTGCCCATTACCCAAAAAATGTTCCTGCAAACATAGACGAAAATAAGTACTCGAGTTTAGTAGAAATGTTTCATGAAACATTTGAAAAGTACTCAAAAAAACCTGCTTTTTCATGTATGGGAAAGGAGTTGACATTTAAAGAAATAGATATACTATCGAGAAATTTTGGAGCATATTTACATCATCAGGGGTTAAAGCAAGGAGATAAAATTGCTTTAATGATGCCTAACTTATTACAATATCCAATAGCACTTTTTGGAGCACTTAGAGCCGGATTAGTGGTTGTAAATACAAATCCACTTTATACCGCTAGAGAAATGGAGCATCAATTTAAAGACTCGGGTGTAAAAGCTATTGTAATTGCTGAAAATTTCGCGTACAACCTAGAAAAAATAATTACCTCAACCCAAATAGAAACGGTAATTGTTACTAGTATAGGAGAAATGTTAAGTCCAATAAAAGGTAGCATAGTAAATTTTGTAGTAAGAAACATCAAAAAAATGGTTCCTGCTTACGAGTTAAAAAATAAAGTTTCTTTTAAGCAAGCCCTAACAGAAGGGAAAAAATATTCTATTCCGAAAATGATTTTTAAACCTGAAGATGTAATTCTGCTTCAGTATACAGGAGGAACAACAGGTGTAGCCAAAGGTGCCATGTTAACCAATAAAAATTTGGTAGGAAATATGATGCAAATTCGTGCGATTATGCTTCCGTTTTTAAATACCGAAACACAAAATATAGCATTATCTCCCCTCCCCTTATATCATGTTTTTGCATTCACTTGTAATTGTTTAGCGTTAATGAATGTAGGGTGTTTAAATGTATTAGTCACCAATGCTCGTGATTTAAAATCGGTAATGAAAGAGTTTAAAAATTACAACATTAATTTAATGACCGGGGTTAATACATTATTTAATGCTCTATTAAATCAACCGGAATTCAAAAATTTGGATTTTAGTTCATTAAAAATTACTGTAGGTGGTGCGATGGCTGTTCAGCAAGCAGTAGCTGAAAAATGGAAGCAAGTAACCGGTTGCTACTTATCAGAAGGGTATGGAATGACAGAAGCATCACCTGTAATAAGTTGTAATCCATTTGACAATACAGCTCAAATTGGAACTATTGGTTTACCACTTCCATCAACAGACATGAGAGTTGTTGATGAAAACGGAAATGTATTGCCCTTTGGAGAAGTTGGAGAAATTCAAGCCAAAGGCCCTCAAATTATGTTGGGGTATTATAATAAACCCGAAGAAACTGCAAAAGTATTAAAGGATGGGTGGCTTAGTACCGGAGATATGGGAAAAATGGTGGATAAAGGATTTTTTAAAATTGTTGATCGAAAAAAAGATATGATTTTAGTTTCAGGATTTAATGTATATCCAAATGAAATTGAAGATGTAGTAGTAGGACATCCTAAAGTTTTAGAGGCTGCCGCCATTGGAGTAGAAGATGAACATTCTGGTGAGGTTCCAAAATTATTTATCGTAAAAAAAGACAACTCACTTACAGAGCGAGAGATATTAGAATACTGTAAAGAGCAGTTAACGGGATACAAAAGACCAAAATATGTTGAGTTTAGAAATGAATTACCCAAAACCAACGTTGGTAAAATATTACGTAGGGAGTTAAGATAGTTATCAATCAACAAATATTCACCGTATTAAAAAGTATATATTATATTGGATATTTTTGCTTTGCTTTCAGTTTCCTATTCTTACTTTTTCAAACCAAGAATATAAAATTCATTTACAAGTAAAAAATTGGTTTTATGTAAGTTGTGATGAATCAGAAAACTACACTTTAAATATTAGAAGAAGTGAAGCAGGAAGTTGGGAAACTTTCCATTTAATAAAATCCGATCATGGATCATTTCAATTAAGATATAAAAATAAATATGTTGGTTGTTTAAATAATGACTCCATAGTTTTAGCACATGATGATATTCATGACTTTTATTTTAAAGCTATTAATCTATCTCCAGGTAAAAAGGTATTAAAAACAGCTCAAAATAAATATGTTGGAATATCTGAATTTTCACTCTTTTGTACTACAGACAGCCTAAAAGCTACTCCTTTTTACATAAAAGAAAAAATGGCAATTGGACTAAGCCCATTGCCCAATAGGTCTCTTGTGTTTTTAATATCTTCTTTGATTTTCATTGCCTTTAGTGTATATTTTTTTATAAATAATACATCCTTATACGCTCTTGTTTTTTTAATTATAGGGGGTTTTTTACTGCGATGTTTTATGATAACCTTAAATGATTTTTTATGGCTTTGGGACGAACAATATCATGCCTTGGTAGCGAAAAATTTAATTGGAAACCCATTAAAACCAGTATTGGTAAAAAATCCAGTATTAACCTATGATATAGGTACATGGACAAATAACCACGTATGGTTACATAAATTCCCTGCATTTTTATGGCCCATGGCAATGAGTATTAAAACTTTTGGTTTAGAAGCTTGGGCGGTAAGATTACCTTCGGTAATCTTTAGCACGTTTTGTATTTACTTATTATACGATATAGGCTCTATGCTTATGTGTAAGAAAAGAGCCTATATAAGTGCCTTAATGTATACCGTAAGTATTTTTGGATTAGAACTTGTTTCGGGATTTTACGGAATGGATCACAACGATACAGCATTTTTTTGTTTTGTAACCGCTTCATATTGGGCATATGTTAAATATATACACACTAAATATTTATATAAATGGGCATTAATGAGTGGTATTTTTATAGGTTTAGCTGTATTAACAAAATGGCTCATGGGTTTTTTGGTTTTTATTCCATGGAGCATTAACTTACTTTGGATTGATATAAAAAATAAAACAGCCTGGAAACATATAATTAGCTCGTTTATAATATCGGCAATAATTTCTGGAGCATGGATATTATATATATTTACAGTTTACCCATTTGAAGCAAATTTTGAGTTTAGTCAAATGGCAAAACATTTTAACGAGGTTATTGAAGGCCATTCTGGAACTATTACATATCATTTTGAAAAAATGACAACTTTATATAATGTTCATTACTTGGTTATTATTTCCATGGTGGCTATTTTTATATACTCTTTGCATGAAAAAAGGCATAAAATTTTTACTTCAGTAATTTTTGTATTTTGTTATGTTTTTTTTAGCATATCATCCACTAAACTTCCTGCGTATCCTTACATTGTTGGAAGTATAGTTATTATAAGTATTTCAAACACATTATACATGGGATTAAAAATATTAGAAAAATCATCTCCGAACATTTTAATTACAAAAATTATACTTTTTGTAGCTTTAGGAGGTATTACTTGGTATTTTTTAGATTTTAACAAAATTCAAAATAATCATGTATATCAAAAACACAGTGCCTCAGAAAATATTCTTCAACAAGAAAAATTAAAGTTAATATATGAAGGTTTTTCTAATGAAAAATTTTCAAATACAATCCTAATTAATTGTCCTAAGTATCATATGGCATCATGTATGTTTTTTTCAAATGTTTATGTAGCCTATGATTTTATTCCTACAAACGAGGAATTACATGAAATTTTATCCATGGAAAAAAAAGTTATATGCTTCGAGTTTGAAAAACAACCTATTCCTGAATATATTAGCAAAAATCCGAATATAGAAATAATGGATATTAATGCTGCATTTTACCCAAATGAGCTAAAACAATTACAATAAAGCTTTTAAATAAATTATTGTTTTTTAAGACTCACCTTCGTGCCTACTTTAAGTTCTTGGTGAATTAATTCTGAATTATACTTTTTTAAATGTTTAAGTTTAATACCATATTTTTGAGAAATAGACCACCATGTATCGCCTTCATGAACAGTGTGTAATGAGTATTTTTTGGATTGTTTCTTTTTGGGTTTAATATAAATTACCTGATCTTCTTTAATGGATTCTCCTTGGGATAAGTCATTATATTTTTTAATCTCCCAGTGTCCTAAGTCGAGTTTTTTAGCTATTTTATCAGGAGTATCGCCTTTTTTAGCAATAATATATGGTATGCCATTTTCGTGTTTAAAAACCTCGTAACTACTCTCCATTAAAATTTCTTTTGTCTTATAAGGAATAGTTTCTTTACTTATACTTTTTTCTGAATTTGATTTTACATTTTTTACAGGTACTTTATCCAATTTATCAAAAACATGTAAATTATTTTCTTCGATAATTTTAATAAGCAATTCTGGGTATTTTGGATTGGTAGCATAGCCGGCCCTTTTAAGTCCATGAGCCCATGCCTTATAATCTGTAGAGGATAGTTCAAATAAAAATGCATATCGAGATCTTGTGGTTAAAAACTCTGAATGGTCTTGGTAAGATTGATATGGGTCTTGATATTTTCTGAAACATTCGTTTTTAGTGTCATCATCTTGAATAAATGTTGGACCAGTCCAGTTATGGCATTTAATTCCAAAATGATTTTTAGCATATCTAGCCAGCGGGCTGTTTCCATCTCCACTCTCTAGTATACCTTGCGCCAAGGTTATACTGGCAGGTATTCCGGTTCTTAACATTTCTTTTACCGCTTCATCCTTATATGCATCTATGTACTCTTGTCGAGTAAAAATTCTTTCTGCAGGTTGAGATTGGGCTAGGGAAAAAAAACAAATCCATGAGAACAATAAAAAAATTACGTATAATTTATTCTTCATAAAAGACCTATCTATGCATAAAAATAAAGATAACTTCGTATTTTTGAATCTCTTAATAAAAAGATTTTGAGCTTTGTTTTGTTGATAATTTACATTTTTGGATTTTTTTACTTTATTACTAAATCCCCCTTGTTTAAAAAAACAGGCTTAAGTGCTCCGTTTTTATTATTAGCTTTTGTCATTAAGTTGATATTTTCATTTGTATTATTTGGCATGTACACATATTATTATAACGATAGAAGTACCGCTGATATATATAAATATTATGATGACGG
>CAZEIM010000009.1:0-64336 GCA_964512145.1 uncultured Flavobacteriales bacterium
TTATTATGGTTTTTAAGAATGTTTTTATTTTTTTGGAGGTTTTTTTTATTGATGATAGATTTATGATTGATTTATGTTAATTTGTTGTTTATGAATAAAGTTTTATTATATATTGTTTTAGTTTTAATTTCAACTAACTACAATGCTCAAAATGTAGGTATAGGAAATAGTGCACACACCCCGGTTCAACGTTTGCATGTACACGAAAACTCTATTAGTACCGGATTAGGAGTAAAAATAACTAATAACACTACGGGTTCAACCGCTACGGATGGAGTTGATTTAATACATGGATCATCTGGAGATTTTGAAATACGGCAAAGAGAAGCCAGTGCTTTACGTTTTTTAACTAGCAATACTGAACGTTTTACTATTCTTAGCGGTGGTAACGTGGGTATAGGGAGTACTAATCCTGGAGCTTTCTTAGATATATCATCCTCAGCAACCACTACACAAATTCATCGAATAACCGCAAATTCACTTTCTTCTGGTAACGCGCTTCAAATAACTACATCTTCTACTGTATTATCGGGTGATTTAGTTTCTTTAACTTCATCAGGAAGTGCAGCTGGAGTTAGCGGAAGTGTTTTAAAACTAGGTATGACCGGGGCAAGTTCTACAGGGACAGCCTTAAATATAACAAAAGCAGGCGCAAGCGGGGCTATATTTCGGGCGAATGATGACGGAACATATAATGATGCTAGTCCATTTATTATTACAGGAAATGGGAACGTTGGGATAGGTTTAACATCCCCAGGTGCATATTTAGATATATCATCCTCAGCAACCACTACACAAATTCAACGAATAACTGCAAATTCACTTTCTTCTGGTAATGCACTTCAAATAAATACATCTTCTACTGTATTATCGGGTGATTTAGTTTCTTTAACTTCATCAGGAAATGCAGCCGGAGTTAGCGGAAGTGTTTTAAAGCTTGGAATGACAGGCGCAAGTTCTACAGGAACAGCATTAAATATTTCTCATAATGGTAGCAGTGGTTATGTGTTAAGAGTTAATGATGAGTCTTCTTATGCTGATGCTTCCCCTTTTATAATTGATGTTGCAGGAAATGTGGGTATTGGAACTACTTCAGCCAATTATAAATTATTAGTTAATGGAAGAATAAAAACAAATGCCATTAACGAATCATCCGATGAACGTTATAAAAAAGAAATACAAACCATAGAAAGCGCTTTGTCAAAAACTATAGCGTTGAGAGGCGTTATGTATAAATGGAGAACTGATAAATTTGCTGAATCTTTTACGGATACAACTTTACAAATAGGATTAATTGCTCAAGAAGTTGAAAAAATATTACCCGAATTGGTTGAAACAGATTTAGATGGATATAAATCTGTAGAATATTCTCATATTGTTGCATTATTAATTGAAGCCATTAAAGATCAACAGATTTTGATATTAAATCAAAGAAATGATCTTGAAAAATTAGCTTCAGAATTAAATCATTCAAAGCAACAAAATGACATCGAAAAGTTGAAAACAGATGTTGAGAAATTAAAATCGTATATTTTAGGAGAATGTTCAAAATAAACTTTATTTTTTCACTTTTGTATATGAAACGCTCATTTTTATCTATTATATTTTTATTTTTTGCTACAAATTTTTTTGCTACAATATGGTATGCTAAGCCTACTGCTACTGGATCTGGCAGTGGAAGTAGTTGGGCAAATGCAACAACGCTTAAAAATGCAATAAGTTTAGCAGTAAATGGGGATGAAATTTTATGTTATTCAGGGACTCATAAACCGGGTACATTAAATACTGACTTTTATAATATTACAAAGAATATTACCATTTCTGGAGGTTATTTTGGCTCAACAATAATTTCTGGAGATTTAGGAGGAAGTGTTTTTGCACATACTATATTTAAAATTAATGGAACCGTTTCTATTAATAATGTAACAATACAAAATGGAGAACATACTGAAGCCAATGGCGGTTCAGGTACAGGAGTAATTTATGCACAATCTGGAACCCTAACATTTAATAAATGTATTATTACTTCTAATACAAGTGAAATTTCTGTTGTATATGCTGATAATAATGCTACTGTGATACTTAATGACTGCAGTGTTACATCAAATGATGTAGGTACCCCTGCAATTTTTTGTGAAGGATGTATTAAAATGGATGCCAATAGAACCTATTTTATTGATAATACAACAATATATAATTCTTGGCCAGGTATAGCATTTGGAGCCATTAATACAACATCTACATCTACGGTTCGTAATTGTGTTTTTAGAGCAAATACCTCAAGTTTTGGTAGTCACGCAGGATTATTTTATGGAACAGCAAGTGTTGATATAGAAAATTGCACATTTTCTGGAAATCCAAGAGGTGTTAGGTTTGACGGAATTGCAGGATATACAATGAATATTAGAAATAGTATAATTTATAATAACACTAATGGACAAATTAATAATGACGGTGCTGGAACTTTAAATGTTGTTTATTCTTGTGTGCAAGGTGGTTATTCAGGGACAGGAAATATTAGTACAAATCCACTTTTTGTAAGTGGTACCGATTTACATATCCAAACCACATCTCCTTGTAAAAATACTGGTAATAACACTTACGCAGCTAACCCAACCGATATAGATGGAGGCACTAGAATTTTATCTACCACTGTTGATATGGGAGCTTATGAATTTGGTTGCGCTGCTCCCTCAGTACCATCAGGAACCTCAACCCCGGCAACACTATGTGCAGCTGGAGTTGTAAATCTAAATGTAACCTCACCAACTGCAGGAATAACTTATAGCTGGTATTCTAGTTCATGTGGAGTTTCAAAAATTGCCTCTGGAACATCTATTAATGCAGAAGTCTTATCTACTCCCTCTACTATTTATTTAAGAGCAGAAAATCTGTGTGGTAATTCTACGTGTGCAAACATTACTATAAATACTGGGGGTAGCCCTCCAGTACCAACCTATACTCCAGCTTCTCCAAAGATATGCGGAAGCAATTCAGTGGAGGTAACTGCAACTGGTGGAGGGCCTAATGTTGTATACCAATGGTATTCATCAAGTTGTGGAGGGACATTGTTGGGTACTTCAGATTCTTATACTTTTACTGCTGGAGGAACATATTATGTAAGATCATATGACGCTTCTGCGCCCGGAGGTTGTCAATATAGCACTTGTGCAACAATTACAGTAGTATCAGAAGCCCAAATTTGCGATGTAAAAGGTTTTTTTGCAAACCCTTCCAATAATTGCGGCCCAAATACTATTACATTAGCTTACCTAAATAGCAATCCAGCTCCAACTACTCCAACAGGTTGCGATAATACAGGATATACTGATGCCACTACATACCATTATTATAAAGATGGTTGTGGAACTGAAAATGGCGGAATACATCTTGGATCTGGTATTTCTGTTAATCCAACTGTTACAACCACAGAGGTATTTTATAT
This sequence comes from uncultured Flavobacteriales bacterium, assembly GCA_964512145.1. Lineage (GTDB taxonomy): Bacteria > Bacteroidota > Bacteroidia > Flavobacteriales_G > JALEGO01 > CAYOHR01. The sequence continues at coordinate 3,446 of CAZEIM010000009.1, forward strand.
TAGAAGAGAAAAAGCAGGATTTTGTCCGTCTCCATGCAAACAAGCAACAATTAATGTAAACCCCCTTCCTTTAAATCCAGCAGAGGTTAATGCAAGTCCCACAAGTGTTTGTAGTGGGGGTTCTTCAACATTAACAGTATCTGGAGGCTCTACAGGGCCTGATTATGAGTATGTTTGGTATACTGGAAGTTGTGGAGGTACCGAAATTGATATTGGTTCATCGGTAGTTGTTTCTCCTGGATCAACAACTACGTATTATGTTGCTGTTAGAAACTTTTGGACATATTGTAAGTCAGAATGTTTACAGGTTACAGTCACAGTTGGCTCAGGAAATCCCGTGGGTATTGTTACTTTTACAGGAAATGTAAATAGTAATTGGCATAATTGCGCCAATTGGAGCCCTGAAGTAATACCCACGTCACAATCAAATGTTGTAATACCTAATGCTAAAAATGCGATTATTTATAATCCTAATATTGCAGATTGTAATACTATTGAAATTCAAGGTACAGGAACATTAGAAATTCAAACAGGATCTTCACTTAATGCGATTTCACAATAATAATTAATTAAAGCTATTCATTTCTTATAGTTTATTATTCTAGCAATTAATAATCTTACGTTAATTTTTCCCTATTTTAGCATTTTAAATATAATTGGATGAAAGATCAAGAAATTTTTTCTTTAATACAGGCCGAATATCATCGTCAAAAAAATGGAATAGAATTAATTGCCTCTGAAAATTTTGTGAGTGAACAAGTCATGCAAGCTATGGGCTCTGTACTTACCAACAAATATGCTGAAGGGTTGCCCGGAAAAAGATACTATGGAGGATGTGAATTTGTAGATAAAGCCGAAAATTTAGCCATAGAACGACTAAAAAAATTATTTGGTGCCGAATGGGCCAATGTTCAGCCTCATTCAGGTGCTCAAGCAAATGCGGCCGTATATTTAGCCGTATTAAAACCGGGGGATACAATTTTAGGATTTGATTTATCCCATGGTGGTCATTTAACACATGGTTCACCCGTAAATTCATCCGGAAAATTATACCGCGCAACATTTTACGGTGTACTAAAAGAAACCGGAAGAGTTGATTATGAACAAATGCGCCAAAAAGCATTATTGGAGAAACCTAAATTAATTATTTGCGGGGCATCAGCTTATTCGAGAGATTGGGATTATGCTCGCATTCGATCCATAGCCGATGAAGTGGGAGCATTGGTAATGGCGGATATATCACACCCTGCAGGATTAATTTCTCAAAAATTATTAAATAATCCTTTACAACATTGTCATATTGTAACCTCAACTACTCATAAAACCTTGCGTGGACCAAGAGGCGGAATAATTATGATGGGAAAAGATTTTGATAATCCTTGGGGATTAACTACCCCCAAAGGTGAAATTAAAAAAATGTCTGTTTTATTAGACTCTGCTGTTTTTCCGGGTACTCAGGGAGGGCCATTAGAACATGTAATAGCAGCGAAAGCGGTTGCATTTGGAGAAGCACTATTACCCTCTTATTTTGAATATGCTCAACAAGTCATAAAAAATGCATCCGTCATGGCCTCTGCATTTATGGATTTAGGATATAAGGTAGTTTCTGAAGGTACCGATAATCATTGTATGCTGATTGATCTTAGAAATAAAAACATATCCGGAAAAGACGCTGAAAATGCCTTAATAAAGGCCGATATAACTGTAAATAAAAATATGGTGCCTTTCGATGATAAGTCGCCCATGGTAACTTCCGGCATTAGATTGGGAACCCCAGCTATTACTACACGCGGAATTAAAGAGCCACAAATACAACAAATGGTTGAATGGATGGATGCTGTAATTGAACAACCAAATAATTTAGCTTTACAGCAGGATATTAAAAACAAGGTACATGCTCTAATGTCTAATTTACCATTATTTGCTAATTACTAATATACTTATATGCAAACACTACATTCATGGGTATCGGTTGATCCGCAGTCGGATTTTAGTATATACAACTTACCTTTTGGCGTTTTTAAAAATGCTCAAATACAACATCACATAGCCATTGCATTGGGTGATTTTGTAATCGACTTACATGTTTTGCAAGAATTGGGATATTTAAATGATTTAGCGTTACCTAATAACGTGTTTAATCAAAAGTCACTCAATGCCTTTTTAAGCTTAGGAAAACATAAAACATCGCAGGTACGCAAAAAGGTACAGGAAATTTTTTCTTCCGATAGTACATTAAAACAAGAAAAAGATCATTTAGAAGTAGTCCTTATCCGATCAAAAAATGTTCAAATGCTTTTGCCTATAGAAATAGGCGATTACACCGATTTTTATTCCAGTAAAGAACACGCTACCAATGTAGGAACTATGTTTAGAGACCCAAATAACGCTTTGTTGCCTAATTGGAAACATTTGCCCGTTGCTTATCATGGCAGGTCATCGTCTATAGTAGTATCCGGAACTCCAATCTACAGACCTAAAGGACAGCAAAAACTAAACGATACAGATCCTCCTGTTTTTGGCCCAACAAAACAGCTCGATTTTGAGTTAGAAATGGCTTTTGTTACCTTTAATGGAAAACCTTTAGGTAAGTCCATTACTGAACAAGAAGCCGAAGAATACATTTTTGGAATGGTATTATTTAATGATTGGAGCGCGCGCGATATTCAAAAATGGGAATATGTTCCCCTAGGCCCATTTTTGTCGAAAAATTTTGCATCGTCAATTTCTCCTTGGGTGGTAACTTTAGACGCATTAGAATATTTTAAAGTACAAGGGCCTAAGCAAGATATCAAAGTATTACCGTATTTAAAATCAAGCGGAGAAAAAAATTACGACATACAATTAGAGGTTTTTCTACAAACATCTCCTTTAAACGTACAAAAAATTTGTGTGTCTAATACTAAATATCTGTATTGGAATATATGTCAACAACTTGCACATCATACCATAAATGGATGTAACATACGAAGTGGAGATTTAATGGCCTCAGGAACTATTAGTGGTCCCGATGAAAACTCTTACGGCTCTATGCTCGAATTAGCCTGGAAAGGAACAAAACCTATAAAACTACCCGATGGTAGTGAACGCTCTTTTTTACAGGATGGAGATACATTAATTATGAAAGGCTATGCTAAAAAAGATAACATTCGAGTAGGCTTTGGAGAGGTGCGAGGCACTATTTTTCCTGCAGTATAAAATTCCACTTTTGTATCATCAATCATTTATATCAATATTTATTAAAACCAGCATTGGAATTTTAGTATTATTTTACAGCAACCTATTATTTACTCAAAATGATAGCGGAAAAACTAAAAAAATTGAGCTTATTCATGCTGATGTGTTAGAGTATGATGAAACATCCGGAATTAAAGCCAGAAAATTAATTGGCAATGTGCATTTTAAACATGAAGATGCTGACATGTTTTGCGATAGTGCTTATTTATTTAATGAAACAAATAGTTTAAAAGCATTTAGTAAGGTTAAAATAGTAAATGTAACAGGTGAAACTATTACGGGAGATTCTTTAGATTACAATGGCAATACAAAATTCGCAAAATTAAGAGGCAGAATAAAAATGATTGATAAAGAACGAGAAGTAACTACCAGTTTTTTAGATTATAATTTAAAAGAGAATATAGCGTATTATTTTAATCGAGGTACCGTTAAGAATAATAAAGATAAATCAATTTTAAAGAGTGTATTTGGATATTATTATACTCAAAAAAAAGAATTCTTTTTTAAAGATCAAGTCTTACTAACACATCCTGATTATACTATAGAGTCTGATACCATGATGCATAATACTTCTTCTAATATTACCTATTTTTTAGGCCCAACAAGTATTAAAGATAGTAATACCGTTTTATTTTGCTATTATGGGTGGTTTGATCAGACTAATGATGTCACTTGGTTAAAATATAAGGCAACTATAACCAAAGACAATCAAGTACTTAAAGGAGATAGTATTTATTACGAAAAAAAAACGGGTATTGGGCAAGCATACCATAATGTAAGTATGGCAGATACCACCGAAAATCTTTTGGTAACAGGAGATTACGGGTACTATAATGAAAAAGATAGTTCCTTTTTTGTGACCTTTAACGCTTTATTAACACAGTTCGAAAAGACAGACACGTTTTATTTACATGCCGATACCTTATTTTCGTTTTATGATTCTGTTAAACAAGGAAGAGTTATTTTGGCATACTATAAAAGTAAATTTTACAAAAATGATATTCAAGGTATGTGCGACTCATTAGTTTATAAACAAACAGATTCAATTATTCAAATGTACATTAATCCCATACTATGGTCAGACTCCAGCCAGTTAAGTGCTTCATACATTGAAATTAAACAAAAAAATAATCAAGCCGATAGTTTATGGATGAAAGAAAATGCTATGGTAGTTTCTATGGTTGATACCATAAAATATAATCAAGTATATGGTGATAGTATGAAAAGTGTTTTTAAAAATAATGCCATTGAAAATATTTATGTGTATCATAATGCAAAAACATTATACTATCCGGATGATGATAAAAAAATTATCGGATTAAATAAAGCATCTAGTAAGTTTATGAATATTTATGTTGAAAAAAACAACATTAAAAAAATTAAGTTTTATGAACCTGAAAAATCAGAGTTAATTCCCTTAAGTCAAGTATTGTCTGATGAAATGTACTTAAAAGGCTTTAAATGGATAGAAGAAAGAAGACCCAAAAATAAATACGATGTATTTGTTTGGTAATATTTCGTGAAATGAAGCGTAAAACACTAAAAAATATCATATTTACAGGTAGTGTTTTAGTTGTATTTATAACATTAGCACAAAGCTTTTGGGTGTATAACGCTTACCAGTTAGAAAAACAAAAGTTTAAAGAAAAAACCATTACATCTTTATATCAAGTCATAAAAATTATAAAGAACGAAAAATATGAAGATATAAGTACATTAGATCTAGTAAAAGAAACAAACGATTATACATACCGGGTTCATGTTCACGATAAAATTCAACAACATTATTTAGAGAATATTTTAAAAAAAGAATTTATCGCTCAAAACATGAATACGGCATTTGAATATAGGATATTAAATAGCTTTACCGATTCTGTAGTACACAGAAAAAGAATTTCTTAAAAAGAACTATTCAACAAGATTTAAAATATCTTAATAAATTAGGCATTGCTACCGAATACTTTGAAATTGAATTTATTCACCCGCATCAAAAGTTTATTTTTGAACTGCGCTTTATTATTTTAGTTTCTTTATTAATATTAGCCTTGGTGAGTGTTTTTATATACACCATGCTTTTTGCTTTAAAGCAAAAAAAGATGGAAGAAATAAAAAATGACTTTATCAATAATGTTTCTCATGAATTTAAAACTCCCATTTCTAGTATATCTGTTTGCAGTGAGGTATTAATGAACGATGATTTTTCTAAAGATAGTGAGCGATTAAAACAATATGCACAAATTATTCAACACGAAAATAATAAACTAAAAAATTTAATAGAAAGCGCACTTATTTCCTCCATTTACAGCTCAGGAAATGTTGGATTAAATAGAAAGGAAATTAACGTACATGATCTTTTACATAGTATAATAGAAAACTTTAAACTCCAAGTAGAACAAAGAGGTGGAAAAATTTCACAATTTTTTAACGCTTTGAAGGATGAAATTTATGCCGATGAAATACATATTACGAATATATTTGTTAAAATTATGGATAATGCTTTAAAATATTCGAAACAAAATCCTGAAATTATCGTATCAACGGTAAACAAAAACGAATATATTATTGTTAGTATCCAAGATCATGGGGTTGGAATAGATAAAAAAAATATGAAGCATATTTTTAAACAGTTTTACAGGGTTTCTTCAGGCGATAAGCATGATGTTAAAGGGTATGGACTTGGATTAAGTTATGTAAAACAATTTGTCGAATTGCATGGAGGCCATGTATATTTAACCAGCCAATTAAACAAAGGAACAACATTTTTTATTGAATTACCTTATAAACATTAATACTTTATGAATCCAGTTTTAAACATTTTATTAGTTGAAGATGATCCTAGTTTAGGTTTTGTAATAAAAGATAATTTAACTAAAAACGGTTATCAGGTTTACTTGGTTCAAGACGGTGAAAATGTTCTAAACGAATATTCTAAGCATAAATTTTCTGCCTGTATTTTAGATATTATGTTGCCCAAAAAAGATGGGTTTGATGTAGCTATTGATCTAAAAAAGGTAGCCCCTGATTTACCCATTATATTTTTAACCGCTAAATCACAGTTAGAAGATAAAATAAAAGCATTTAATTCAGGGGCGGATGATTATGTAACAAAACCATTCAAAATGGAAGAATTGTTATTAAGGTTACAAGCAGTATTAAAAAGAACAAAACACATTGTAACGGATGATAAACAATCTTACAACATTGGTAAATTTACTTTTGATTATAAAAACAGGAAGTTGTTGGGTGGTGAAGAAAGAGCACTAACCAAAAAAGAAGCCGAATTATTAAAGTTATTGTGCATGCATAAAAATTCTGTATTAGAAAGAAACATTACTTTAAGTACTATTTGGGGAAAAGATGATTATTTTAATGGGCGCAGTATGGATGTGTTCATCACAAAACTCAGAAAATATTTACGAACCGATCCTAATATTGAAATACAAAACGTACATGGAATTGGTTTTAAATTAACCATTAAGGAAGCCTAATTACTTCTTCAACAAGTCGAAAACCGTTTTTACCGGTTTAAACAATTCGTTCGGTATTTCTATAAAAAGAGTATTCCAATTAGCCATGCTCCCATTCCAAAGGCCTGGGTATTCCAGTATTTTAATATTTCTTCCTAAATGCGATTTTTGAGAAACCATATAGGCATTAGAATCTATAAAATCTTGCAAATCAAAAATTTGGCCATCATGCGTTTTAATACAACAAGCCATATTTACAGGATTAAAATGCGTTGATTGTTGAAATATGGCCAATTGCTCTACATCCTGTTTATTAATTTGAGCACTTTCTATAATTTGTTTAGATTCCTTTCCCTCCTTATCTTTTACCCAAAATGGTCCACCTCCGGGTTCACCGGTATTTTTAACTACTCCACAAACGCGAATGGGTTTATGCAAAGCTTGTTTTAAACCATGTACATCTTCCCATATTTTTGGGTCTATAGAAAAAGCATGTAATGTATATACATAATGTTTAGCTAAACTTTTATCCCAAGTACCCTCGGCTATGTGGTTTAATATGGCAAAACATTCGTTTTTGAGTTTTAATAACAATCCTCCCAATATTTTTTTATATTTTATATGTAAATCCATATTCTCATCAGTGGAGGTATTATCTATATTTTGTATAAAAAGGATATCCGAATCCATGGCGTTTAAATTTTTTAACAAAGCACCATGTCCAGCGGGTCTGTATAAAATTTCTTCTTTCGAGGTTTTTACGATATTATTGTCATCATATAAAGAAATGGTATGTGTTTCTGAATCCTGTATAGACGTGGAAATATTCATGTGCCCCTTCTGAAGAAATGAAAACAAAGCATCAATTTTTTCCTTATATGTTTCTGGAACTGTAAAGTGAATGTTGGCTTCTTTTGCGTCTAATAATTTTAAATCGCGAATATGATGCTCAAAAGCTGTCTTATATTCATTGTTCTTTTTGCTAAACAGCAACATCCCTTTAGGCATTTGAGAAAATTCGTGTTCAATAATTTTTAAACAAAATGCACTAAAGTCTTCATCTTTATCGCGTTCATGTTCGAAACGTTGAATTAAAGAATCGTAAAAAGGATACAAATGAATATGTTCTAAAAATTGTTCGGTTAAATCGTTGTTTGTAGATACAATATCTTTAAACATTCGGGAAGCTGCTCCCGATGCGGGAATAAAAAAACATACCGAAATTTCTTTACTCCACAACGAAAAATACATTTCATGCAATTGTTCTTCCTCAGAACTTAATTTTAAAATCCCGTCATGCCAAGTACAAGGCCTTAATACTTGTATAAAATAATTCGACTTTTTTAAAAGCTCTACCTGTTTTTCAATATCCATAATACAAAACTACTTTTTCTTTCTATTTTCCGATAAGGTTTTGTAGGTTTTTGTCATCTCGCGTTCAAATTTTGGTTCTGATGTTTTAGGAATACAAGGTTTTAAACTTAACATCATTTCTTGTGGAAGTTTTTGATATAATGCGGTGCCTTGTGTTTTCCATGCAATCATTTCATCGCTCACTTGTTTTTTAATTTGAGCCGGATTTCCTGCTATTACACTTCTATTGGGCACTTTAGTATCGGCTGCTACAAAGCTTAATGCCCCCACAATACATTCATCTCCAATAATAACATGATCCATAATAACCGAGTTCATTCCAATTAAACAATTTTTGCCCAACGTTGCTCCATGAATAACTGCTCCATGCCCCACATGAGCTCCTTCTTTTAACAATACGGTTACCCCTGGAAACATATGAATAACACAATTTTCTTGTATGTTGCAACCGTCTTCTACGATTATTTTCCCCCAATCTCCTCGTAACACGGCTCCTGGACCAACATATACTTTTTTCCCAATAACAACATGCCCAATAACACAAGCCATGGGATGAATAAAACTACTGGGATGTATTACCGGAACGTGGTTGTTAAACTCGAATATATTATTCATAATGGATACAAAATTTAATGTAAAATTAGCCAAAGAATTGTACAATACATACCTTTGCTTTATTTTTGAGCCATGATGACAAAAAATGTTGCTATTTTATTTTTTTTAGTTTTTTTTTCTTGCACAAATAACACTAAACAACAGGAATATGACTTGCTCAGTCATTTCGAATTATATGGTGATTCCATAGATGAAAAAGGAGCGGTAACCATGAGTAGGTTTTTAAGTGAAGTAGATAGCTCTGGATCAGATTCTGTAAAAGTATTGGCTAAAATTACCGAATGTTGTCAAAAAAAAGGATGTTGGATGAAAGTTGATTTAGGGGGAGGAAAAACGATGCAGGTAACTTTTAAAGACTATGGGTTTTTTATGCCTTTAGATTGCGCTAATAAAGAAGCTATTTTATTTGGAAAAGCCTATTACGATACTGTTACCGTAGACGTGTTAAAACACTATGCCAAAGATGCCGGTAAAACGCAAGAAGAAATTGATGCTATAACCCAGCCGGAATATCAACTTTCGTTTGAAGCCAGTGGAGTTTTGTTGAAGAAATGATTTCACGGATTAGGGTAAATAATATAAGCAGCATAAATCTGTAAAAATCTGGTTGGGTTTTGTGAGCTTTTAATGAATATATGAGTTAGTTATGCTTTGCTGTAAAAGGACAGCCAGACACACAAAGATTGTGAATATTTAAACGGCAACAAAGTAACGTCAAAACAAATATCTTTCTTAAATTTGACACAACTTGACAAATCAAAATTTGTACAATGAACTCGCTTGGAGAAAAAATAAGAGCATTACGTGAATCCAAAGGAATACTCCTTAGACAGGTTGCTGCATATTTAGAAATTGACACAGCATTAATTAGCAAAATCGAAAGAGGAGAAAGACGACTAACAAGAGAACAAGTAATCAAACTTGCAAATTATTACAAGGTTACTGACGAAGAACTATTAACTCTGTGGCTTAGTGACAAGGTTCTAGACACAATCGACAGCGATCCATTCGCAATGCAAGGATTAAATAAAGCAAAAACCATCTTAAAGACAATGTTATGAAAATAACCAAAAAATATTTTATCAGAACAAAAGGGAAAGCTGAATTCAAAACATATCATTTAATTAATGTAGAAACATTCGATATGCTTGATAATTACTTTTATTCTGAAAAAGAAGCAAAAGAAGAATATAAATTGGAACTAAACTTGATAAAAAAGTAGGACAATGAATTAACAACCAAAGTCCCCTCACACTTTCGAATAAAATATAGACTCCCCTCATAATAGAACACGAGTAATTTTTACCTCTATTTTAAAAACGAGGGTGAAATTTTAGTATTTTTACTCTTGTAATTAATATAAGAGTAAAACGTACCTTTGAACGTCATGGAAAAATTTAACCGAAAAATTCCGTATAACAACTTGCCATTACTACCTCCAAAGGCCGACATAGAAACCAAACGCATACTTCAAAAAACGATTTCGGCAGGACGAGCATTGGCACAACTAAATGGAACTTTAATCAATTTACCCAATCCTACTCTGTTTATAGATACGATATATTTACAAGAAGCAAAAGCGAGCTCGGAAGTAGAAAATATAATTACAACAAACGATGAACTCTATAAGTCATTAGTTGCTGACAGAAAAATAGAAAACTCAGCTACAAAAGAAGTTTTAAGCTACAAGCAAGCTCTTTGGTTAGGTTTAGAAGAATTGAAAGTAAAACCATTTATAACCACCAATCTTTGTATTAAAATTGTTCAATGTATAAAACAAAATAACACTTCAATTCGGAATACACCCGGAACTACATTAAGCAACACACAAGGTGAAATTATTTACACCCCACCAAGTGGTGAACAGATTATACGTGAGAAACTAGCTAATTTAGAAAAGTTCATAAATGAAAATGAAACATATTCTGGTAAGCATAGTCGAACCATAGACCCATTAATTAAAATGGCGATATTGCACTATCAATTTGAAGCTATACACCCTTTCTCGGATGGTAATGGCAGAACGGGAAGAATTTTATTGTTATTGTACCTAAAACTTTCGGGTTTATTGGACACACCAGCAATCTACTTAAGTGAATATATCATTAAAAACAAAATTGAATATTATAGATGCTTACAACATGTAACCGAAAAAAATGAATGGGAAGATTACATCTTGTATATGTTGGATATGATTGAAGTAACGGCTAATAAAGGATTAAAGAGACTAAATAAAATAAATGTAGCCATGGAAGATACTGCAAACGAAATTAAAAAGAAATTGCCAAAAATTTATTCAAAAGATCTAATTGAGATTTTATTTCGTTTACCTTACACCAAACGTCAACACCTAATGGATGAAAATATTGGAAACTTAAAAACAGTTGGAAATTATTTAATAGTTTTAGAAGAAAATGGCTTTTTAAAATCAGAAAAAGTAGGAAAAGAGAAACTATACCTGAACTATAAACTATTAAAAATATTGGAGGAAAAGGAATAACAGCCAATTCATTTTGGTATACTTTTTGGTTCATTTCATATAAAAAACATATGAAACCAATATACCTCTTTTTACTCAGTTTAGTATTTATTGTTTTCACTAAATTTTCTTGGAGTAACAGCGCAAGCGAATACTATCGTTTTCATAATGGATATTACAGCAACCTCAACTTGGCATTACAAAACCCTAGTAAAGTAGTTATTTTGGATTTATCCAACAGGAGACTCACAAACATTCCCTCGTCTGTAGCCGATTTTTCAAATTTGGAAGTACTTATTTTAAACAATAACCACATTGAATATCTTTCCAGCACCATTTCATATTTAAAAAACATAAGAGAATTATATTTGATGAACAACAACATAAAACAAATATCTTCAAACGTTTCGTATCTTAAAAACCTTACCGTATTAGATCTTTCTTACAACCAAATTAATCAAATTTCTTCCCCCATTAGTTATTTAGAAAATTTAGAATATCTAGATTTAAGTTTCAACCAAATTGATGTTATATCTTCTCCGGTATCGTATTTAAAACAATTGAAGTATTTGTATTTAAATAATAATCAAATTTCTGTTTTATCTTCTTCTTTATGGTATTTAGAAAATTTAATGTGTTTAGATGTTCGTTTTAACAAAATTAATCACATTCCAAACTCGGTGTATTATCTTCCCAATTTAAGAGATTTTCAATATTAAAATGAATGAATTGTTTGCTCAAAACACACTCTACAAATTTTCTTAGGTTGTTAGCTATATAAAATCAATATGTAGTTTAATGATTTTTCTTATTTTTTCCTCTCCCCCACAGTAACAAGACCGGTAATAAAAATAAATCTGCTAGTACTGCAAAAAACAAGGTAATTGAAATTAATAATCCTACATTATACACACTTTGAAAGCTAGAAAAAATAAGTAATAAAAAACCTCCGCTTAATATTAAACTCGTAATAATTATGGCTTTTCCGGTGTGCAAAAAGGTGTTTTTTAAAGCAAAAAGAGGATGTTTGCTTTTGTTTAATTCAAGGTTATATTTAGTTAAAAAATGAATGGTATCATCTACACAAATACTAAAGGCGATGGTAAAAATAATAGATGAAGCTACGTTTAAATGAATGTTAAAATATCCCATAACTGCTCCAATCATTAATAAAGGAATAATATTAGGAATTAGTGATACTATAATAATATTGGGGCTTTTAAAAAGCATCATCATAATCATTGAAATTATTACGAATGAAATCAATAAACCCCACAACATATTTTTTACTAAATACAAATTGTTTTTATCAATTAATGATCCCATGCCTGTGTAATGAAACTCTATTCCTTCAATTTGTAGGCTTTTAATAAATTCTTGTAATTTTTTTTCTTTTTGCAAACAGGATTTAGCACCATAGTCGGGCATTTTTCCAGTAATACGCATTGTTTTTTTATCTTTTGAGATTAACCCTTTTAATGGAAGTGACTTTTGATATTTTTGGATAGTTTTTACAGTTTTTTCATAATCATGCAAACTATCGGGTAATTGGTAATATTGGATGTTTCCGTTATGGCTTGACTGATTAAGTGCTTGAATAATACTTAACGGAGATATTAACATATGTACACCAAATGAATCAATCAAATATTCGTGAACCTTTTCTAAACTTTTCATGGTTTGAAAGTCCCATATTTGTATTGAATCGGAAATTATTTCAACCCCCATTTCAAATGGTCGGGCACCGCTAAAATTTTTTTCTTGATAAATATATCCTTCTTTAAGTGGGTCTTTATCTGAAATATCTTCTAATAAAAAATTTTCTACATTAATTTTAAAGATTCCATATACTGAAATTAAGATAACTCCCAGCGTGACCCATAATATTTTTTTGGGGTTTCTAACAATATATAAAAACAACCAACTTAGTACGGTATTCCATGTGTTATTTTGTTTAGCTTCTTTAAATAGTAATCGGGTATTTAGTAAATAAACAGCCGGTGGAACTATAGCATAGGTTAAAATAAATGCTAAAACTACGCCTATTGCCGTTATAATTCCAAATTCTTTAATAGGTCGTATGCTTACGGTAAGTAATGTTAAAAAACCTACTGCGGTGGTTAATGAAGTTAAAAACGTAGCTTTGCCAACATCTTTTATGGTTAATTTAATAGATGTAAGAGAATCTTTGTTTTTTCTGTAAACATCGAGGTATCTTGAAAAAAAATGTACTGAATCGGATATCCCTACCACAAATAAAATTGTAGGTAATAATACCGAAATTACATCTATGCCATGTTGAAATACTGCCATTCCTATAAAAACCCATAGTAGGGTTAATACAACCACTACAATGGGAATAATCACTACTAATAATTTTTTAAATACCCAAATTAAAAACAACAAAACCAATACAAAAGATAAACTCATAAATAGGATGGTTTCTTGTTGTATCTTTTTAAGATAATGGTACTGTCCATGTATTCTTCCTGCAAAATATACTTTATCAAAAGCATACTTTTCAACCGTTTTTTCCATGATATTTAATAAGCTATCGCTTTTATTTTTCGATAAAAATTCGGTGTGTTTTATAAGTAAGCTTACAGCTTTTGCATCTTTTGAAAAAAAGGTTCCTATTAATTTTGGGTCTTGATAAATTCGGGCAGAATCTTGTGCGTATAAACTGTCTTGTAAAACATGTAAATATGGAATTTCTATCGGGCCTAATGGCGAAAAAACTACCCAGGATATATTGGTAGGGCTTTGAACCTGAATTATATTTTTTATATTGGATATTTCATGGGTCGCATTTTGTAATTTTTTAAGAAAATTGGAGGTAAAAATTCCTTGCTTATTAATAATGGTTATAAATAAAAAGTCGTTATCCGACTCAAATTTATCTCGATACGATAGATAATATTGTAAAGAAGGGTCATTAACCGGAAAAAAGCTCTCAAAATCGTAATTAAACCGTGTGTTTTTTAAAAAGTACGATCCTACTAAAGTAATGAAAAGGATTAATACAAGTGTATATAAAGATAGCTTTCGGAATTTTTTATTCATACGATAAAAATACAAATCCAATACAAGGTAGTTGTTTTATATAGAATGTAAACAAGAAAAAACTGGAAGAGTTTATGGAATATATATATAAATATTTTATCGTAATTTAGAACATTATTTTTTTATCATGCAATTACACGTTATACATACCGGAAATTTTAAATTAGATGGCGGTGCCATGTTTGGAGTAGTACCTAAAGTAATTTGGAATAAACTAAACCCTGCCGATGAACATAATTTATGCACTTGGGCCATGCGTTGCTTATTAATTGAAGATGGCAAAAAATTGATTTTAATTGATACCGGTATTGGAGAAAAACAAGATGAAAAATTTTTTAGCCATTATTATTTACATAATACCAAAACATTGGCTCAAGCCTTACATGAAAAAGGTTATTCCTGCAACGATGTTACCGATGTAATTCTAACACATTTACATTTTGACCATTGTGGAGGTGCGGTATCTAAAAACACACAAAATACCGGATATGAACCGGTGTTTAAAAATGCAGTATATTGGAGTAATCCTTTGCATTGGGAGTGGGCTACCAAACCAAATGCAAGAGAAAAAGCGTCTTTTTTAAAAGAAAATATTTTACCCATAAAAGAAAGCGGACAGCTTACCTTTATAGATGAAACCAATCACAATACATTGTTTGAAAAACTCTCCTTTATTTTTGTGAATGGACATACCGAACATATGATGTTGCCTATTATTGAATATAAAGGACAAAAGATTATTTATATGGCCGATTTAATACCCTCTGTAGCTCATTTACCTGTGCCTTATGTAATGGGTTATGATACACGTCCATTATTAACTTTACAGGAAAAAGAACAAATTCTTTCTCAGGCTCAACAACAAGGAGCTGTACTGTTTTTTGAGCACGATCCAATATACGAATGTTGCACGTTAATGCAAACTGAAAAAGGTATTAGAGCTGAAAAAACAATGAGACTGGAGGAGATTATTTAGTTCTAGATTTTTTATTTACGAGAACATTTTTATAAAAACACCAATACATATATCTCAAAAAATTGAAAAACGTTTGCATGAAGATGCTTTTCGTGTTTTAAAACAACCAAACAATGGTAATATCGATTTTTCTTCCAATGATTACTTAGGTTTAACCACTCATCCCGAATTACTCAAAAAAGTACATGTAGCCCTTAGCAAAATAACTAAGTTAGGTTCCGGAGGCTCTCGCTTACTTTCAGGGAATTCAACATTAGCAGAACAATTGGAAGACAAACTGGCTATGTTTTATAAAGCAGAAACTTGTATAATATTTAACTCGGGGTATGAAGCAAATACCGGCATATTATCTTGCATTGCAGGAAAAGGTGATACAATTCTTATGGACGAATATGTACATGCCTCATTAAGAGAGGGCGTACAACTTTCTCAAGCCAAAAGCTTTAAATTTAAGCACAATTCTACATCGGATCTAATAAAAAAAATTAAAATATCAAAAGGACAGATATTTATTGTATTAGAATCGGTGTATTCCATGGATGGTGATTTGGCTCCTTTATCTCAAATCGTTAGTATTGCACGTGAGTATGGTGCATATATAGTACTAGATGAAGCGCATGCTACAGGTTTGTTTGGCTCTAACGGAGAAGGATTGGCTGTAAGCTTAGGACTTGAAAAAAATATATTTGCCCGCATTCATACATTTGGAAAAGCTTTAGGTTTTCAGGGGGCATGTATAGTTGGAAGCCAAGAGTTGAAAAATTATTTAATTAATTTTTCTAAACCCTTTATTTATTCCACCGCACCATCATTTATTAACCTTATGGTTTGGGATATTATACATGAATTTTTGCCCGATTTAGCCATGGAGAGACAACAATTATTAAATAACATTCAATATTTTATTTCTAAAAGTAACTATCCTTTTTCTGCAAATCCAACACCTATTCAATATTTATCTATATCAGGTAACACGCTTGTTAAAAAAACTTCCCATTACCTTAATCGTGAAGGAATACAGGTTTTCCCTGTATTAAGTCCAACCGTGCCCAAGGGAAAAGAGCGAATTCGCATTAATTTACATGTATTTAATCAACAATCGGATATAGATAAGTTAATAGAAAGGGTTAATCATATTCGCATTTAATTCTTTAATTTAGTGTAAATTATGGAACTGCCTTCAAAAATATTAGCTAAAGCTGTTGAACAATTCGCTACATTGCCTGGCGTGGGTTATAAAACCGCTTTGCGTCTTACGTTACATTTATTGCATCAATCAAAGGATAATATGGAGCAGTTTTACATGGCCTTTAAAGAATTGAATGAACGTATTATTTTTTGTAATACTTGTAAAAATATTACTGATAATACAAACGCTGTATGTGATATTTGTAATAACAACACCCGAGATCATTCTGTAATTTGTGTAGTTGAAAACATTAAAGATTTATTGGCCATTGAAAGAACTACCCAATATAATGGTGTCTATCATATTTTAGGAGGAGTAATTTCTCCTATGGATGGTATAGGTCCTGCGCAATTAAATACTGAAAGTTTATTTGAGCGCATTCGCAATAATAATGATATTCGAGAAGTAATTTTAGCTTTACCTACCAGTATGGAGGGAGATACTACCAATTTTTATATTTTTAAAAAAACAAAAGAATTTTCGGTTATAATATCTACTTTGGCAAGGGGGATTTCTGTTGGCAATGAAATTGAATATACCGATGAGGTTACCTTGGGTAGATCGATTGTTCACCGGCAACCATACGAGCAAACCGTTCAAATAAAAGTATAACCAAAGGATGGATTTAACGGTTGTTATTGTAAACTATAATGTAAAATTTTTTTTAGAGCAATGCTTACATTCTGTTCTTAAAGCATCCAAAAATTTACAGGTTGAAGTAATAGTGGTAGATAATAACTCAACCGATGGATCAGTACCATTTATTACTGAAAAATTTAAATCCATTCAAGTTATAGCTAATAAAGAGAATACTGGATTTTCAAAAGCGAACAATCAGGCTATTAATGTAGCTAAAGGAAGGTATATTTTACTCCTTAATCCGGATACCATTGTAGAGGAGAAAACATTTACAGAGGTGGTGCGCTTTATGGATAAAACTCCCGATGCGGGAGGTTTGGGGGTTAAAATGATTGATGGAAAAGGAAATTTTTTACCCGAATCTAAACGAGGTTTACCAACTCCCACTACCGCTTTTTATAAAATATTTGGCTTGTCGGCACTTTTTCCCTATTCTAAAAAATTTAATAAATATTATTTAGGATATTTACCCAACGATGAAATACATGCTGTAGATGTGTTATCGGGTGCATTTATGTTGTTAAGAAAAACGGTGATCGATCGTATTGGAATGTTAGATGAAAGCTTTTTTATGTATGGCGAAGATATTGATTTATCATATAGAATTACCCAATCAGGATATAAAAATTATTATTTTCCAAACACTACTATTATACATTATAAAGGAGAAAGCACCAAAAAGCAAAGCATAAATTATGTAATAGTATTTTATAAGGCCATGCTAATTTTTGCTAAAAAACATTTTTCACGTGGATTAGGTTCTCGATTGTTGTTATTTTGTATTTCCATAGCGGTTTATTTTAGGGCATTTATTGCTATTGTAAACCGCTATATTACCAAACAATTTTTTGTATTGGCCGATGTAATTTTTTTAAGCATCGCTTTATTTAGTTTTAAGTATCTGTATCAACAATATACCGGAATACATTACGAAAACATGTCTAATAAAGTATTAGTGTTGTATATAGCAATATGGATTTTAACGAATATATTTTCTGGAGCTTATATAAAGCCTATTCGCCTTGAAAAAAGTATGTATTCAACTTTACTGGGCAGTGCTATAATTTTAGTTATGTATAGCTTATTTCCTGAAGATTATCGTTTTTCCAGAGCCATTTTATTGTTTGGAATATTTTCGTTTGCTTTATTTATGTATGTAAGTCGAAAATTAGCAAATACTTTACCTATACCTGACTTTAAGTTGTATAAAAAACACCACAGAAGAATATTGGTGGTTGCTGATACACACGAAGCAGACAAAATACATCAAAATTTGTTATCTACGTTTTTTAATAAACCCGAATTTATAGGTTTAGTAAGTGTAAAAAAAGATATTCCCATCGATAATAGTGATTTTATATGCGACATATACAAATTGTCGGAAGCCGTAGAATCATTTAATATTAACGAAGTAATATATTCATCTAAAGACATAAGCTCGACTAAAATTATGGAGTTAATGGTAAGCATACAAAAACCTGAATTAGAGCAAAAAATTGCTCATATCGATAAAAATTATATTATAGGTAGTAATTCTATTACTACTACAAATAGTTTGTTTTTTAACAATGTAAAATCTATAGAATCGACTTTTTTTTTACAAAAAAAACGCATTAACGATGTAGCACTTAGCATCATTATATTATTATTTTTCCCTCTCTTTGGTTGGTTTATTAAAGATAAAATTTACTGGTTGGTTAGTGCATACGATGTACTGTGGGGGAAAAAAACCTGGGTAGGTATTCCAAAAAACGAGTTAATATCTATGCCTACTTATGTATTTTCTTGGATACAGAAAATTTCGGGCAACAATACCAACGAACAAGAAATACAACAAATGTTAGAATATATTAAAAATTATCATTTTTGGCTCGATGCCAGATATATTTTTCAAAAATTATTCTAAGTATTTAAAAATTAATAACATTACTCCAAAAGTAATGTTATTAATTAATACGTTCTTACATCCTTATCAAAAACGTAATCGCTATAATCTTGGATAATATTATATAAAGTATCTCTCTCAACCGGTATTTTTTTGGCTCCTTTAATGAGTTCAACTAATTGTTCAGTTGATAATGCAGGATTTTGCTCCTCAGATCCTGCCATAGAATAAATTTTAGTAGAATCATCTATTGTTCCGTCAATATCGTCTACTCCATAGCTTAACGACATTTGTGCTACATCTCTGCCTATCATAGGCCAATAGGCTTTAATATGAGCAAAATTATCCATATAAATTCGAGATACTGCATAATTTTTTAAATCTTCAATAACCGATACTTCTGAAATATTAGACATATCGTTATCGTGATTTCTAAATTTTAAAGGAATAAAAGTATTAAATCCCTTGGTTTCATCTTGTAATGTTCGTAGAGCATTCATATGATGTATTCTATGTTCATACGTTTCAATATGACCGTACAACATGGTAGCATTAGATGGTATCCCTAATGTATGGGCAGTTTTATGAATTTCCAACCATTCTTCACCGGTACACTTATCCTTACATATCTGCTCCCTTATTTCAGAGTGAAAAATTTCTGCTCCTCCACCGGGTAATGAGTTTAGCCCATGATCTTTTAATATTTTTAACCCTTCCTGATAGCTAACTTTCGCCTTTCTGAACATATACTCCAATTCAACCGCAGTAAATGCTTTTACATGTATTTCTGGCCGAATTTTTTTTATGTTTTGGATTAACTGAGCAAAATACATCAATCCCATTTTTGGATGAACCCCTCCAACAATATGTACTTCGGTAACTGGTTGACCATCGTATTTTTTTACCAAATCATATATTTGTTGTTCACTCAGCTCCCAAGCATCGTAATTAGTTCTTTCTCTAATTCCTCTTGCATAAGAACAAAATTTGCAATCGAACACGCAAATATTTGTTGGTTCAATATGAAAATTTCTGTTAAAGAAAACATAGTCGAAAGTCAATTTATTTTTAACAAAATTGGCTAAACTGCCTAAAAAAGAAAGGTTATCAGAATTATATAAAACCAATGCTTCATCGTCTGTTATTCTACTACCGGAAACTACCTTGTGGGCAATTTCTCTTTCTTTACCATTTGTTTGATGTAAAAAAGAAGTCATAAAAAAATATTGGTAAACAAAACTACAACCTTAAACACAATTTATAAACATTTTGTTGTAAAATCGTTAAATTAATTATATTTGTTATTGCATTTTAAAATTACAGCATGAGTATTTCTACTACAAAACATGAAAAGTACGCTTTAGTAAAAGTTGATTTGGAAAAATTAGATGGAACAAAATCTCCAGATTTAAAATCTCAATTTGTCTTATTAAGTAACGAAGGCGTAAAAAATATTGTATTAGATCTTTCCATGGTTAAATATTCCGATTCATCGGGTTTAAGTGCCATTTTAGTAGCTAATCGTTTATGTAAAAATGCACAGGGAACGTTTGTTCTTTTTGGCGTACAGCCAAGTGTTATGAAGTTAATTACCATTTCACAACTAGATTCCATTTTAAATATTACCAATACCCAAAGCGAAGCAGAGGACTTGGTTTTTATGAATGAAGTTTCCAGTAATTTATAATTTAATATATTTGTTCAACTTTAAACCATTTTTAATATGAAAAAAATTTTACTTTTAAGTGCCACGGCATTCATGTTCAACACAGCTGTTAAAGCTCAATTTCCAGATTGTGATCCTATGGGTTTCCCTAGCTCATTACCAACTCACCCTGATTCTACTTGGATATATCCAGAGGCTTTACCTGATGGTAATGTAAATGTAGATTATTATCAAGTAATTTATATCAAATTTCCTAGTCAAGCAGAAACAGAAATTGCAGGAACAACATATACAGTAACTATAGATTCAATTAGTTTAAAAAGTGTTACCGGATTACCTTCTGGTTTTTCTAGAAGAACCGATAAGTATATGAGTGGTGATCGTTGGCCAGGTGGTGCTTATGGTTGTGTAGCTGTATATGGAAATACACCTACAGCTGGATCTTATAACCCAAATATTACCATTGGTACTAAAATTACAGTTCCTGGTTTAGGTTCTTTCGCTGGTCCTGACACATCTTTCAGCAATTTTACTATCTTTATTAGTCCATGGGCAGTTTCTACACAAGATTTTGTTGAAAATGCTATTGCTAAAAATGTGTACCCTAATCCTGCAAACGACCAAGTATTTGTTGAATTAGGTTTAGTTGAAGAAACAACTGAATTTATTATCACCAACCTTTTAGGGGAGATGGTAGAAAGAAGAATGATTGAAAAAAATCAAGAGAAAATAGCTCTATCTACTTCTCATTTACCAAATGGATTGTATAATTACACCTTTGTATCTGGTTCAAATACTCAATCCGGAAAACTTACTATAGTACATTAATGCATCTTACATTTACAGTTTTAGGTAGTGGCTCTGCTTTACCAACTGTAAATAGAAATCCCACCGCTCATTTGCTAAATGCAAATGAGCGTTTTTTTTTGTTAGACTGTGGTGAAGGTACGCAAATTCAGCTCAGAAAATACAAAATTCGAATTCAAAAGATTGAAAAAATATTTATTACACATTTACATGGTGATCATTACTTTGGTTTAATAGGATTGCTCAATACGTTTCAGTTATTAGGAAGAAACAAACCACTAGATATTATTGGTCCAAAAGGACTAGAGGAAATTATTAAACTACAACTAAAACTCTCTAAAAGTCGTTTAGAATACCCCTATATATTTTATGAATGGGACAACTCAAATCATGAAGTGTTATGGGAAGAAGAGGATATAAAAATAGAAAGGTTTCCTTTACTACACAGAATACCTTGTTGTGGATATAATTTTATTATTAAACAAACTAAGCTAAAAATTAATACTGAAAACATACTCAAATAGAACATCCCTCAAATTGAGTTAGGGAATATACAAAAAGGAAAAGATTATACAGATGAGGTTGGTAATATTATTTCTAATCACTTATTAACGCTATCATCACAACCCGAAATAAAATTCAGCTATTGTACAGATACTGCATATCAAGAAGATATTATTCCGTATATTACAAATGCTAAGTTGCTTTATCATGAGGCGACCTTTATTGAAAAAGACCTGCAAAGAGCAACAGAAACTTACCACAGTACAGCAAAACAAGCGGCTAAAATAGCCTTAATGGCTAAAGTAAATCAACTAGTTATTGGCCACTTTTCGGCTCGATATAAAAATACCAATCTATTTTTAGAGGAGGCAACAGGCATCTTTAAAAATACTCTGTTGGCAGAAGAAGGAAATACATACAGCGCTTAATCTAAACTACCTGTATGCAAATTAATTTAATATTAAACGCCCCAACGCTCTAGGGTAAAAGTAAAGCGTGTACCCTCCCCTACCTTGCTGGTGACGTTAATACTTTCATTGTGTGCATCTAAAATGCTTTTCACAATAGACAAGCCCAAACCGGATCCTCCAGAATTTCTAGATCTACTTTCTTCTACCCTATAAAAACGTTCAAAAATTCGAATCAAATGTTCTTTGGATATTCCCGGACCATTATCTGAAAACTCTACAATTACTTTATCGTTTAATAAGGTGTAAGAAATTTCAATGGCACATTTTTCATAGCAGTATTTAATAGAATTATTTAACAAATTAATAAAAACCTGGTAAATCCTTTTTCTATCAATATTTACCCAAATATTTTTAGGGATATTATTTACAATATTTTTTTCGGTACCCGATATATTAATTTTTAGCTCTTCTATACAGCTATCAATTAACTCTTTTAAATCGACTTTTTGTTTTTTTAGTTGTATTTGATTTGCTTCAAGTTTAGTAAGTAAATCTAAATCGTCTAACAATTGACTCATGCGTTCAACACTTTGCTCTGCTTTTTGCAAATATGTTCTATTAATTCGAGGATCCTCTAAACCACCTTCTAACAAGGTTAAAATATACCCCTGTATGGTAAACAAGGGTGTTTTTAGTTCGTGTGCAATATTTCCTATAAATTCTTTTTGAAAATTTTCTTTAATCTTTAATTTATTTAATTCATCTTTTTTTTCTTCTAACCATCCCGAAACTTCTTCCTCCATTTCTTTAAAATTATCGGACGACATTACGTTAGAACGTTTAAACTGATAGTTTGAAAAAATGTTTTTATACAAAACTTCCATTTTTTTAAATAAAAAAAACTGTAGAATTAAAAATAATATAGCATAAGAAAAGATGAAAAAAACAAAAAAAAGCCATAAAATATCGCCTGATTGAATTGGATTAGTATCTCCTAAAAAAAAATGTACCGCGGAAATGCCAATGATTGAAAATAAAAAAGAAATAATAAAAACGAGTGTTTTAGGAGCTGTGTTTTTCATACAATATTCTTAACGTTCCTCAAACTTATATCCAACACCCTTCATCGTTTTTATGCATTCATCACCTAATTTTTCTCGCAACTTTCGTATATGAACATCAATGGTTCTATCTCCGACTATTACATCTTCTCCCCACACCTTTTCTAAAATTTCATCTCGGGTAAACACTTTGCCTGGCTTAGATGCTAACAAAGATAATAACTCAAATTCCTTTTTAGGTAATATATACTCTTGACCATGATTTTTAACCGTAAATTTTTCTTTATCAATCAACAACCCTTCCAATTGTATATTTGTTTTTTCTTTTGGAGTAGACCTTCTTAATAAAGAATTAATTTTTGAAACAAAAACGCGAGGTTTAATTGGTTTTGCAATGTAATCATCTGCTCCTGCTTCTAACCCGGCTATTTGAGAATAATCTTCGTTACGTGCCGTTAAAAATACAATAAGAGTTTCGTCTAATATTCTGTGTTTTCTAAGCTCTATACATGTTTCAATGCCATCCATTTGAGGCATCATAACATCTAACACTACTAAATTAGGTTTATGAGTAAGTGCTAATTGTACGGCTTGTTTTCCATTATTAGCAGTAATTACATGAAATTGTTCCGCTTCAAGATTATATTTTAAAAACTCAACAATATCCGGCTCATCATCTACTAATAATATTAAATTATCATTCATTGCGAATTAATTTTATGTAAAATTACAGTCTTTTTATATATCTAATATTAACTAACTTTTAAGTTTTATAAAAGTTAAGTATTGTATTTGAATGATGAAACCCTTTAAATACTTTTATGTAAAAAATATAGATGTTAATTTTATTTTGAGAATATTAGGGTTGCCTTAGGTAGTTAATGAATAAATGCAATTAATTTCTATTATTTTTGTAAAAAAAGCATATGCAGATATTGCGAAAAATTGAAGAAAATAAACAATTTAAAGCTGAGTGGACAATAAAAAACAATCAATGTGTTATTGATATTACAAACGAAAATAATCCTGAAAATATTATTTGGGATTTAGCCTTCATACAAACTTATAAAGAAAAAAACACCTGGGTATTAAAATACGCCCCATTAAAACAAGAATTAAGGGTTGAGGACACCAAAAAAATAGATCAATTGTTTGAGGCTTATCCTTTTTTAAATAACCAAAACAAGTGGAATGATAAGCGAAGTTTTATAGGATCAACTACTTTTATAGTTGGTATAGTAATAAGTTTAGTTCTTGCTATCTATTTTTTTATGATACCCTGGTTGGCAGGATTAATATCGAGTATGATATCCATTGAAAAGGAAATAGAGTTAGGTAATATGTTATATGAACAAACTATAAAAGAGTATACCATAGACGAGGAAAAAACAAAACAATTGCAATATTTTATAAACGAAATTGACTGGAATACCCAATACCCTATAAAAGTTACGGTTGTAAAAATGAAAGAACTAAATGCTTTTGCCATGCCTGGGGGTAATATTGTAGTGTTTGACTCCTTGCTTAAAACCATAAAACATTATGATGAGTTAGCGGCTTTACTATCTCACGAAGTAACGCACGTTGAAAAAAGACATTCACTAAAATCTTTAGCTAGAAGTTTATCGGGCAGAATATTTTTATATTTAATATTAGGGGATAATGCAACGTTTATTGATGTATCAAGTAATTTAACTGAACTTAATTATTCTAGAGCATTAGAATATGAAGCCGATGCATTTGGATTTGAAATTTTGGAGAAAAATAAAATAAATCCGCAGGGAATGATTCGTTTATTTGAAAAGTTTAAAAATGCCGAAAATAAAGCAGAGAGTAAATTACTAAGTTTTTTAAGTACCCACCCTGTAACGGATGATAGAATAAAAAACACCCAATTACTCATTAAAAATAGTCCCTATCAACATGAAATCGATGCTGTATTGATGAAAATTTTTGAGGAAATAAATAAATAAAACTATTAATTACTCAACACCTCCAACTCAATTTGTTTTTTTAAAATATCAATACCTTTTACTTTTACTTTTATAACATCGGCTAATTGAATGGTTTTTTTAGTTCTTTTTCCTACTACCCGATGCTTTTTTTGTTCAAATTCGTAATAGTCGCCCGGGATATCTCGCAAACGAATAAGCCCTTCTGTTTTACTCTCACCTATTTCTACAAATATTCCCCACTCCGTTACGCCTGAAACAACTCCATTAAATATTTCTCCTACTCTGTTTTGCATGTATAATACTTGCATAAATTTAATAGAAGCTCTTTCAGCTTCTTCTGCCAACCTCTCTTGAACCGAGCAATGTTTACATAAATTTTCGTATACACTCACCTCTACAGAGTTTCCATGATGTAAATAGTGCTGTAACAATCTGTGAGCAATCATATCGGGATATCTTCGAATAGGTGAAGTAAAGTGCGAGTAATAATCAAAGGCCAATCCATAATGACCAATGTTATTTGTAGAATATACGGCTTTTGCCATAGTTCTAACTGCTAGGGTTTCAATAAGATGAGCTTCTTTTTTGCCCTTTACATCCTGCAATAGTTTATTAAAACTTTGAGAAACATCTTTATGATGATTTGCATTAAAGCTATATCCAAAAGTTTTAACAAACTGAACAAAATCATTTAACTTATCAGGATTAGGTGTGTCGTGTACTCTGTAAATAAAATTTTTATGTTTTTCTCCATGCTTAGGCTTTCCTACAAATTCAGAAACTCTTCGGTTTGCTAATAGCATAAATTCTTCAATTAATTTATGGGCATCTTTTTGAGTTTTAAAAAATACTTCTAAAGGCTGACCTTTTTCATCTAATTTAAATTTCACCTCTTCTTTTTCAAAAGCAATTGCACCTTTGCTCATACGATTTTTTCGTAAAATTTTTGCTAATTGATTTATGGGGTGCAAAATTTCATGCATTTCACCGGCTCCATCTTCTAAAATTTGTTGCACTTCTTCGTATGTAAAGCGTCTTATGGAATGTATCACGGTTCTTCCAAACCATTCATGTACTATTTCTGCCTTACTATTTAAAGTAAATACAGCCGAAAAACATAATTTATCTTCATTAGGACGCAAAGAGCAAACCTGATTGGATAATATTTCGGGTAACATAGGTATTACACGATCTACTAAATAAATGGATGTAGCTCTATTTTGTGCTTCTTTATCAATTTCACTTCCCGGTTGTACATAATGCGTAACATCGGCAATATGTACGCCAACTTCAACATTTCCATTATCTAATACCTGATAGGATATAGCATCATCAAAATCTTTAGCATCAAATGGATCTATAGTAAATGTAGTGATTCCTCTAAAATCTCGTCTATTTTTTATTTCTTGCGAAGAAATTTCAATCGGAATTTTTTTTGCTTCATCTTCCAGAGCTGAAGGAAATCCCCTTGGTAAACCAAATTCGGCTAAAACACCTTGAACCTCTGTTGAGGTATCTCCAGGTGTACCTAATATTTCAATTACCTCTCCAGTAGGTGAATTATTTACATCATCAGGCCATTGAAAAATGCGCACAATCACTTTTTCTTTATCTTTTGCACCATTTAATTTAGATAGTGGAATATACACATCGGTCGTAAACTTAGTATTATCAGGAATTAAAAAAGCATGATTTTTAGATACCTGTAATACTCCTACCCACTCCGTTCTGGCTCTCTCAAGGACTTCTACAATTTTACCCTCGGGTTTTTCTTTAGATAAACTATTTTTAGATACCGCTACCTTTACAACATCTCCATGAAAAGCAAAATCTAAATATTTTCGGGGTATGAAGATATCTTTTTCAGAAGCCTCACTCACTACATAACCTATGCCCGACTTAGTAACATCTAATGTTCCAATGATATATATTTGTTGATCTTTCCGTTTATATTTTCCGGGAGCAACTTCAATTAGCTCTCCTTTAAAAGATAAATCGGCCAATAACTTCTCAACCTTTTTTTTCGAATCCACTGAGGTAATGTTCAGAGTTTTACAAATTTGTTTGTAATTAACTGCTTTCCCTCCTAATGTTTCAAAAGCTTTAAAAATATCTTGAATTAATGTATGCGTTTCTTTCACTATGATTTTTCACTAAATTAATATTTAAATGCGAAAACAATTCATTTTATTATGAAATAAAACCAAATTGTTAAATATATTAAAGTCTTTTTTGAGTTACTCTGTAACTAAATTTTCAGAAATATGTGGTTCGTGTTGCTCCGAATTAAGTTGAAAAATATCTTGAAAAGCGGTATACATAATAACCAAACCAGCAGGAATTGTAAATAGAATACCGAAAAATAAAGCCAATATTCCACTTAACATAATTAAGCCTACCACGATAAAAAACAACAAGTGCCTACCAAATTGAGCGTGCACAGTTTTAATACTTAAACGAATAGCTTTTACGGGTGCTAGGTTAAAAAAATACACCAATGGTGCAGACCATACTAAAATAATGGCTACATACAAAAATGGTAATAAAAATATTAAAGACCAAAAGGGGAAGTTTGAATACATTTGAATAATAGCCGATGGATCAGGATTTTGGGATGAATACATTTGAATAATAGCCTGAAATAAATCATAATAAGATATTATGAGTATAGCCATAAAGGGTATAAATGAAAGGATGTAAATTCCATACATCAATAAAGTAACCATAACTATCCCTCCAACGTTTTTAAAAGGAGTAAAAAAGTCTGTGAATTGAGCTTCTTTTTTTTGACGTATATTATTCGAAAAAACATATAAACCAATACTTAAAGCAGGCCCAACCAAAATATTATTCAAAATACCGCCCAAAATAGGAACTAAACCTATTAAATAGGTTATAACTATAATCATCAGAATATATAAAAAATACATTCCAATTCTTTCACCGAACGTTTTAAAACCTTCGTTGATATAGTTGCTAAAATTAAAAGTGTAATTAATATTATTATTGAAATTAGATGTAGGGGAACTCATACAACTTAAGGGTACACGATAATAGTTTGTTCAGTAACTTCTCCTTCTTTAAATTCAACAAAAGCATCGCCTTTTAAGGTGTCGGTTAAAAACCCATCTACTCTTACATAAGTAGCCGAAGCTTTTAGTACAGCTGGGAGTTTAGTAGAAAACTCAATATTTCCGTTTTTATCCGTATTTCCTTCCTTTTTAATACCTTCCTTGCATATTTGAGTGTTTGGAGCGTCTTTGGCAGGAGTACAATCTAACACCACTAATGCTCCTCTTAAAGCCACTTTATTTTCATCGGTTACTGTAACAATAGCTTTGGGTGCACTTGGTTGCTTGCAACCTGATAATGCATAACCAAATATGATTAAAGCATAAAAATTTGAAAGAAAAAATATTTTCATACCGTAAATTTAATTAAATTCGTTTCTTAAATACGAAGTTAATCAATTACTATTAATTATGAAAAATGTTTTTAAAACTTATTCTATTTTTATTTTTTTAAGTGTGCTAATGCCCTCTTTTTTGTTTACTCAGCAACAAAAGGTGAAAATTTCTACCGAATATGGTAATATCATATTGGTTTTATACGATGAAACTCCAAAACACCGTGATAATTTTATAAAGTTAGTAAAAGAACAATATTATAATGGTTCTACTTTTCACAGAATTATTAAAAATTTTATGATACAGGGTGGAGATCCTAACTCAAAAGATTCTAACAATACACAACTAGGTAATGGTGGGCCGGGGTATACTTTGCCTGCCGAAATTAATCCCAAATATTATCATAAAAAAGGAGCATTAGCTGCCGCTAGACTGGGAGACAACATCAATCCCAAAAAAGAAAGCTCAGGAAGTCAGTTCTATATAGTTCAAGGAAGTACCTTTACGGCAGATGTTCTCAAACAAATGGAACAAAGAAAAAATAGTTCCTTACAAACAAAATATATACGTTCATTTTTAAATGATCCAAAAAATGAGACATATATTAATAAATTAAAACAATTACAAGAAGAAAAAAATGAGGAGGCTATTAAAACGTTTTACGGTGAAATTGAATCTATAGTATTGCCAACCATTCCGGAAAAAGAAAAAGTAAAATATTCGGAAGAACAAATTAAAACATATACTTCTATTGGTGGAACACCTCATTTAGATGGTGATTATACCGTTTTTGGAGAAGTGATTGAAGGGCTAGATGTATTAGATAAAATTGCATCTGTTCAAACAGGTACTGCGGATAAACCATTGAAAGATATTAAAATGACCATTACCTTAGTAAAGTAATGATAGAAGAAATTGAAAAATATTTACTGGACGTTAAAAATTTTTCTTCAAGTTCCACTCAACAAGTTGAAGAATTTAAAATCGCATATTTAAGTCAGAAGGGCATATTAAAAAATTTATTTAGTCAATTTAAAGAAGTTCCCACAAAAAAAAAAAAAGAGTATGGTCAAAAAATAAATGAATTAAAGCAAGCGGTTGAAAGCAAAATAGTTGAATTACAATCAAAGATTAGTCCCATAAAACAATCAAAAAATGAAGGTTTTGATTATACTTTACCATCGTATAAATATGAGTTTGGATCGAGGCATCCTATATCTATCGTGAAAACTGAAATAATAGATATATTTAAACGGCTGGGGTATTCTATATCTGAAGGCCCTGAAATTGAAGATGATTGGCATAACTTTAGTGCATTAAACTTTCCGGAAGATCACCCAGCAAGAGATATGCAAGATACTTTTTTTGTTTCGGGAGATGAAAATATTGCATTGCGTACGCATACTTCTTCGGTGCAAATTCGGGTTATGGAATCACAAAAACCTCCTTTTAGAACCATTTCACCGGGAAGGGTTTATAGAAATGAAGCTATATCAGCTCGGGCAAACTGTTTTTTTAATCAAATAGAGGGTTTGTATATCGATGAAAATGTATCTATGTCGGATCTTAAACAAAATTTATTATTTTTTGCACAAGAAATGTTTGGGACTTCTACTAAGATAAGGTTAAGACCTTCCTATTTTCCATTTACAGAGCCAAGTGCAGAAATGGATATCTCTTGTTTTTTATGCGACAGTAAAGGATGTAATATATGTAAACAAAGCGGTTGGGTTGAAATATTAGGTTGTGGTATGGTTGATCCTAACGTACTCAATAACTGCAATATAGATGCCAAAAAATACAATGGATTTGCTTTTGGAATGGGGGTTGAAAGAATTACTATGTTAAAATATCAGATTAATGATATCCGACTGTTTTACGAAAATGATGTTCGGTTTTTAGAGCAATTTTCGGAGTATTCCATTTAACTTTTCTAAAATTTCCATAAAAAGATTTTACCCATATTTTTAAACTGAACGTATATATTGGCGTAATTTTTTTCAGCCAACTAATTCCTAAAATGTTAAATTCTAATTTTTATAAAACGAGTTAACGTTCAGTTAATATTAATGTAACATATTTGAATAATTTTTTCTTCTCAAAGTATGATTAACAAATTGTTCACTTTATTTAAACCAAAAAATAACAAGTTCCATGTACTATTTGTACAATTATCCGAACATATTGTTGAAGCGGCAAAAAGTCTTTCTATATTATTAAAAACTAAAGACA
Source organism: uncultured Flavobacteriales bacterium (assembly GCA_964512145.1). Taxonomy (GTDB): domain Bacteria; phylum Bacteroidota; class Bacteroidia; order Flavobacteriales_G; family JALEGO01; genus CAYOHR01. Next base: position 34,412 of record CAZEIM010000009.1, read on the forward strand.
CTTCTCTGCATTTAGAAATTATTAATAAAATACAAATGCTAGAGCATGCCGGAGATGGTATTACACATCAAATTTTTAAAGAACTCAGTAAAAATTTTATTACTCCTTTTGACCGCGAAGATATTCATTTACTTGCCTCTTCCTTAGATGATGTGTTAGATTTTATTAATGCAGCATCACAGAGAGTACGAATTATGAAAATCAAAGAATTTACACCCGCCATGATAGAACTTGGAGACTTAATTGAAGAAAGTTCGCTTCAAGTACATAAAGCTACTCAAGAACTTAAAAAACTAAACTATGATGGAATCTTTGATATTTTAGTAAAAATACACAGTATTGAAAACTTAGCCGATGAGTCTTTTGATAGAAGTATATCAAACTTATTCGAAAATGAAAAAGATGCCATTACTATTATTAAGCATCAACAAATGTTGGATTTGCTAGAAACTACTACCGATAAATGCGAAGAAGTAGCCAATGCTATAGAATCGGTTGCTTTAAAATATTCGTAAATGACTACCCTACTTATTATCATTATAATATTAGCTTTTATTTTTGATTATATTAACGGTTTTCATGATGCTGCAAATTCTATCGCGACAATTGTTTCGACAAAAGTATTAAAACCATTTCAGGCTGTAATATGGGCAGCCTTTTTTAATTTTGCCGCTTTTTTTATCTCCAAATATTGGATAGGTGAATTTAAAATTGGAAATACGATAGCTAAAAGTGTTAGTATTGAAGTTGGAGACGTTATGGCGCTGTATATTGTTTTAGCCGGTTTAATAGCAGCTATTACGTGGAACTTACTTACTTGGTATTTAGGAATACCCTCTAGCTCTTCACATACATTAATTGGTGGTTTTATTGGTGCTGCAGTAGCTAGATACGGAACTTTTTCGGTTATCGTTTCAGACAAAGTATTACCAATTATATTATTTATTTTTCTAGCTCCCATTATTGGAATGTTCATCTCTTCATTTTTTACTTTATTAATTCTAAATATTTGTAAAAACGGAAAAATTCATAAAATAGAGAAATGGTTTAAACGCATTCAATTAATTTCTTCTGCAGCATTTAGTTTAGGGCATGGAGGTAACGATGCACAAAAAGTAATGGGTATTATTGGAGCTGCCATGTTATCTAGTCACTATATTCCAGACTTAAAATCTATCCCTGATTGGGTTCCTATTTCGTGTTTTGTTGCTATTGGGCTAGGAACATTAAGCGGAGGATGGAGAATTGTAAAAACCATGGGAGGAAAAATTACAAAAGTTACTCCTTTAGAAGGAGTAAGTGCCGAATCGGCAGGTGCTTGTACTTTATACATAGCAGAACATTTAGGAATTCCTGTAAGTACTACTCATACCATAACCGGAGCAATAATTGGTGTGGGTGCTGTAAAAAGAACTTCGGCTGTTCGTTGGGGTGTAACAATTAGCTTATTATGGGCTTGGATTTTAACCATACCTGTTTCTGCCCTAATGGGTGCTGTAATGTATTATATCTTTAGCTTTTTTGTGGTTTAATCAATTTTTTTCTTGATCATCGAATGTAATAGGTTCTCCTACTAACTTTCCATGTTCATAATACGTTTCAATTTTCTTTTTTCCATTACTATAAAATAACGTATTTCTTCCATTTTTTTCTCCTTTTAAATACTCACATTCAGACCATAAATTTCCATTTTCATACCAATGCTGCCATAAGCCCTCTCGTAAATTATTTTTATACTTCCCTTGGTATTTTTTTTGGCCACTTTCGTAATACGCAGTTTCTTCCAATAACATAGTTAAGTTTTTATCGGAATACTTTAAGGTTAATTTTAGCTTACCCGAATCGTAAAACTCTTCTTTTGTAGCTTTTTGCTGACAATGAAGAAATAACATTAAAAATGTTGCTAAATATATTGGCTTCCACATATTTGCGAATATATTAAGAAAAAATCATTCTTAATATACAACTTCATATTTTAAAAACCGGAACACTTTACACTAATATATTTCTATTAATATTTATATATAATTTTAATTTTCAATTATTTAATATAAATTTTTAAAATTATAAATTCTATTATATGAAATATTTATACATGACTTAAGCAACAATATAAAGTACTTTTATTAAAAAAAGATATGAGATTAATCGTATATACTTTGTGGTTCATTCAAGCATTTAACATATATGCTCAAAAAGAATCATATAATTGGTATTTTGGAGTAAATGCTGGAATTACATTTAATAACGGAGGTAGCCCAAGCGCATTAATTGACGGGGAGTTAGTTACCTTTGAAGGATGTGCTACAATAAGTGATAGAGGTGGAAATCTTTTATTTTATACTCAAGGCGAAGTGGTGTGGAATAAACACCATGAGGTCATGGATACATTACTAGCAGGACATTATTCTAGTGCCCAATCAAGCATTATTGTTCCAAAACCCGGGTTTAGCCATTTGTATTATATTTTTACGGCAGGAAAAGTAGGTGATAATGAAAAAATTGCTTACAGTACCGTTGATATGAACTTAAACAATGGTAAAGGGGGATTAATTGAGAAAAATATACTGCTTATGTTCGGTAGCGATGAACAACTAACATGTATTAAACATGAAAATAATATAGATTATTGGGTTATAACCAGAAAATGTGGAACCAACGAATACTATAGCTATAAAATAACCTCAATGGGGGTTTCAAGTTCTCCTGTCGTTAGTAAAATAGGTAAAGTAAGCAGTTGCAATACAAATGCTAACGGGTATTTAAAATCAACCATTGATGGAAAAAAAATTGTATCGGCAGGTTTAAGTAATTTTTATATGGATATATATGATTTTAATAAATCAAATGGCACGTTAAGTAATAGGGTAGAAATCAGCGACAATTTAAATGAAAAGTTTTATGGGGTAGAGTTTTCTCCAAGCGGAAAATTTATATATTGTACCACCGAAGAAAGTTCATCATTATATCAATACGATATTTCCATTTTTGATTCCATTTCCATTCATAACAGCAAAACACTTTTATACCAGAATGTTACGGATAAATATCCATGTGCACTTCAAATTGGACCTGATTATAAAATATATATTGCCATTGGAGGGAAAAACTATTTAGGCGTAATAAATAACCCAAATACTAAAGGATTAGGTTCCAACTTAGTTATTGATGGGGTCGATTTAAAAGATAGGATTTCAACATTAGGTTTGCCCAATTTTCCAAGTTATTATCTTGAGCCATTTTATGAAATTCAAGCCGACAAATATTGTGTTAGGGATACTTTTGAAGTATTCTTAAATACTAATCAAATGATCGATTCTGTACATTGGTTCTTTAGCGAAGATCCTTTACTACAAAAACGCATGCAGGCAAATTCTATTATATGTTCGTATAATTATTCAGGGAATTATGTAATCTATGCCATAATTTGGAAGGATGGTAAATCCACATTAATGGAACAAAATATAGTGATATACGATAATCCTTCATTATATTTAGGAGATGACATAACACAATGCCAAGGCGAATTGGTTTATTTAAATGTTCAAACCGATGATTTAAAATCATACGAATGGAGCACAGGAAGTTCTAGTTACGATATTTCAATTACACAAACAGGCTCCTATTCAGTTACTGTAACCGACAAAAACAATTGTAAAGCATCGGATACAATTGATATACATTTTGAATTTTGCTCATTTTTTATCCCCAATGCATTTACACCAAATGAAAATGATATAAATGAAATGTTTTTGGCAAAAGGTGAAAATTTGGAATATTTTTCGATAAAAATATATGATCGATGGGGTGCATTGGTTTTTACATCAGAAGATATAAAGTCGGGCTGGGATGGAATGAAAAACAATATATTTGTAAAGCAAGATATTTATACTTACTGTGTTGAGTATAAATTTTCACATCATACAACTGTATATAAAAAATATGGATCTGTAGCATTGCTAAAATAATACAAACATGACTTTACCAGAAGATTTTTATAGAAATAAAAATGTATTAAAGGTCGCTAAAAAATTATTAGGTAAAGTGCTATGTTCAAATATCCAAAATCAATTTGTATCTGGAATAATTACTGAGGTAGAAGCGTACAATGGCATTTATGATAAGGCTTGTCATGCATACCTAGGTAAAAGAACATCTCGAACCGAAGTGATGTTTTGGCCAGGAGGTGTTGCTTATGTTTATTTATGTTATGGAATACATCATTTATTTAATGTGGTAACTAGCGAAAGGAATGACCCATGTGCTGTATTAATTCGATCGGTTAAACCACTAGAAGGCATCGAAACAATGATTGAAAGAAGAAGAAATAAACAAATAAAAAACCTTTGTAATGGACCTGGAAAAGTTTCTGAGGCTTTTGGCATACGAACAACATTAAATGGAGTTTCTTTAAGCGGAAAAGATATATGGATCGAGGAAAGAAATATAAAAGTTTCAGAAAAATCAATCATTATAAGCCCCAGAATAGGTATAGAATATGCTCAAGAAGATGCGTTATTACCTTATCGATATTACATAAAATATTAAGGGTGAGAAACGTTCATTAACAGTAAATCAATATTACCACTTTGTGTATGACAACCTCTGCAACTTCCCCCCAAATTACTCGCTTCAGATCTAGGTTTTCCATTGGCATCTACATAGCCCCAAACCCATCCGTTTTCATCGGCAAAAGGATGATCTGGTTTTTTATATAAAATAGCGTAAGTATTTACCTTTTTATCAGTGGTATATAATTCTTTTACAATAAAACTTTCTTCCGGAAAAATGATACTATCCTTAACTTTACCTAATGAATTTAATTGAGAACTGGCGATTTGGTTAAAACGCGTTCTAGACCATGGTTCAGAATGCCCTGAATTGGTTGATTTATTTAAATATTCATCGCTAAATTTATACCAAGTATAGCCTTCAGTTTGTAATGCTTTTAAATATAAAAACGAATCTGTATTTTGCACTGTTAATAATTGTTTATCAATGGGCATAGCGGGATCATGCTTACAAGATGTAATGAGTGTTTGAATTAAAAATAAAAAAAATATATTCCTGTTCATATTTTCGATTTATATAATGGTACTGTTGAACAGGCTTCTCCAAACATAATGGTTTTAGCATAAGGTAATAATTGGTTCATTAAATGAACGTAAGTATTTTCTGGAATAAAAACATCAGAGCATCCTTTTATTAAAACTTTTTGATCTTTAAATACTGAGTAATCAATATTTTGTATGGATTCGTAAAACAAAATAGTATCTAAGGTTTTTAAGTCTCCATGTACTATTTTTTTTGCAATCGGATGAAGATATACAGAAATTAATAAGTATGCCCATGAAGGTATGATTGCATCAGAAGAACAACCTATTGCCACAAAACAATCTTTATACTCTTCCCACAAAGTGTTTTTCAACCTTTCTCTATATTCTTTCTCTCTTAAAACCAATCCTTCATATAAAAAGGGTTTTATGTCCAAAAAAATACGCTTTCCTTTTGGATAATAATCTTGAATATCTAATGTAACTAAATTTGAATTAGCTATTTTATTTTCTATCATCTCCATAGTACTAAATTAAAGTATACATTTTCCCGGGTAAGCTTTTAACGATAAATTTAAATTCCAAATTAAGTAAATTTACTGAAACATCACTCATTTTAAGTTGAGTATGTAAAGCTATTGAATCTATTTTTAAGCTTTGATGTTTTTTTAAAACCTCTACAATTAATGACTCTTCGGCAGATAAATCATTAAATAGTTTAGCTTGTAATGGCTGGCTATTCAAAGATTTTGGTTTCCAGCCCAAGTTTTTTTCAATATCTTGAGCATTTTCGACCAAAATAGCCTTTTGTGTTTTAATTAAAAAATTACACCCACTTGAATATGTAGCATCTATAGGCCCCGGAAGAGCCATAACATCTCGATTATACGAATCGGCTATATATGCTGTAATCATTGCCCCTCCTTTTATGTTTGACTCAACTACTAATAATGCATCAGTCATGCCTGCCACTATTCTGTTTCTTTTAGGAAAATTTTCTTTATCGGGACCTGTATCGCTAAAAAATTCCGTTATCAACCCTCCTTTTTCGCTCGTCATTTTTTGAGCTATTTCTCTATGACTGTTAGGATATATAGTACTAAAACCATGACCTAATACTCCTAACGTTGGAATGGAGTTTTCAAGAGAGGTTCTATGAGCACAAACATCAACCCCCATAGCTAAACCACTTACAATCAACAAATCATTATATGAAGATAATTCACGAACTATTTTTTCGCATTGAATTTTACCATAGTTAGTGATATTTCTGGTGCCTACAATCGCTAATATTTTAGGCATATTTACATTAGCAAATCCTTTTTTAAATAAAACTAGTGGTGCGTCATCGCAATGTTTTAAACGCTGAGGGTACTCTGATTGCTGAAAACATAAAAGTTGAATATTATTTTTTTGAATATAGTTAAATTCTTTTTCAGCTAAAGCAAGAACCTTGGTTTTGGTTTTTATAATTTCCTGAATACTCAGCTTCTTTAATCCAGGCATTTTTTTCAGCAAAATATCCTTTTCACTAAATAACTCTTTTGCTGATCCAAAATGTGCCAAAATTTTTTTTCCGTTTACTGGCCCAATTCCGGGTAACTGGACAAGAGCTAATTGAAAAATTTTTTCTTCTTCACTCATCTCTTAAATATAAGAAAATAGTTGAATACATAAAATACTTCATAATTTTGCACCTATGTATTCTATCAGCATCATTGAAACAAAAGATGGCTCAAAAACATTGTTTATACCCGAAATAAACGAGCATTATCATTCTATTCATGGTGCTTTACAAGAAAGTAAGCATATATTTATACAAGAAGGTTTACTCTATTATCATACATTACATCCGAAAAAAAAAATACATATTTTAGAAGTAGGCTTAGGAACGGGATTAAATGTATTATGCACACATGAGACTTGTTTAAAAAATGAAATGTATGTTACATATGATGCGTTAGAACCTAATCCAATTCCTTGGGAGTTGATTCAAGCACTTAATTATCAAAAGCATTTTGAAGAAGGTTTTCCTATCGAAGCCTTCGCATTACTTCATGAGATGACGGGAGAAAAAATAATATTTTCTAAAACATTAGAAGTGTATACACATACTAAACCAATTATGAACTATATTTCAAAAACACCTTACGATATTATTTATTTTGATGCTTTTGCTCCTGAAAAGCAACCCGAAATGTGGACAGAAAACACTTTTACATATATGTATAAATTGCTGTGCCAAAATGGAATATTGGTTACCTATTGTTGTAAGGGAGTTGTAAAAAGAATGGCTCTTTCTATAGGGTTTAAAGTAGAAAAAATTCCAGGACCCAAAGGTGGTAAAAGAGAAATGTTGCGATTAATCAAACCTTAGATCACAATATATTTATTTTGTTATTTACAAGTTTCTTTATCTAGAGTATTTTAGAACAGTATATAAATTCTAATACTTATTCCTATTTTTGTTAGCATGGATTGTATTGTAGATATTGAGCACCTGTATAAACATTATTCAGATAAAACCGTTTTAAGTGATATACAGCTAAAAATACCCAGAGGTTCTATATTTGGATTATTGGGGCCTAATGGTGCCGGAAAAACATCATTAATTCGTATTCTAAACGGTATTACAATGCCAGATTCAGGTTCATATAACATTTATACTAACTCAAAAGATGTTAACAAACAACAAATAGGATATTTACCCGAAGAAAGAGGTTTATATAAAAAAATGAGTGTTTGGGATCAGCTATTGTATTTAGCACGACTAAAAGGCATGACTCAAATAGAAGCAAAAATTGGTATTGAATATTGGTTGCAAAAAATGGATATAGAATCGTGGAAAGATAAAAAAATAGAAGATTTAAGTAAAGGTATGCAACAAAAAATCCAATTTATTAGTACCATTATTAATAACCCGGAACTCCTTATTTTGGATGAGCCTTTTAGTGGTTTTGATCCTATTAATGCTAATTTAATTAAACAAGAGATTATTGAACTTAAAGAAAAAGGACACACCATTGTATTATCTACCCACAACATGTCTTCTGTTGAAGAATTATGCGAAAATATAGCTTTAATAGATAAAGGCAAGATTGTATTACAAGGCAATGTTCAGGAAATAAAAAAACAATACAGTGAAAATATCTATGAATTTATTTTTAATGGTAGTGAACCAGCATTTAGTAATGGATTATGGTCAGCAGGGCAAATCCTATCATTTTCAAAGATAGGAGAAAACTCAAAAGCAATAGTTACGCTAAATACTCGGTTTACCTTAAATAATTTATTAAAAAACATGTTAGACAGTGTAAAACTTTTAGGGTTTAAAGAAGTGCTACCGAGTATGAATGATATTTTTATTAAAACTGTTACTCAAAACAATAATGATGCAAAATAAAATATGGCTTATTGTACAAAGGGAGTTTTTTTCGAGGGTGAAAAAAAAATCCTTTATTATTATGACAATTTTAGGCCCCGTTTTTACAGCTTTAATTATGATACTTGCTGTTTACTTAAGTATGGCCGACCAACAAAAACAAAAAATACTGGTAGCAGATGATAATTACCCTGTATTTGAACATTTAAAAAGTGAGCCTGGATTACAATATCAGTATATAAACATATCGTTGGAAGAAGCTCAAAAATTGTTTTTTGAGTCAGATTTTACTGCTATTTTATATCTCCCCAAAAATATTGTTCGATCCAATGCGGCAAAACTATATGTAAAAAAAATGCCCGGTGCAACTACCCAAAGAAGGATAGAAAAAGCAGTAGAAAAAATTATAGAAGAACAAAAAATGCTGCTAAATAATATTGACCCCTCCGTGTATGCTAAAATTAATACTCAATTTAATTTAACGCCCTATAAATTAGAAAAATCCGGATCCGAAAAAAAAGTACATACTGACCAAGCATATGTAGGATTTTTTTTAGGAATAGCAATTTATGTATTTATTTCATTGTACGGTGTTCAGGTAATGCGAGGAGTAATGGAAGAAAAAATGAGTAGAATCGTAGAAGTGCTTATTTGTTCCGTAAAACCCTTTCAACTCATGATGGGAAAAATTATTGGAATTGTACTATTGGGATTATTTCAGTTAAGTGTTTGGATTACCTTAACCAGCATCGTATTCTTAATATTAAAAGCATTAATTTTTACCGATTTTTACGACCCTGCTCAAATTCAATCTTTGCAAATGACCGATCAAATAGCCCAAGAATTTAAGCAAGAAGAATTGCAAGCCATCAATCTTTATGACCCAAACAACATAATTAATAGAATACAATTTCATGTTATTATTCCTTTATTTTTATTTTACTTTGTAGGGGGATATTTATTTTATGCAGCTCTTTTTTCTGCTGTAGGAGCAATTGTAGATAATGAATCAGATACTCAGCAATTTGTTTTACCTATTACCCTTCCATTAGTTTTTGCTTATATTATTTCCTTTTCTATTTTAAAGAATCCCGAAGGAAGTATGGCACTTTGGTTTTCCATCATACCCTTTACATCTCCAGTAGTAATGATGGTACGTATAGCTATTGGAGTGGGTGGAGGTGAAGGACTACCAATATGGGAACTTATTTTATCGATGCTGTTCTTAATAGCAGGGTTTATGGTTACTACATGGTTTAGTGCCAAATTATACCGAACAGGGATATTAATGTATGGAAAAAAACCGACATACAAAGAATTATGGAAATGGCTTTTAATATCCAGTAACAAAAAATAGTTTTGGGTAATTGCATTTTTAAGTATTCAAAATACTTTTTTGCTATACATCTTCTAAACTCTTTGTGATTGTACTTGTTTTATAACGTATGAATACAGCAATTATAGATTTAGGAACCAATACATTTAATTTATTTATTGGCCGAGTTGAGCAAGGAAAAATAATATCCATTGTTCGTAAAACCATAGGTGTTAAATTAGGAGAAGGAGGTATAGGTTATATATTAGATTCGGCAATAGAAAGAGCCATAAACGCATTAATTGAAATAAAAAAATATATTGAGTCAAATGAGTGTAATAAAATAATTGCCATTGGTACCTCAGCTATACGCTCAGCTTCAAATAGAAATATTTTTTTAGAAAAAGTTGCGATGAATACAGGTATTGAAATACAAATAATTGATGGCTTAAGAGAAGCAGAGTTAATTTTTAAAGGCACGTTGGTTTCTTTACCATATACATTGAACTACCCGAGTTTAATGTTAGACATTGGAGGGGGAAGCAATGAGTTTATAATTTTTATGGGGAACAAAATTATTTGGAAAGAAAGTTTTCCCCTAGGAGTAGCTCGAATAAAAGAAGGATTTGAATTTTCTAACCCGATTTTGCCTAAAGAAATAGAAGCTATAGAAAATTATTTTAATCAAAAATTAACCCCCTTATGGGAAATAACTAAACAATATCCTATCCATCATTTAATTGGAGTAGCCGGATCGTTTGAATCATATGTTGAGTTAGTTGCTGAAGAATTTAATTGGGAAGAAAAGCCTGCCAATTATACTTGTATGGAATTGGATGTAGAGCAAACTAAAATTGTTCACCAAAAACTTATTCAAACCACCTTTGAGGAAAGATTAAACATGAAAGGTTTATTAACATTAAGGGCAGATATGATGGTTATTTCAAGTGTTTTTATACAATTTATTATTCAAAAATTAATGATCCAAAAACTTTGGGTAAGTACTTATTCTCTTAGAGAGGGTGCCCTATTAGAATATCATACCGTAAATTCTTAAAATATTTCTTGTATTATACTTTCAACTGTTTTTCCATCTGCTTCAGCCTTGTAATTTTTAACTATTCTATGTCGAAGTACAGGTACTGCAATAGCTCTAACATCTTCAATATCTGGAGCATATTTTCCTTTTAACAATGCATGGCATTTAGCCCCCAAAACCAAATACTGAGAAGCCCTAGGTCCTGCGCCCCATGAAATATATTTTTTGATTACTTCAGGGGACGATTCGTTAATACGTGTTTTATGGGTTAATTCCACAGCATACTGAAGTACATTTGGTGTAATAGGAACTTTTCGAATAAGGTCTTGAAAAAACAGAATACTATCAGCATCTAAAATTGTATTCGCTTTAGAAACTTTGTTAGAAGTAGTATTTTCTACTATTTGTAATTCTTCTTGTAAGGTTGGATAATCTAACCAAAGACTAAACATAAACCTATCTAATTGAGCTTCAGGCAAAGGATAAGTTCCTTCTTGCTCTATAGGATTTTGAGTAGCCAAAACAAAAAATGGATTAGGTAATGGAAATTTTTGACCAGAAACGGTTACAGTATGTTCTTGCATAGATTCTAGTAGAGCCGATTGGGTTTTAGGGGGTGTACGGTTAATCTCATCTGCTAATAATAAATTGGCAAAAATAGGACCCTTTATAAACACAAATTTTTTATGCTCATCTAGTATTTCCGACCCTGTAATATCTGAGGGCATTAAATCGGGAGTAAATTGTATTCTACTAAAATGTAACCCTAATGCATCTGAAATGGTTTTTACAAGTAAGGTTTTAGCTAACCCAGGAACTCCAATAAGAAGACTATGACCGTTACAAAAAATACTGTTAATAATATTCAATACAATTTCTTCCTGCCCAACAATTACTTTTGCAATTTCTAATCGCAATTTTTTTGTTAATTCTACAAAAGAATCTGCTGCTTCTTTATCGGAAAGTGTTTTTAATTTTTCAATCATAGTTTGTTAATTTACATTCCATTTGTTTCCAAATGTACATGTTTTATATTCAGGGATTATATTAACATAGGTAATAGGTATTTTTTTATTAATCCATTCATCTACAAGTTTTTTTTGTTTTTCTACCAAGGCCATTTCTTGAAACATTTGGTAGTCATCTTTTAAATTTGCAATGTGCGGATCTTTTTGTGCAATAAGCTTAACAATTCTGTATGATTTTGAACCATCGGCTTCTTGAAAAAGCTGAGGTTCAGATATATCTCCGGGTTTCATTTTTTCAATTTGAAAAAATAATGAAGGGTCAATTTGCCCTAAAACTTCATAATCGAAATAAGAATAACCGGTTTGAGGATTCACTATTAAACCTCCATTAAATTTGGTTTCTTTATCATCTGAAAACTTTTCGGTAAATTTTTCAAAAGAAATACTGTCGCTAGACAATAATACATTACGTAGACTATCCAATATTTCCTTTGATTTAAGTAAAGCTGTAAAATCTGATTTTGGTTTAACTAAAATATGTCTAAAATTCGCCTCTTCTCCTCTTTTTTCAATAAGTTGAATAATATGATATCCAAACTCTGTTTCAACTACTTCTGATACTTCTTTGGGAATAAGTTTAAATGCAACGGCAGAAAATTCGGGTACAAGCATTTCTCTTCTCATAAACCCTAATTCTCCTCTCTTAGATGCTGAACCTTCGTCTTCGGAATATAATACTGCCAATACCCCAAAATCTTCTCCATTAATAATTCTTTTTCTATATTCCATTATTTTTTCTTTAGCCAACATTTTTTCTTGACTTGAAATAGCCGGTTTTTTAGTAATTTGTGCTAACTGAACCTGTGTATTAATATAAGGTAAACTATCTTTAGGAATAGAATTATAAAAACGTTTTACATCATTAGGTGTAACTTTAACATCAGATGTAATTTTACCTTGAACATTTTGAGATAGCAATTGCTCTTTTATTACATCATGAAATTCATTTTTTATTTGAGTAATGGTTTTTCCATAAAATTTTTCCAAGCGCTCAATAGATCCCAGTTGATTTACAAAATAAGTTAGCCTTCTGTCCATTTCTTGTTGAATTTGTGCTTCCGGGATTTCAACACTATCTAATTCGGCTTGGTTTAATAATAATTTTTGATACAATAATTCTTCAAACAATAAGCAGTCTAAATTTCCTTGTACGGGATATCCTGAAGATATATACTGTTGTTTTGAGCTTTCTATGTCAGATTTGAGAATTATGTTTTTTCCGACCATACCTACAATTTCATCTAAAACAAGATTTTGCGATGTACAATAATCAGGCAAAACTATAAAAGCAAACAATAACAGAAACCAAGATTTATTCATACATTATTATCTCTTTATTTAATAAAGCATTTTCGAGTAATTCAGATCTAGTTTTGGATAAAAATTCGTATTTTCTTTTATTAAGCATCATTAATTTTAAACTTTCTTTAATATAGGACATAGGAGATATTTCTCCAACAAGCTTATACTCTAAGATGTTTAGTAAATATAAGTATTTTTCATCTTCCATTTCGATGTATTTATTTCTTTGTAAAAACACTTTTTGTTCAGCAATTCTACTTCCTAATGGTATTTCAGCTAAAATATATTCTAGTTTTCTCCATTCATTTAAATCAATAAAATATTTTTCACACTCCAGTTTAGCCATGTCTTTAATAAAAATACTATCCTCTAAATTTCTGAGTTTATAACGTTGAATAAATTCTTTTTGTAAACTCGAATTTTTGGATATTTTTAGAAATAAAACCCTTGCAATATTCTCTTCTAAAACAAAGTTTTCCTGCATAGACTGATAATATTCTTCTATTTGCTGATCATGGATTACTGTATCCATTTTTTGACTTATTAATGCGTCTTCATAGGCAAATAATAGTAGAGAGTTTTTATAATCTTCTACTTTTTTAGATATATCGTCTTGCGTTTGATTATCGATATTGAATTTTGCTTTTTCTAAAATTATTTTTTTTTCAACCCAAGTGTTAACGGCTGACTTAATAAACGTCAAGCTATCTTCTTTAGAGGCAAAGGCACTTATAAAATCCAACTGGGATAAATATAATTTATCTCCGTATGCTTCCGCTAATAAAACATCACCTTCATCATGTTTTGGAAAGAACACATTACATGAAAAGAACAAAAAAATAATGTATTTACTATATTTCAAGCAGATTATTTTATCTCAGAAAGAACTTCTTTATTTATTTGCACTGTATATTTACTTCGTAAAGACTGAATCCATTCTTTTTCTAAATATGTTTGATAATCGGAAGTTATTAATCCTCGAGCTTCTTGTAATGTTTTATTGGTTGGCTGTAAAACATTTTCAATATATACCCAATGATACTTATTATTTAAAAGGACTAATTTCGACAATCCTTTTTTCCATTCTATTTTATCTAATATTGGTTGTTCTCCAGTGGTATATGTGTTTTTTTCCAACGAAATATTTAGTTGAGAATTTGAATTAATATTAGATACTATGTCTTGAGATGAAATTTTGTTTTTAATTCGTTGATTAATGAGTTTTTTAGTTTGTTTAGCAATTTCCTCATTTGCACAAGCATAAATTTCTGCCTGTACACGCATTGGCCACATGTAGTTAGATTTATTTTTTTCGTAAAATTGTTGTAAACCAATAGTATCATTTACTGCTTTTGACCAAACCTTTTTATCCATTAAATCAAAAAGCAATATTCCATCGCGGTATTCTTTAGATAAAAGCTTATATTGCTCATATTTATGCTCAAGATTTTCTTCTTCAAATTTTATAACTTTTTCATCCAAAAAACGTTGATAAATAGGTTTCAAAAATGCTTCAACCTGAGTTGGTTTATCTTGTTTTTTGCAAAATCTCTTTAAATATTTTGCAAAATCTGCCTGAGTAAATTGAATTGTTTTTTTACTAAACTTATTGTCTGTTAACGTAAATAATGTAACATTTGAAGTTTCCAATTTTTCACCAACCCATACTCCATTAAAAAAATCATCATTTAACAAAGCAATAAAATCATTGTAAGATTTATTATTTTCATTTAAATTATATTCTTTTTTCAGTCTTGAAATTAAAGCATCCTTGCTTTGATTATAACGACCATCTTTTTGAGCTCTTTGTTTAATATTATTTTTTTCTTCCGCGTATGAGCCTACTTTTCGTTTTTCTAATAATTTAATAATATGCCAACCATAATTAGTTTTTACTGGTGCACTATAAGAACCAATTTCTTTTAAATTATACGCAGCTTCCTCAAAGTCGGGAACCATTCTGCCTGTTCCAAACCAAGGTAATTCACCGCCCTTTTGTGCAGAACCTTTATCATCAGAATACATTTGAGCCAATTTTTCAAATGATTCGCCAGCTTTTAACTTATCGTAAATTTCTCCAATTTTTGTTTGAGATGCTTTTTTTTGTTCATCGGTATCCGCTTCATTAGATTTAACCATAATATGAGCCACTCTCAACTCTCCTCTTGTTGGCCTTGTGTCCCATACTTTTACGATATGATACCCAAAATTAGTTCGAACAGGTTGAGAAATATCTCCAATTTTTGTTTTGTATGCAGCTTCTTCAAAAGGATATACCATTTGAAATGCTGTAAAAAAACCTAAATTTTCTGAAATTACATTCTCATCTTTAACACGATGAATTTCTGCCTGTATTTTTTTAAAATCTTCCCCTTTAATCATTCTGTTTCTATATTCCATAACTCTGTTATACGCTCTTAAAGTGTCTACAGGATTTGCATTGGGTGCTAATTTTACTAATATATGACTTGCACTTATTTCTTGGGTTAAACGGTTGTAAGCTTCTTTAATAATTGCTTCCCCAACTGCTGTATCTACAAGATATGGTTGAGCTAACTGAATTTTATATCCAGCTAATTCTTCTTTAAATTTTTTGCTGGTATCTAAACCCATTTCTTCAGCTTCTTTAACTTTTAGTTTATAGTTGATAAATAACTCAAGATACTCTTCAAGTGATTTGTGTTCTGCAGTAGGAACAGCATTATTTTTATTGTAAATATTTTTAAATTCGGAGAGATATATTTTTTCGTTATGAATAGTCATAAGCACTTTATCATTAGATAATTGTGCAAAAACCCCTTGAGTAAATAAGAAAATAGATAAAATGACTTTTACTTTCTTCATGATTATTAATTTTTTAGAATGGGCAAAAATACAAAAAGTATTGTTTATACTACCCTATTTTTGAATAAAAGAATAATCAGTTTATTCTCAAAAAAACTAAATAAAAAAATTGTGAGATTTATTGAAAAATAAATCATATCCCCCATTGACTACTATAGTTTGGAGCTTCCCTTGTAACGGCAACTCCATGAGGATGGCTTTCTCTAATTCCTGAATTTGTAATTTTAATAAACTTAGCTTTTTGTAATTGTGATATATTTTTAGCTCCACAGTATCCCATTCCTGCTCTTAATCCTCCTATCATTTGATACATTACTTCAGCTAAACTTCCTTTAAATGGAACCCTGCCTGAAATTCCTTCTGGAACTAATTTCTTAACATCTTCCTCCGCATCTTGAAAATATCGGTCTTTTGAGCCTGACTGCATGGCTTCTAATGACCCCATTCCCCTGTATGTTTTAAATTTTCGACCTTCATAAATTATAGTTTCACCTGGTGATTCCTCCACTCCAGCAAATAATGAGCCCAACATAACTGTGCTTGCTCCAGCTGCAATAGCTTTAACAATATCTCCGGTAAACCTTATTCCACCATCGGCTATTACAGGAATCGAAGAACCCTTTAAAGCCTCAGAAACACTCATTACAGCAGTTAATTGTGGCACGCCAACACCTGCGATTATTCTTGTTGTACAAATAGATCCAGGACCTATTCCTACTTTTACAGCATCCGCTCCTGCATCCACTAAAAATTTCGCAGCATCTGCTGTAGCAATATTCCCAACAACAATATCAATATGTTTGTATTGTTTTTTAATTTTTTTTAAAAATTGAACTACCCCTTTAGAATGTCCGTGAGCAGTATCTATTACTATAGCATCAACATTTGCTTGAACTAATGCCTTAACACGTTCTTCAGAATCGCTGGTTATTCCTACTGCGGCAGCAACCCTTAATCGACCTAAATCATCTTTGCATGAATTTGGACTCACTTTAATTTTAATAATATCCTTATAGGTAATTAAACCAATAAGTTTATTTTTACTATCAACTACCGGAAGTTTTTCAATTTTATGTTTTTGTAAAATTTCTTCGGCTTTTACCAAATCGGTACCCGGATTAGTTGTAATAATATTTTTTTGTGTCATTACATCCTTTACCGATCTTTTATAATCTTTTTCAAATCGTAAATCTCGATTGGTAACAATTCCTGTTAAATTTCCTTTAGTATCAACAACCGGAATTCCTCCGATGGAGTTTTCTTTCATTAACTGTAATGCGTCTGCTACAGTACTTGATTCTGTGAGAATAATAGGATCCTGAATCATACCACTTTGAGATCTTTTTACTTTTCGTACATGAGTTGCTTGTTGCTCAATACTCATATTTTTATGTAAAACTCCTATCCCCCCCTGACGAGCAATAGCAATAGCTAAATCAGACTCAGTAACTGTATCCATAGCTGCTGAAACAATAGGGGTGTTAATTTGTATGTTTTTAGTAAAACTTGAAGTAATCACAACATCTCTAGGTAATACTTCAGAATAAGCTGGCAGCAAGAGAACATCATCGTATGTTAGTCCTTCGATAAAAATTTTGTCTTTCATAATTTATTAAATAAAAAAAGCCTCTCTAAACAGAGAGGCTTTATGTTATGCTTGTGCTGTTGGTCCTCCAAAATGCATGGGGATTGGCGTTGCGTGATCCGTATCTTTAATAGCGCCAAAAGCAGACTCATACTTTTGAATATTTTCACTTAATGCTCTAAGTAACCTTTTTGCATGTTGTGGTGTAATTAATATTCGGGATTTAACTTTCGCTTTAGGTATGCCTGGCATAATTTTAATAAAGTCAATAACAAACTCAGAATGAGAATGAGATAAAATAGCCAAGTTTGAATATACACCTTCTGCTACTTCTTCAGACAATTCTATATTTAATTGGTTTGTATTATCTTTATTATTTTCTTCCATTATATCTATTATTAATACTCTACTTCTTTTGTTGCATACATCTCTTGATTATTTGACATCAAAGAGTTGTACTCATCTTGAGAGCCTACAATTACATTTTGATATTCTCTAGTTCCTGTTCCCGCAGGAATTAAATGGCCTACAATTACATTTTCTTTTAACCCCATCAAATCATCAACTTTAGCACTAACTGCTGCCTCATTTAATACCTTAGTAGTTTCTTGGAATGATGCTGCAGAAATAAAGCTATCAGTTTGTAAAGATGCTCTAGTAATACCTTGTAACACTGGATTAGAAGTCGCAGGAACAACATCTCTAGCATCAACTAATTTCATATCTTTCCTCTTAAGTAAAGAGTTTTCTTCCCTTAACTTACGAGCACTAATTATTTGACCAGGTTTAAAGTTTGTAGAATCTCCTGCGTCTAAAACTAATTTTTTATTGTATAGTGAATCATTTTCATCCATAAAATCAATTTTATTCGCTAATTGACCTTCTAAAAATTTAGTATCTCCAGGATCTATAATCTCTACTTTTCTGAGCATTTGACGAACAATTACTTCAAAATGTTTGTCGTTAATTTTCACCCCTTGTAAACGATATACCTCTTGAATTTCATTCACCAAATACTCCTGTACAGCGGTTGGACCTTTAATAGCTAAAATATCGGCCGGAGTAATTGCCCCATCAGTTAATGGCATTCCCGCTTTAATAAAGTCATTTTCTTGAACTAAAATATGTTTAGATAAATTCACTAAATATTTTTTTAATTCTCCTGTTTTTGATTCAATAATAATTTCTCTATTACCTCGCTTAATTTTTCCAAAGCTCACAAACCCATCAATTTCAGAAACGATAGCTGGATTAGCTGGATTTCTTGCCTCAAATAACTCAGTTACTCTTGGTAAACCTCCTGTAATATCACCCGTTTTACCAAGTGATCGAGGGATTTTAACTAATATTTGTCCTGTCTCAATTTTATCTCCTTCGTTAACAGATATATGAGCTCCAACAGGTATGTTATATGTTTTTAGGGTCTCTCCTTTTAAATTGGTAACTCGAATAGCTGGATTTTTTGTTTTATCTTTTGATTCAACAATTACTTTTTCCCTAAAACCTGTTTGTTCATCAGATTCTTCTCTAAAAGTAATCCCTTCAATGATATTTTCAAACTCAATTTTACCGGCTAGTTCTGAAATGATAACTGCATTGTAAGGATCCCAGTTACAAATGGTATCGCCTTTATTTACTTTAGCGCCATTTTCAAAAAACATTTCAGCTCCATATGGAATGTTATAAGTAGATAAAACAATATTGGTTTTTTCATCAACTATTCTCATTTCAGCAGATCTACTTAATACTATGGTTGATTTTTTTCCATCAGATTTTCTATCTACTGTTTTTAATTCTTCTATCTCAAGTCGACCTGAAAATTTAGCTTCAATTTTTGATTCAGCCAAAATATTAGAAGCTGTACCACCTACGTGGAATGTACGTAAAGTAAGCTGTGTACCAGGCTCACCAATAGACTGAGCTGCAATAACACCAACTGCCTCACCTCTTTGTACCATTCTACCCGAAGAAAGATTTCTGCCATAACATTTAGAACAAACGCCTCTCTTCATTTCACAAGTAAGCACCGATCTAATTTCAACTTCTTCTATAGGAGAATCTGCTATAACTTTAGCTACTTCTTCTGTTATCTCTTCACCGGAAGAAATAATTAATTCATTGGTTAATGGATGATATACATCATGAACTGTTGTACGACCTAAAATTCTGTCGTATAAACTTTCAACAACTTCTTCATTTTTCTTAAGTGCTGTAGCTATCAACCCTCTTAACGTTCCACAATCTTCATCTGTAATAACAACATCTTGTGCAACATCGACTAATCTTCTTGTTAAATATCCAGCATCTGCTGTTTTTAATGCTGTATCCGCTAAACCTTTTCTAGCACCGTGGGTTGAAATAAAGTATTCTAAGATAGACAATCCTTCTTTAAAGTTAGATAAAATAGGATTTTCAATAATTTCACCTCCTGTTGCTCCAGATTTTCTAGGTTTTGCCATCAATCCTCTCATTCCAGAAAGCTGTCTAATTTGTTCCTTAGAACCTCTAGCACCAGAATCAAACATCATGTAAATAGAATTGAAACCTTGGTTATCATTTTTCAATCTATCCATTAATGTTGTTGTTAGTTTGGAGTTTGTATGAGTCCAAATATCAATAATTTGATTATATCTTTCATTATTGGTAATTAATCCCATATTATAATTTGTCCAAACTTCCTCCACCTGAGAAGTAGCACTTTTAATAAGTTCTTCTTTTTCTTTAGGAATCATAACATCCTCTAGATTAAAAGACAAACCACCTTTAAAGGCCATTTTAAAACCAAGTTCTTTTATATCATCTAAAAATTTAGCTGTTTTTGGAACACCACATCTTTTAAATGTTTCACCAATTATATCTCGAAGAGATTTTTTAGTAAGAACTTCATTAATGTAACCCATTTCATCAGGAACAACTTCATTAAATAATACTCTTCCAACCGATGTATCGATTACCTTAACCACCCACTCTCCATTTTCCATAATTCGTTTCTTAACTTTTATGGTAGCATGTAAATCGATTTTATTTTCGTTATAAGCAATAATTACCTCTTCTGGTGAATAAAAAATAGATCCTTCTCCTCGAACGGTAATTTTATTGTCTGTTTTTTTCTGTTTTGTAATATAATATAACCCTAATACCATGTCCTGTGAAGGAACAGTAATTGGGGCTCCATTAGCAGGGTTAAGAATATTATGAGATGCTAACATAAGCATTTGTGCCTCTAAAATTGCGGCATTACCTAAAGGTACATGAACAGCCATTTGGTCACCGTCAAAGTCTGCATTAAAAGCAGTACAAACTAATGGATGTAATTGAATTGCTTTACCTTCAACTAATTTAGGCTGAAAAGCTTGTATACCTAATCTGTG
Source organism: uncultured Flavobacteriales bacterium (assembly GCA_964512145.1). Taxonomy (GTDB): domain Bacteria; phylum Bacteroidota; class Bacteroidia; order Flavobacteriales_G; family JALEGO01; genus CAYOHR01. The sequence goes on from CAZEIM010000009.1 coordinate 55,332, forward strand.
CAACGTTGGAGCACGATTTAATAATACAGGATGGCCTTTTAATACATTCTCTAAAATATCCCATACAACAGGCTCTTTTTTGTCTACAATTTTTTTAGCAGATTTTACCGTTTTTACAATTCCTCTTTCAATAAGTTTTCTGATAATAAACGGTTTAAATAATTCTGCCGCCATATCTTTTGGTAAACCACATTCATGTAATAATAAATTAGGTCCAACCACAATAACCGACCTAGCAGAATAGTCAACCCTTTTACCTAATAAATTCTGACGAAATCTACCTTGTTTTCCTTTTAAACTATCACTTAATGATTTTAATGCTCTATTTGATTCAGTTTTTACAGCACTTACTTTTCTTGAGTTATCAAAAAGTGAGTCTACTGCTTCTTGTAACATACGTTTTTCGTTTCGTAAAATTACATCTGGAGCTTTAATTTCAATTAACCTTCTTAATCGATTATTTCGAATAATAACTCTTCTATATAAATCATTTAAGTCAGAAGAAGCAAACCTTCCTCCATCTAATGGAACTAAAGGTCTTAATTCTGGCGGAATAACAGGCACAACTTTTATAACCATCCATTCCGGTTTATTTACTCTATGTTCATTCGCATTTCTAAAAGCTTCTACTACCTGAAGTCTTTTTAAAGCTTCATTTTTTCTTTGTTGAGAAGTTTCGGTATTGGCTTGATGTCTTAAATTATAAGATAACTCATCTAAATTAATTCTAGTAAGCAATTCATAAATTGCTTCAGCACCCATTTTAGCAATAAACTTATTAGGATCAGAATCTTCAAGATATTGATTTTCTTTTGGAAGAGTATCCATAATTTCTAAATACTCATCTTCTGTTAAAAAATCTAAGTAAGATAAAGACTCTCCGTTTTTACCTTTTGCAATACCTGGTTGAACCACAACGTATCTCTCGTAGTAAATTATCGCGTCTAATTTTTTACTTGGTATTCCAAGTAAGTAACCAATTTTATTAGGCAATGATCTGAAATACCAAATATGGGCTACAGGAACTACTAAAGATATGTGACCCATTCTTTCCCTTCTAACCTTTTTTTCAGTAACCTCAACCCCACATCTGTCACATACTATTCCTTTATACCTTATTCTTTTATATTTACCACAATTACATTCCCAATCTTTAACAGGTCCAAAAACTCTCTCACAAAACAAACCTTCCATTTCTGGTTTAAAAGATCGATAATTAATAGTTTCAGGTTTTTTAATTTCACCCTTAGACATTTCCAAAACCATTTCTGGAGAAGCTAAGCTGATAGAAATTCTTTTGAAAGTACTATCAACTACTTTTTTATTTTTAAAATTTGACATATTCTATTATATAATATTTAGAATTTAGTAAAAAAATTAATCAAGTTGTATGTTTAAACACAAGCCTCTTAATTCGTGTAATAACACATTAAAAGACTCAGGAATACCTGGTGTAGGCATTGTTTCACCTTTAACAATTGCCTCATAGGTTTTAGCTCTTCCCATAACATCATCAGACTTAACCGTTAGTATTTCCTGAAGAATATTAGCGGCTCCGAATGCTTCTAAAGCCCATACCTCCATCTCACCGAAACGTTGACCTCCAAATTGTGCTTTACCACCTAAAGGTTGTTGAGTAATTAAAGAGTAAGGACCAATAGATCTAGCATGCATTTTATCATCTACCATATGATGTAATTTCATCATATATATAACCCCAACAGTCGCTAATTGATCAAACTTATCTCCTGTTTCACCATCAAATAATTGGGTTCTACCAAATTTAGGAATTCCTGCTTTTTTAGACCACTCTTCAATATCTTCAATTTTAGCACCATCAAAAATTGGAGTTGAAAATTTAACCCCTAATTTTTTTCCAGCCCAGCCTAAAACGGTTTCATAAATTTGACCTAAGTTCATCCTAGATGGAACCCCAAGAGGGTTTAATACGATATCCACCGGTGTACCATCCTCTAAAAACGGCATATCTTCTTCACGAACTATTTTAGCTACAATTCCTTTGTTACCATGTCTTCCAGCCATTTTATCCCCTACTTTTAATTTTCTTTTCTGAGCTAAATATACTTTGGCTAATTTAATGATCCCTGCAGGTAATTCATCTCCAATTATTAAATTAAACTTTTTTCGTTTCATGGCTGCTTCTAAATCGCCACGTTTTAAATTGTAATTGTGTAAAACCTTTCTAACTAACTCATTTGTTTTAGAATCTGATGTCCAATCGTAAGGATAAATATTAGAATAATTTAAATCATCTAATATTTTCTTAGTTAGTTTAGCGCCTTTTTTAACTAGTTCTTCATTAAAGTTATTTTTAATTGAAGTAGTAGTTTTTCCGTCTAAAATATTAACCAATTTTTCTATGAGCTTAGCTCTTAATTCGAGCATATCATCATTAAATTCCTTATCAAGTTTATCGGTAATTTCTTTTTCTTGAGCTTTAGCTTTTCTGTCTTTGATTACCCTTGAAAAAAGTTTTTTATCAATTACTACACCTTTTACTGAAGGAGAAACTCTTAAAGAAGCATCTTTAACGTCACCCGCTTTGTCACCAAATATTGCTCGCAAAAGTTTTTCTTCAGGAGTAGGATCTGTTTCACCTTTAGGTGTAATCTTACCTATTAGAATATCCCCTTCCTTTACATCGGTTCCAATTCTAATAATTCCATTTTCATCTAAATTTTTGGTGGCCTCTTCACTCACATTAGGGATATCAGGAGTTAATTCTTCCAACCCTCTTTTTGTATCTCTTACCTCAAGGGTATATTCTTCTAAATGAATTGAAGTAAAAATATCTTCTTTTACAATTTTTTCACTAATTACAATTGCATCTTCGAAATTATATCCCTTCCAAGGCATAAAAGCAACCATCAAATTTCTCCCTAATGCGAGTTCTCCATTTTCGGTGGCATATCCTTCGCATAAAACTTCACCAGCATTTACTTTTTGACCAACTTTAACAATTGGTTTAAGGTTTATACAGGTGTTTTGGTTTGTTTTAGAAAACTTAATTAATTCATAGGTTACTAAATTATCTGAAAAACTAACCAATTCATCGTCTGTATTTCTTTTATATCTAATTTTAATAATTTTAGAGTCTACATAGTCAACTACACCATCTCCCTCAGCATTAACAAGAACTCTTGAATCTTTAGCAATAGAATACTCTAATCCTGTTCCGACAACGGGTGATTCCGGTTTAAGTAAAGGTACAGCTTGACGTTGCATATTTGATCCCATCAACGCTCTGTTTGCATCATCATGCTCTAAAAATGGTATACATGAAGCCGCAACTGAGGCAATTTGATTAGAAGCAACATCCATTAAATGTAATTCATCTGGAGATACAACAGGAAAATCACCTTCAAAACGTGCTTTAACTTTTTCTGTAGTAAAATTACCTTTTGCATCAACCTTTGCATTAGCCTGTGCAATAGTTTTATTATCTTCTTCTTCAGCACTTAAGTACAATGGGGCTTTCTCTAACTGCACTTTCCCATTATCAACTTGTCTGTACGGAGTTTCAATAAAACCTAGCTTGTTAATTTTAGCGTAAACACATAATGAAGAAATTAATCCAATATTAGGACCTTCTGGAGTTTCGATAGTACATAATCTACCATAATGTGTATAATGAACATCTCGCACCTCAAACCCAGCTCTTTCTCTGGATAGACCACCAGGCCCTAACGCAGATAATCTTCTTTTATGAGTAATTTCAGATAATGGATTTGTTTGATCCATAAATTGAGAAAGCTGATTTGTGCCAAAAAATGAATTAATAACAGAAGACAAAGTTTTAGCATTAATTAGGTCAATAGGCGTAAATACTTCGTTATCACGAACATTCATTCTGTCTCTTATGGTTCTAGCCATTCTGGCTAAACCTACTCCAAATTGAGCATAAAGCTGTTCTCCAACAGTTCTAACTCTTCTATTACTTAAATGGTCTATATCATCGACATCAGTTTTAGAATTAATAAGTTGTATTAAGTACTTAACAATTGCTATTATATCTTGTTTAGTTAATATCTTAGTACTCTCTTCAATATCTAAGTTAAGTTTTTTATTTATTCTATATCTTCCTACGTCTCCTAAATCATATCTTTTATCAGAGAAAAATAATTTATCAATTATACCTCTAGCCGTTTCTTCATCAGGTGGCTCAGAATTTCTTAAAACTCTATATATATGTTCAATGGCCTCTAGTTCAGAGTTTGATGGATCTTTTTGAAGCGTGTTGTATATAATAGTGTAATCATTAGTATTTATATCTTCTCTATGTATGAGTATATTTTTAGCCCCTGAATCAACAATTAAGTCAATTGTTTCCTCCTCGATAATTACTTCTCTATCAACAATTACTTCGTTTCTCTCTATAGAAACAACTTCACCAGTATCTTCGTCAACAAAATCTTCAAACCAACTTTTTAAAACTCTTGCAGCTAATTTTCTTCCTTTATATTTTTTTAAAGTTGCTTTTGAAACTTTTACTTCTTCTGCTAAGTTAAATATTTCAAGAATATCTTTATCTGTTTGATATCCTATAGCACGAAAAAGCGTAGTAACTGGTAATTTCTTCTTTCTATCGATATAAGCATACATTACATCATTAATATCAGTAGCAAACTCAATCCAAGCTCCTTTAAAAGGGATAACTCTTGCTGAATATAATTTAGTTCCATTTGCATGGAAACTTTGGCCAAAAAATACACCAGGAGATCTATGTAATTGAGATACAATTACTCGTTCTGCACCATTAATAACGAAAGAACCTCTTGGAGTCATATAAGGAATAGTTCCTAGGTAAACATCTTGTACTGTCGGTTCAAAATCTTCATGATCTGGATCGGTACAATACAATCTCATTTTTGCTTTAAGAGGAACTCCATACGTTAAACCTCTTTCAATACATTCTTGAATAGTATATCTTGGGGGGTCGATAAAGTAATCTAAAAATTCCAATACAAAGCTATTCCTAGCATCACTTATTGGAAAGTTTTCGGCAAATACTTTAAATAAACCTTCGTTAAATCTGTTTTCGGGAGATGTTTCCAGCTGGAAAAAATCTTTAAATGATTTTAATTGGATTTCGAGGAAATCAGGATAATCCAACTTATTTTGAGCAGTTGCAAAACTAACTCTATTAGGATTTTGATTCATATATTGTTTTAATCAAATAAAACGTGAATAATAATTTAAAAAAACGCAAAAAAATGGCCGTTCCCAAAAAATGGGAAGGCCATTAAAAATTTATATTGAAATTATTTAATTTCAACTTGTGCTCCTACCTCTTCAAGTTGTTTCTTTAATGAATCTGCTTCATCTTTTGAAACTGCTTCTTTTAAAGGTTTTGGAGCTTGATCTACTAAATCTTTAGCTTCTTTTAAGCCTAAACCAGTAAGATCTTTAACTAATTTTACAACTTTTAATTTATCGTTACCTCCTGATTTTAAGATAACATCAAATTCAGTTTTTTCTGCTGCACCACCACCTGCTGCACCACCTGCTGCAGGAGCAGCAACAGCGACAGCAGCGGCTGCCGGCTCAATACCATAATCATTTTTTAGTATTTCAGCTAACTCGTTTACTTCTTTAACGGTTAAGTTTACTAATTGTTCAGCAAAAGCTTTTAAATCTGCCATGTTAATAATAATTTAAATATTCAACTTTAATTTTTTTCTGATAGTGTACTTAATATTCCACTTAATTTGTTACCTCCTGATTTCAAGGCTGAAACAACATTTTTAGCTGGAGATTGTAACAATCCAATAATATCTCCAATTAATTCATTTTTAGATTTTAATGTAGCTAGAACCTCTAATTGATTATCTCCAGCATACAAACAATCTTCAATATAAGCTAATTTAAGAACCGGTTTGTCTGATTTTACTCTAAATTCCTTAATTAATTTTGCAGGAGCATTAGAGCTTTCACAAAACATAATGGCAGTACTTCCTTTAACTAAAGGATAAATTTCCTTATAATCTTCCTTTCCAATTTTTTGTAAAGCTTTCACTAAAAGTGTATTCTTTACCATTTTTAGGGAAATGTTTTGATTAAAGCACTGTCTCCTTAACTTTGATGTATTTTCTGCGTTTAAACCAAGAGTATCTGTAAGATAGAAATTAGGATTATTCTCAATTTCTTTTACAAGTAACTCTATTTGTTTGTTTTTTTCTTCTTTTGTCATTTTAGAATTAATTTAATGACGATTAACTTAGAGTTTAAAATCTACCATTATACTTGGACTCATTGTGCTAGACATATAAACACTTTTAATGTAAGCACCCTTGGAGGAAGCGGGTTTGAGTCTAACGATAGTTTGTAACAGCTCATTAGCATTTTCATATATTTTATCCGGAGAAAAAGATACCTTTCCTATAGCAGCATGTACTATTGCATATTTATCTACTCTGAAATCAATTTTACCAGATTTAACATCCTCAACTGCCTTACCAACTTCCATTGTTACTGTTCCTGATTTAGGATTGGGCATTAAACCTCTAGGACCTAATATTTTACCTAATGCACCAACTTTACCCATTACACTTGGTGTAGTAACAATAACATCTATGTCCGTCCATCCACCTTTTATTTTTTCAATATAATCATCTAATCCAACATGATCAGCACCTGCTTTTTTTGCTTCAGCTTCTTTATCAGGTGTACACAATACTAAAACACGAACATTTTTACCTGTACCATGTGGTAATGAAACCGTGCCTCTTACCATTTCATTCGATTTTCTTGGATCAACACCTAATCTTATCGCTAAGTCAACAGAAGCATCAAACTTTGCATAGTTTATATCTTTAATTAGTTTGCTAGCTTCTTCTAAAGTATATGACTTATTAGAATTAACTTTTGTACTTACTTCTTTTTGTTTTTTTGTAATCCTTGCCATTGTTGTATAATATTAAATATTTGCGGGGAATTCTCCTGTTACATTTACCCCCATACTTCTCGCTGTACCTGCTACCATAGACATTGCTGATTTTAATGTAAAACAATTAAGATCAGGCATTTTATCAGTTGCAATGGTTTTAACTTGATCCCAAGTAATTGAAGCAACTTTTTTTCGATTAGGTTCAGCTGACCCCGATTTTAACTTTGTTGATTCTAAAATTTGTACAGCTACAGGAGGTGTTTTAATAACAAAATCAAAAGATTTATCAGAATATACTGTAATAACTACAGGTAATACTTTTCCTGCTTTATCTTGAGTTCTTGCATTAAATTGTTTACAAAACTCCATAATATTTACACCCTTAGAACCTAAAGCTGGTCCTATAGGGGGTGCTGGGTTTGCTGCACCACCTTTTACTTGTAACTTAATAAACCCTGTAACTTCTTTTGCCATAAAACTAACTAATTATTATTCTTTTTCAACTTGTAAAAAACTTAACTCTAAAGGAGTTTTTCTTCCAAAAATTTTCACGCTTACCTTCAATTTTCTTTTATCTTCATTTACCTCTTCAATTACACCATTAAATCCGTTAAAAGGGCCATCAATCACTTTTACATCCTCACCAACAACAAAAGGTATGCTCATTTCTTCACTCTTATCAGATAACTCATCTACTTTTCCTAAAATTCTATTTACTTCCGATAATCTTAAGGGAATAGGGTTTCCTTTCTTTTCTGCACCCAAAAACCCGATAACATTTGGTAGATTTTTAATCAAATGGGGAACTTCACCTTCTAAATTTGCTTCTAATAAAACATATCCAGGAAAATAATTTCTTTCTTTGCTTATTTTTTTACCGTTTCTTACTTGATAAACTTTTTCTGTAGGAATTAATACTTGAGAAACGTTATTTTGCAAACCTGCTCTATTAATTTCGAGCTCAATTTGTTCTTTAACTTTTTTTTCTTTGCCACTAATGGCTCTAACTACATACCACTTCATCATAATCCTACCCTACTAAAATATTTTATACAATTGCTTTAACAAATTACTTCCCCCTAAATCCATTAAATAAATAACCAATGCAATAATAAGTGTTGATATTAACACAATAATAGCACTAGATTGTAATTCACTCCATGATGGCCAAGTAACCTTGTTTTTTAGCTCATCATAAGACTCAACTATATATGATTTTAAACTACTCATATTTTTATTTTGCACGGGAGGCAAGAATCGAACTCGCGACCTTTGGTTTTGGAGACCACTGCTCTACCAGCTGAGCTACTCCCGTATATATTCTGAGCGTATGATTTTCATACGCTCAGGTATACACTTATTATTTAATAATTTCTGTTACTTGACCTGCACCAACAGTTCTTCCACCTTCTCTAATAGCAAATTTTAAACCTTTATTAATTGCTACTGGAGCTATTAAGTTAACAGTAATTGTTAAATTATCTCCCGGCATTACCATTTCTCTTCCTTCACCTAAGGTAATTTCACCAGTTACATCTGTAGTTCTTAAATAAAATTGTGGTCTATATTTATTTTGAAATGGAGTATGTCTTCCTCCTTCTTCTTTTTTCAAAATATAAACTTCAGCTTTAAACTCAGTATGAGGTTTAATTGAACCAGGTTTACAGATAATCATTCCTCTTTTTATTTGTTCTTTCTCAATACCCCTTAATAAAATTCCAACATTATCTCCAGCCTCACCTCTGTCTAATATTTTTCTAAACATTTCAACCCCCGTAACAGTTGAAGTTAATTTTTCACCGTCTTTTTGGAATCCAATAATCTCTACTGAATCTCCTGTGTTTACTACACCAGACTCTATTCTTCCAGTTGCAACAGTACCTCTACCTGTAATGGTAAACACATCCTCAACTGGCATCAAGAAATCTTTATCGGTTTGTCTAACAGGAACTGGAATAAATGAATCTACCGAAGCCATTAATTCATCAATTTTAACAACCCAATTAGCATCGTTATTTAAACCTCCTAAAGCAGATCCTCTAATAATTGGAATATTATCACCATCATAATCGTAGAAAGATAATAACTCTCTAACTTC
>CAZEIM010000009.1:64355-65150 GCA_964512145.1 uncultured Flavobacteriales bacterium
CTAAGTCTAATAATTCTGGATCATCCACTAAGTCAACTTTATTCATGAATACAACTAACTGAGGAACACCTACCTGTCTAGCCAAAAGAATGTGCTCTCTTGTTTGAGGCATAGGACCATCTGTTGCAGCTACTACTAATATAGCACCATCCATTTGAGCAGCCCCTGTTACCATGTTTTTAACATAGTCAGCGTGACCTGGACAATCTACGTGAGCATAATGTCTGTTTGCCGTTTCATATTCAACATGCGAAGTGTTAATCGTAATACCTCTTTCTTTTTCTTCTGGTGCATTATCGATTGAATCAAAATCTCTCTTTTGAGCTAATCCTTTATTTGCTAATACTTGGGTAATAGCAGCTGTAAGAGTAGTTTTACCATGGTCAACGTGACCAATAGTTCCTATGTTCACGTGTGGTTTTGAACGATTGAAGGTTTCTTTAGCCATAATTAAAAATTTAAATTAAAATTAATATATATAAATACAAAATAAAAACAACACTGAGCCGATGACGGGAATTGAACCCGTGGCCTCTTCCTTACCAAGGAAGTGCTCTACCCCTGAGCTACATCGGCTTAAAATAGCCCCAGTAGAGTAAAAAATTGAGCGGGAAACGGGATTCGAACCCGCGACCCTTAGCTTGGAAGGCTAATGCTCTAGCCAGCTGAGCTACTCCCGCTTAATTTATTTTTAGAGGTGGGGAGAGCAGGATTCGAACCTACGAAGCCTAGGGCAACAGATTTACAGTCTGTCCTCGTTGGCCGCTTGAGTATCTCCCCAATATATACAAAGCC
>CAZEIM010000009.1:65181-74218 GCA_964512145.1 uncultured Flavobacteriales bacterium
CCAGCTGATTACAAATCAGCTGCTCTGGCCAACTGAGCTACACCGGCAATATTTAAAAAACCATACTTTTAAAGAACGCAGACTTAAAAATGTCTGCAAATTTATGACTTTTTTTAAATAAAGCAAATGTATTTTATAAATTATTTTGCTTTTTTCTTAATTATTTGAGATTTTAAGGCCTCCACTACCTCATCGGTTGCTTCTTCAAACGTTTTAGATTGTTTTTTAGCAAATAAATCTGTACCTGGTACATTAATTTTAATTTCAACAATTTTATTATCCTGACTTGTAGATTTATCTAATCTTAAAAAAACCTCTCCTCCTAAAATACTGTCGTAATATTGATCTAATTTATCAACTTTTTTTTGAATAAAATCTAACAATTTTTTGTCTGCATCAAAATGGATGGATTGAATAATTACTTTCATACTTAAAAATTTATGCTCTTGGATGAGCTGATTTATAAACTGACTTAATCTTCTCTAATGTATTGTGTGTATAAACTTGTGTTGCTGCTAAACTAGAATGCCCTAGTAAATTTTTTATCGCATTTAATTCAGCACCCCTATTCAATAAATGAGTAGCAAAACTATGTCTTAAAACATGCGGACTGTTTTTTTGAATATTAGCTATATTACATATACTTTTCACTGTTCTATAAATATATTTTGGATATAAACGGTTACCTGTTTCATTGGTTAATAAATATAGTGAATTTATATTATTTTGTAAATTTAATAAATTCAATATACTTTGAAAGGTTTTTTCTGGTAATGGTATATACCTTACTTTTCCGCCTTTACCGTCAATTTTAATTGTTTTTCTCACTCGATCAAAATCGGCAACCTTTATATTAATTAACTCATGTACACGCAATCCACATGAATAAAGCAAATCTATTATGATATAATTTTGAAACTGAATGAATTTGTTAGAATCCATGTTTGAAAAAGAACTAAAAATATTTTTCATATTTTTTTCTGTAAAAAATACAGGGTTTCTTTTTTCCTTCTTTAACATCTTTACATCTAATTGAATATTTATATTTTCTGTGTTTTTTAAATACTTTATGTAAGATTGAATACTAGATATTTTTCTGTTAATGCTTGTGTTTTTAATTTTATTTGATTTTAAATTTAAAATCCATGCCTTAACATGTGTATTATTTAAATTTTCGGGAAAGTTTAGTTCGGGAAAATTCTTTTTTAAAAAAGAATTAAATGAAGTTAAATCATTTTGGTATGAGACTATCGTGTGTAATGAATACCTTTTAACTACTTTAAGATAGTTTAAAAATTCTTTATATGAAAAAGAAAAAGCATCCATAAGATGCTTTTATAACGAATGAAACAAAAAAAAGTTATAGTGAATTATAAATTTTCTTGTTGATCTTGCATTTTTTTTCTGTAGATGGCTCTGATTTTAGTTTGCCGTTTAGTAACAGAGGGTTTTGTGAAATTTTTTCTTTCTCTCAATTGTTTTAAAATTTGAACACGCTCAAATTTTTTTTTGAACTTTTTTAAAACCTTATCTATTGACTCTCCTTCTTTAACTGGTATAATTAACATCTTTTAAAAAATTTGTTGCAAATATATATATAATATTATTCTTTTTCAAAATTTATTTAAGAATATCTCTTGCGATTACTAATTTTTGAATTTCTGATGTGCCTTCCCCTATAGTACAAAGTTTAGAATCTCTATAATATTTTTCAACCGGAAAATCTTTGGTATATCCATATCCTCCATGAATTTGCACGGCATCATTAGATACTCTTACTGCAACTTCAGATGCGTAATATTTTGCAAAAGCTGATTGTCTGGTGACTTTTTGTTTATTATTTTTTAGGTAAGCGGCTTGAAAAGTTAATAAATCGGCCGCTTCAATTTCTGTAGCCATATCCGCTAACTTAAAAGATATAGCTTGAAAATCAGCAATAGGACGTCCAAATTGTTGGCGTTCTTTAGCGTATTTAACCGAAGCTTCGTAAGCACCTTTTGCTATGCCTAAAGAAACAGCAGCTATAGATATTCTACCTCCATCCAATATTTTCATGGCTTGTATAAACCCTTCTCCTTCCTTACCTAACATTTGACTTTTATGGACTCTACAATTATCAAAAATGAGCTCGGCTGTTTCAGAGGCTCTCATGCCTAATTTATTTTCTTTTTTTCCAGAGGAGAACCCTGGAGTGCCTTTTTCAATAATAAAGGCTGACATACCATGAGAATCGCCTTTATTTCCGGTTCTAACAATTACTACAGCAACATTTCCTGAAATTCCATGCGTAATAAAATTTTTAGCTCCGTTTATAACCCAATAATCTCCATCCATGACTGCTGTTGTATTCATTCCTCCGGCATCTGAGCCAGTTCCTGTTTCAGTTAATCCCCATGCTCCTATCCACTCAGCACTAGCTAATTTGGGTAAATACTTTCTTTTTTGCTCTTCATTCCCAAACTCTAATATATGACCTGTGCATAAAGAATTATGCGCAGCGACTGATAAACAAATAGAACCACACATTTTACCAATTTCAGTTAATGCGGTTACGTATTCAAAATACCCAAAACCTGAACCACCATACTCTGTAGGGACCAGCACTCCCATTAACCCCATTTCTCCAAACTTTTTTAAAATACCTATGGGTAACTCTTGTTTTTCGTCCCAATCCATCACATGCGGTAATATGTTCGTTTTACCGAAATCTTTGATCATTTCGGCAATCATCTTTTGATTTTCATTCAATTCGAAATTCATGATTTAATATTTTAATAGTGAAACAATATTATTTGTAAATGGTTTTAAGGCATCTATACCTTTTAAAAATTCTAGTTCAATTAAGAAAGCAAAAGAATCTACGGATGCATTCTGTTCAATAATCATATCGGCTACAGCTTTTGCAGTTCCCCCGGTTGCCAACAAATCATCATGTATCAAAACTTTATCGTTAGGTTTAATACTATCCACATGCATTTCAATTTCAGAAGTCCCATATTCCAATTCGTATTGCTTAGATATTTTTTGATAGGGTAATTTTCCTTTTTTTCTTGCTAAAACAAATGGTAGATTTAATTCATTTGCCAATAACATCCCGAATATAAAGCCCCTACTTTCAATACCAACTATTTTATTAAAATTTACATGTGGTAGGTTATTTATAAACTCTTGTAACACTAATTTATATGCACGTGGGTTTTCAACAATAGGGGTAATATCCTTAAAGTTTATCCCTGGTTTTGGAAAATCAGGAATTTCTCTTACAAATGTTTTTATTAGCTGGATATTACTCATCAAATACTAAGTACGGTGCAATTTTAAGATATAAATCATCATCTAACAAAATTTTTAAATCATATTGCGTTATTTTTTTTTGTTTTCTTGCTTTAAAAATCAAACGGGTAGTTTCATAATCTATGTAAGGATGTTTGTTTATTTCTTTAAATTCGGCTTTATTGATGTTTAACTTATGAATCAAGGACGTATCTATAAAGGTGTTTTTTTGTAAAATAGAAAAAACCGTATCATTTATTCCATAAACTTCATTGAGTTGAGAAAAAGAATGATACCCTCCAAGTAATTTTTGGTATTTAATGATATTTTGAATAATAAAATTAGGAACTCCTTTTATGTAGGTTTGTTCCGTAAAATTATTCAAGCTCATTTTTGGAGTTTGATGAATCTCATGAATAGTTTTAGGGGCACTAACATTAAAATTTTCCGATTTTAGTGTATCATTATTTGGTAATACTGTAAGAGTATCATAGATTAAAGTTTCTTTTGATTTCTGAAGCGAATACAAAGAATCAATTTGTTGCAAAGATTCTGTATGATTTAGAGTAACCGAAGGGGTAGGTATAAAATAATTTATCGAAAATTGTATAAAAAGTAAGATAACTATTATACATAAAATAAGAATGGACGTAATTTTTTGAGTACGATTTAAGTATAAAAAATCATCCCAAAACTTTCGAATCATTACATATTTATATCTAAATCGTTATCAGTATATGAATCAGGTTCTGTTTTAGGAGGAGTAGAAAGCACTCTCCAGAAAAAGTATACAGTAATAGAGAATACTACTACTTGAGTTGTAATCATCATAATTAAAGCTGGAGTATCCATATTAAATTCTTTTGTGTTTACGATATGCTATATACACTAAATATGCTATAAAAAGCCAAATTCCCAGCAAGATTAATCTTGAAAAATTAATGAAAAATATTTTAGTATGTATGCCTTTTTGTTCTTCCATATTGCCCGAAGTCATTGCTAAACTTTGATACAAATCTGCATTTGAAATTTTATTCCATATTTCAGGTAAACTGCTTATAAATACCCATCCCAATAATAGAGGTGTTATATATTTAATAATAAATTTGAATATATTGGGGATTTTTATATCTGCTCCTGAATTAATTTCGTTCCATCCTTTATTTATTCCAAATATCCAGGCAAATAAAATGGTTTCAAATAATGCAAATACAACTAAAGACACTGTTCCAGCCCAATAATCATACTCATCAAACACTCCGTAATTAAAAAATAAAACCGTTGGTAATCCTAATATAAAAACTACCATTCCAAAAGCTAATGCTGCCTTAGATCTTTTCCAGCCAAACTCATCCATTAAAAATCCCATACAGGGTGTTCCCATAGCTAATGAGGAGGTAACACCGGCAAAAAACAACAAACCAAACCAACATACTCCGCAAATAATAGCTAAAACAGTACCCCATTGTTCAAATAAATAGGGTAAGGTTTTAAATCCTAAGCCCAACCCTCCACTTTTAGTCATTTCAACCACCTGATCAATTCCTAAATAACCCACGGCTATAGGAATAATAATAGATGACCCTAAAATAATTTCAACAAACTCATTCATCCACCCAGCACTCATAGCGTTTAGAGCTATATCATCTTTTGAACGCACATACGAAGCGTAACATTGTATTGACCCCATACCTACAGATAAAGTAAAAAACACCTGTCCCGCTGCAGCCAACCATACCTTAGCACTCCAAATACTACTAAAATCGGGAGTCCATAAAAAATTTAAGCCGGTGGTTCCAGAAAAAATCGCACCATTTTCGCCTGCTTTAATCGTAATGGCTTTATATGCTAAAAAAGTACCAAATAATAACAATAGAGGCATTCCAATTTTGGCAACTTTTTCGACTCCACCACTTAAGCCTTTAGATAATATCCAGGTATTTAAAACCAAGCAAATTATCCAAAAAACAATGGGTTGGCTGGTATTTAAAGAAACATATTGTGTAAAAAATTGACTCACTTGTTCTTGTGTTTGTCCCTCAAAAGTTCTCGTAATAGTATGCCAAACCCATGAAAGAGTCCATGACTCAATATAGCAATAATAAGCTGCTACTGCAATATTGGTAAATATTCCAAAAACTCCAATATACTTCCATAACTTTCGTTTATCCATGCTTTGTAAAATAAAAGGGGTAGAATGATGGCCAAACTTTCCACCAAAGCGTCCGGTACTCCATTCAATGAACAACAAAGGTAAGCCCATCAATAAAAAACATACCAAATACGGAATGATAAAGGCTCCTCCACCATTTTGTATAGCTTGTACCGGAAATCGTAAAAAATTTCCTAAACCCACAGCATTTCCTGCCATTGCAAGAATTAATCCCACTCTTGATCCCCAAGCTTCTTTATTTGCCATATCAATAGTTATTGTGGGCAAATATAGTAAAATTGTTAAATTTATATTTCTATATTGATGAACTTATTCTTCTAATATTTCTGCTTTTTTTTCTAAAATCCAGGAGTAATCTGCCATGTTTTTATATAATGACAAACGCTTTTCAAGTGTAGCTATTTTTTGTGTATTACCCATTTTTATGTCAAATAATAGGGCGATGGTACTTACAAAGTTTTTATAAATACTCAGTTGTTGAGGAGAAATTTGCTTTTCTCGCAACAGATAATTTTTAAAGGAAGTGATACTGTGATCAAAAAACAAGGCATCCTCTTGTTCGTAATAAATTTTAAGCAGTAAACTTCGGCAACCTAATTCATAATATACATCGGCATAGGAAACATGTTGCAAATATTTTAACGCTTCACGATATTTTTTTTGATAAAAAAATAATCGAGCCATATTATAGGCTACCGCACTTTGTTTAAAAGCTTCCGGAAGTCCATTTTTATAGGTTTCTGTAAATTCCTGAACAAAAGAAAATTCTCCGAGGCGAAGAGCCACTGTTGCTATATTTTTAAAATCGTACATGGGTATTTGACCGTCTTCGACAATAATTTCTTTCTGCAAAAGAATTTTATATATAGAAAACAACGTTTTTAAATATTCAAGGTTACCTGCATTAGACTGTTTAATACAATAATTTTGTAAAAAGCTAAAAATATCCTTTAATTCAGAAGGATGAATAGTACTAATATTTTGTTGGGTATAGGCATATGTTTTATTAAAATATTCTTCATCGTTAGTTTGTAACATTTGTAATATATAAGTATAAACTATAATTAGTGTATTGGCTTTAAATAAAGTTTGAATGAGTGGAAGTTGAGAAAACAGTATTTCGGATAAAGGATCTTGATACTCTACTGAAACAATATTTTTCCGATTTAATCCTTCACAATATACTTTTAGCTTTTTTAAAACATAATACCCATCTAAGGCTTGAATGAGAGACTGCAAATTTCCTTCTTGATTTCGAGGGGCATGTTGTGTGATATAATGATATTTTTTTTCGTTCCATATCATGTTTTCTTTATACGTGTTTTCATGGATAAAATTTGTGCTTAACATAGATTTTTTTTCTAAGAACTCTATTAAGTCTTCTATGTTACTTTTACGCTGTAAAAAATCAGACCAATATATTTTTTGTTGAAATTCATCCTGTAATACTTGATGATACACCATACACTTTTGTAATAAACGAGTGCTTTCGCTCATTAATAAGCGAAAAGTTTGATCGTGATATGGAGTTTTGCCATATACGGCTTTAAATATGGTTTCTTTTGTAAGTTTTTTATGTAAATAATTAGGATGAAAAGGTTTTAAGTATTTAAGCAATCGTATATATTTTTCATTTTTATTGACCATAGGGGATTGTAAAAACTCCATAAAATGCCTGAATTCTTTGGTGGTTAAAGAATGTAAAATTTCAAAAAAAGTATTTTTTACGTACATTTAATTTATTTAAAAATTTTATTTTCAATTATTTACAAATATGAATATACATTTTTTTTTATACTTTTATGTAATATTTAAGTTTTTTCATGAAATTATTCTATGAATATTTGTAGTATCAAATTATGTATAATTTTAATAAATTAAAAAAAGGAGGCTTTATGAACTCGAAAAAAACAAAAAACATTTTAGAACAACCACCCGTTGAAATATTAGATGGGATAAAAAGAAAAATCTTAAGTAATAACAAATTAAATAGATTTATGAAAAATAAATTTAAAATTATTTCTTCCTTGGTATTAGGAAGTGCATTTTCATTAATGTTAAACTTTAGTTTAAATGCCAATAATTACCATCTATATGATTATGTTTATGGATCGTTAGGTGATCCAAATTTTCAACAAGGGATTAATCATGCTATAGAAACACAAGACAGCAACATAGCAATGGTAATGTATACACAATATTTTAGTGACAGTCTGAGAATTTTAAAAGTTAATAAATCAGGTGGTGTAATTTGGGAAAGATTACATGTAAGAACATCCTCAGGATTTGAATCGAAAATAATTCAGTTAAACAACCAAGATTTATTAACATACGGAGGATTTAGCGGGAATGCTAGTGCTCTTGGAGAAGATGTTGAAATAATACGTGTTTCGAATAATAATAGTACCTATAGTTATTTTTCATTATCCGATACTCTATCTATTTATGATGTTTATGTAAAAGATTTAATAAAAACAGCCAATGGTGATTATGTGGTTACCGGAAGTTGTTTTAATGGAACAAGTAGAGATATCTTTGTTGCACGTTTTGACGAAAACGACAACTTACTATGGACCCAAATACTGGGAGACCCTGCTAATAATGAAAGCGCATTTTCTATAACAGAAAGTAATATTGGGGAAATATATTTAACTACAGGAATAATTTCATCCAGTTATAACAGCAGCATTGAACTAACCAAACTAAGTCCTACAGGATCTCATATTTTTACAAATACATTAACATCTGATTTTGCAACTAATCATTTAGTTAAATTTGCCAACGGTAATTTAATTGTTGCATATTCTGAACCTCAAACAAATATTCATTTACTATATGTAAACGAAATTACCGGAAATGTAAATAGTACCGCATCTATTCCTATCTCAATTCCAAACGATTTTTGGACATTAACTCATTTTTCTCATCATAGTATAAATAATACTTTAATGTTTGCAGGTGGGTACTATTCAGATTATATAATTACAGATATTAACGGGAATAAATTATATGAATTTGATGACCAAGGCATAAATCCTGCTACTAATGACACATTTTATTATGCCCATAGTGTAGTAGAATTAAACAATGGGGGGTATTTAGTAGCAGGGCATTGTACAACGGTGGTTTCTAGTACATATGATACAAAATCATTTTTACAAATCTTGGACAGTACGTTAGTCTGGCCCGGTGATGCAAACTCCAATGGAGTAGCCAATGTATTTGATGTGTTTCCTATAGGTATTGCTTATAATACCACCGGACCCGTTCGTAGCGGAGCTACCAATGCTTGGATAGGACAAGCTGCTTCTGATTGGTCTCAAAATTTTGCAAGTGGAGTAAACTATAAACATGCCGATTGTAATGGAGACGGAACCATCGATTATTTAGATGGATTGCCTATTTTACTAAACTATGGTTTAACGCACAGCAAAGGGGATGTTTCTGCCACAGTTACGGATCCTACCTTGTTTTACGAACTTCCGGTAGATACCACTATGGTAAGTATCGCTTTATCCATCCCTATTATGCTAGGTACACCTAGTATTCCTGCACAAGATGTGTATGGTATAGCCTTTACTGTAACGTTTG
>CAZEIM010000010.1:0-44835 GCA_964512145.1 uncultured Flavobacteriales bacterium
GATCAGGCTGGAATGGCGCAAGACCGGCTCGCCGGCGATGGATCTCCTGCTGAAGGTTCGCTTAATGCAGGAGCGAAAGAAAAAAAACCGGTAAAAGAAGGATATGAAATTTATGTGGACGGAAAATTATTTAAAAAAATAGAATCCTCTGATAGCGGTAAAACAATTGTAGTTTGTAATTAAATAACAAATTTATTTCCCGAAAGCCATGTAAGATATCTTACATGGCTTTTTTTATTTC
Organism: uncultured Flavobacteriales bacterium; assembly: GCA_964512145.1. Lineage (GTDB taxonomy): Bacteria > Bacteroidota > Bacteroidia > Flavobacteriales_G > JALEGO01 > CAYOHR01. Next base: position 242 of record CAZEIM010000010.1, read on the forward strand.
ACATAAATAAAGATATTTGCATAAAAATTGAATATGGCCGATGATAAAAAAGTGATTTTTTCTATGGTAAACGTTAATAAGTTTACTCCACAAGGAAAACAAATTTTAAAAAATATTTACTTGTCCTTTTTTTATGGTGCAAAAATTGGGATTTTAGGTTTAAATGGAGCAGGTAAGTCTACTGTAATGCGAATTATTGCAGGGGAAGATAAGGATTTTCAAGGAGAAGTAGTTTTTTCTGAAGGATATACGGTTGGATATTTACCTCAAGAACCTAAATTAGACGAAACCAAAACTGTAAAAGAAATCGTTCAAGAGGGCGTACAAGAGTTGGTAGATTTATTGAAAGAATTTGAAGATATCAACGCTAAGTTCATGGATGAAGAGATATTAAACGATCCGGATAAAATGAACGCCTTAATTGAAAAACAAGGAAAAGTACAAGAAAAAATAGATCAACTTGGGGGGTGGGAATTGGATAATAAGCTTGAGGTAGCTATGGATGCTTTAAGAACACCTGATGGCGATACCCCTGTAAAAAACTTGTCTGGAGGAGAAAGAAGACGAGTAGCTTTATGTCGGTTGCTCTTAAAACAGCCCGATGTATTATTGTTAGATGAGCCTACCAACCATTTAGATGCTGAAAGCGTACATTGGTTAGAACAGCATTTACAACAATATCAAGGAACTGTAATAGCTGTTACACACGATCGTTATTTTTTAGATAATGTAGCTGGTTGGATATTAGAATTGGATAGGGGAGAGGGGATCCCCTGGAAAGGAAATTATTCCTCATGGTTAGATCAAAAAGCGAAAAGATTAGCACAAGAAGAAAAAACGGAAAGTAAACGGCAAAAAGCTTTACAGCGAGAGTTAGAATGGGTTAGAAAAGGAGCTAAAGGAAGACAAGCTAAAGGCAAAGCACGTTTAAACAATTACGAGCAATTATTATCGGAAGATGTAAAAGAAAAAGAAGCTACCTTGGAGATTCCTATTCCCAATGGACCCCGGTTAGGAAATGAAGTTATTGAAGTGATTGATATTTCAAAATCATTTGGAGATAAATTGTTGTATGAGCATTTAAGTTTTAAATTACCTCCTGCAGGAATTGTAGGCGTAATAGGACCCAATGGAGCAGGTAAAACAACACTTTTTAAAATGATTATGGGGGAATTAAAACCTGATATGGGTTCGTTTAAAGTAGGCCCAACCGTAAAAATTGGATACGTAGATCAAACTCATAAAGCTTTAGATCCCAATAAAACTGTGTATGAAGTAGTAAGTGGCGGACTTGATTTAATTGAGATTGGAAATCAAAAAATTAATGCTCGTGCTTATGTATCTAGATTTAATTTTAATGGGAATGATCAGCAGAAAAAAATAAGCGTATTATCAGGAGGTGAACGAAACAGATTGCATTTAGCCATGACCTTACAGCTAGAAGCCAATGTTTTATTATTAGACGAACCCACCAATGATTTAGATGTTAATACATTACGAGCATTGGAAGAAGGTATTGAGCGTTTTGCAGGTTGTGCAGTAGTTATATCACACGATAGATGGTTTTTAGATAGAATATGCACTCATATCCTTGCTTTTGAAGGAAACTCTGAAGTATATTTTTTTGAAGGGTCATTTTCTGAATATGAAGAAAACAGAAAAAAACGTTTAGGGGGCGACCTTATTCCACAACGAATAAAATATAAAAAATTGGTAAGGTAATTTTATGTCAAAACCTTCAATACCTAAGGGCACACGTGATTTTGGTCCAATACAGGCCAAGCAAAGAATGTATATTTTTAATACTATTCGTTCTGTATTTGTAAAATACGGTTATAATCCAATAGAAACTCCGGCTTACGAGCTATTAGAAACCTTAACGGGTAAATATGGTGAGGAGGGTGACCGATTAATTTTTAAAATTTTTCCTCGTGGAGAGAAATTAGAAAAAATGTTGGACAATATTTCTGAAGGCAACATATCTAAGCATATTGAAGAAGCGTTACGATATGATTTAACCGTGCCTTTTGCGCGATATGTAGTACAACATCAACATGAAATAACATTTCCGTTTAAAAGATATCAAATACAACCTGTATGGCGTGCCGACAGACCTCAAAAGGGACGTTACAGAGAATTTTATCAGTGCGATGTAGATGTAATTGGCTCAAATTCTTTATGGAATGAAGTAGAGTTAATACTTATTTTACATGAAGTGTTTTCGGTATTAAAAGTACCTAAGGTAAAAATCAAACTAAACAACAGGAAAATTCTTGCGGGTATTTCTGAATATATGGGAGTTCCTGATAAATTAATGGATATTACTATTGGCTTGGATAAATTAGATAAAATGGGTTGGGAAAAAGTAAAAGAAGAATTATTGGCTAAACAAATTCCTCTAACTTCAATGTTTAAATTAGAGGAAATTATGTCATTATACAAAGAATCAGATTCTATACAAAAAATTCAAAACACCTTAAACTACATTCCTATTGCCCAAAAAGGCTTTGAAGAGTTAAAGTGGGTTATGGAAAAATCAAACCATTTATCTGTATCTAATGTACACTTTGATATAACCCTAGCTAGGGGATTGAATTATTACACGGGAGCCATTTTTGAAGTTACATCGGATGATTTTCCTTCCAGCATAAGCGGGGGTGGAAGATATGATGATTTAACCGGAATTTTTGGGTTAAAAAATGTTTCTGGAGTAGGGGTTTCTTTTGGTGCCGATCGTATTTACGATATTTTATTGGAGCGTAATTTATTTCCTCAACATGAAATAGATCATACTCAGGTGCTTTTTGTAAATTTTGGAGATGTTGAGGCGGAATACTGCATGCCAATGATACAATTTTTGCGTTCTAAAAACATTTCAACCGAATTATTTCCTGATTCTTTGGGCATGAAAAAACAGTTTAAATATGCCAATGATAAAAACATTCCTTTTGTTATTATTGTAGGAAATGATGAGATGCAGTCCGCTACTGTTAAAATAAAAAACATGATTTCCGGAGAAGAAACCGTAAAGAATTCTAAAGAACAACTTATCGAATATTTACAATTAACATGAATACATTAGAAATTAACCAAGATTGGTTAAGGTTGGAAGATGTTTACAACACAATCTCAAATAATATTAATTTAACCATAGACACAGCTTCTTTAGATGTTATTCAAAATTCAAGAGATTTTTTAGATAAAAAAGTTGAAGAAAACAATGTGTATTACGGAATAAATACAGGTTTTGGTGCTTTATACAATACTAAAGTTTCAATCGATAAGCTTTCGAAGTTACAAGAAAACTTATTATTATCACATGCTTGTGGATTAGGAGAGTATGTTCCGGCAGAAATTATTAAACTTATGTTGCTGACTAAGGTTAAATCTTTGTCCAAAGGATATTCTTCGGTACAACCTGCGATTATTAAAAAACTGATAGAATTTTATAATCAAAATATTTTACCCGTAATTTATAAACAAGGTTCTTTAGGAGCTTCGGGGGATTTATCTCCTTTGGCACATCTTAGTTTGCCTTTAATACACAAAGGACAAGTTTGGGAAAATAATAAGGTTATTTCTGCTGAAAATATTTCAGGCAGTCCTATAGCTTTAAAATCTAAAGAAGGGTTAGCATTAATTAATGGTACTCAATTTATATTATCATATGGAATTTGGTGTTTAAATAAAACACATGATTTAATTCGTTGGGCAGATATTATAGCCAGTATTTCACTAGACGCTTATGCTTGTAATTTATCCCCTTTTCATTCATTATTAATGAATATAAGACCACATAAAGGGCAAATAACTACTTCCAAAAATGTTTTAAATAATCTTTTAAATAGTGAAATACAGAGTAAAATATCAAAAGAATTACAAGATCCTTACAGTTTTAGATGCATTCCACAAGTTCATGGTGCTGTAAAAAACGCATATCATCACATAGCTAATATTTTTGAGTGTGAATTAAATTCTGTTACCGATAACCCTACCGTATTTATGGAGGAGGACAAAATTTTATCGGGTGGAAATTTTCATGCTGAACCTTTAGCTTTAACACTTGATTATTTAAGTATTGCGCTTTCGGAGTTAGCAAGTATATCTGAAAGAAGAATATATAAATTAATTTCAGGAAACCGAAATTTACCTAGTTTTTTAGTTTCAAATCCTGGTATTAATTCAGGTTTTATGATTCCACAATATACCGCTGCTTCTATAGTTAGCCAGAATAAACAATTATGTACTCCGGCAAGCGTTGATAGCATTGATTCTTCTAACGGACAAGAAGATCATGTGAGTATGGGAGCAAATGCTGCAACAAAATGTTTTTCTGTGGTACAAAATGTTGAAAAAATATTAGCCATCGAGTTATTTACAGCATTCCAAGCATTGGAATTTAGAAAACCATTTGGTTCTTCTGATTTTATTCAAGAAATATACAATAAATACAGAACATCTATTCCAACAGTTTCAGAAGATGTTTTTATGCATCAATACATGATAGAAAGCATCACTTTTATCCAACAAAACACTAATTTCTTAAAGAGTCAGCTGGTGTAGTTTGAATAGTATCTTTAGGGATTGATAACATTGAATCTTGTTCAGATTCAAATTGTTTGTAAATCATCTTAACACCATTTTTATATTCGGGTCTTTCATCTTCTTTAATATTCCATAGCTTCATAAATCTATTTTTTATAATTTTTTCTTCCGGTAATATAGCATAAGTAGTTTGAATAATGTCTTTAGCAGTTTCCTCTTGGTTGTTATCAACTAAATAGTCGCAATATGCTAATGTTCCATCCACTAATATTTCTTTAAGTTCTGATGGGATTGATTTTTTATAATCTTCATTTTCCATTCTTTCTTTTAAATATTTTAAGGAAGTTTGAATATTTTTTTCTCCAGTAAAATTTTTGGTTAATACTTCACATACTCCCTTGGAAAATAAAATAATAGTATCTTCTACTAATTTTAATGCATTGGTATATAAAGATATAGGTTTTCTGTAGTCACCACTACTTATAGCGGCAGAGGCTTCTCTTCCAACAGCACCTGTTAACTTTATAAAATATTCCATGTTTTGTTCATACAACTCATTTTTTCTATCTTTCATTCGATATTTCAACGCATATTTTAATGCATCGTTTAAGGGGTTTTTGTAACTTTCTTTCAGTTCTCCTTCTTCTTTTAAAGAAATTTCATAGAAACACATCGACATATATAAATATGGTTCAGGATCTTTAGATGTTTTATCCGATTGTGTTAATCTTTCGGCTTTAAACATACAGTCTTCATATTTTCCAGTATTAAACAGTGTTTGAAGCTTTAAATTTTGGCCACCTACTACCTGAGTGTATAAATTATTAATAAATAATATAGGTATAAGTATGTAAAATATTTTACGCATGAAACAAAGTTACAAAATCTATTTTTAATGAAAGAGGAAAATTAGAATGACGGAACAGATCTTCTGCTTCTAATACGTTTAAATCCTTTGGTTTTAACTATTTTATATGATAAGTTAAAGGTTAAAAACATATAAGTATCTTTATCTTCAGGATCGCCTCTTTGTTGACCTGTTGCAGTATTTACTAACCCTGGATAATCAAAATCTTTTGTATTTGGATTAGAAAAATAGGCGGCAATTGGACCTCTTTCTGCTTCTATTACTTGTTTGTCATAATATACAGTACTTACATCATCAATATAATCTGTAAATGTTTTTCTTAACCCAGCTTCTAAAGATAATCTCCATTTAGACCTTAATAAATACCTAAATCCAAAACCATAAGGCATGGCTAATCCAAAATTACTATATTCAGCTGGACCACCAGGTAATCCTTGACCTTCTGTACCAAGGGGCTTTAAATTGTACCATTTTCCATCCGTATATTGTCCTTGAGGATTAAAAAAGAAAAATCCTATACCTCCAAATCCATATATTCCAAATTTTGACCTACCTACACCTCTAGATCCTTTAATTTTGTATTTTGCTCCCGATTTTTCTTGCAATGGATGATATTCAAATACGGCACTTCCTTCTACAATTTGCGATCTGAAATGCAAACCTCTGTTATTTCTATATGGTTCATTAGTTAGTTTATCATCACCACTTAAAACTCCGGCAAAAAGACTTCCTCTAACAGCCATGTCTCTTCTTAAATAATATCGATAACCACCTTGAACCACAAATCTTGTCGCATTAATTTCTAAATCTTGTGCAAAATCAGTTCCTATTTGGTCTCGTCCTCCTAATTCACCTAAAAAATTTGTAGCACCAATACCAAAGGTTACTTCTTTTCGATATTGTTTCCAATAATTACCTTTAAATACTCCTTGAGAATTTCCCTCGGATATTATAATAAGTAACAAAAATATTATCAGAATCTTTTTCAAGTTTTTTTTTGTTCAATAATATGATTTTTTTTTAAATATCTAAAATATTGCAACACTTTTTTTTAAATTATTTATGTGTATAAATATATCCTGTAAATATGTTTTGTCTTCTACATGAAACCAAGTTATCTCTTTATTTTTTTTAAACCAAGTGAGCTGTCTTTTTGCATAATTCCTCGAGTTTTTTTTTGCTTCTTCCAAACATTGATCTATATTTTCATGATCTGTAAAATGTGGTATAAATTCTTTGTAGCCTATTGTTTTTTGAATAATAGGGTTGTTGGGGAATTTTTCCAATAAATATTTTATTTCATCTATTAATCCATTGTTTACCATAATTTCAAGTCTTTTATTGATGTTATGATATAACGTATTACGATCGGCATTTAATCCTATGTGCCAAATATGGTAGGGTAATCTTGCTGATTTTTTTTGGGAATGTAATGTTGAAATTTTTTTTCCTGTTTGGTAAAATACTTCTAATGCTCGTATTATTCTCATAGGATTATGAATATCTATGGAACTATATTGCTCGGGGTCGGTGGAAAATAATTTTTTTTGTAGTTCTTCTATACCTTTATTTATATATAAATTATTTAATTCTTCTCGTATTTGTATATTTACTTTTGGAAGTTCATCTATACCATAACATAATGCATTTATATATAATCCGGACCCTCCTGTTAATAAAATAATGTTTTTATTTAAAAAGTAAGATTTTAAGAAATGAGTTGCCTCGTCAACAAAATCTCCAACACTGTAATAATCTTGGATACTTTTTATATCGATAAAATGATGTGGAATTGTAGTTAATTCTTCCTTAGTTGGTTTAGATGTACCAATATTTAACTCTTTGTAAAATTGTCTGGAATCAGCAGACAATATTTCTGCATTTAATTGCTTAGCAAGTTCTATACTAGTATTTGTTTTTCCTACTGCCGTTGGTCCAACAACTACTATTATTATTTTTGAGTTCAATGTTTAATTAATCATCGTATGATGATCGTGAAAAACCATCTAAGTCATCATCATTATATGAAGAACCACCTTGATCAAAGTCATCAAACCCATCAAAAATGTCGTCTTCAAAAACTTCTTTTTTTCCTTTTGGTTTCAGTGGTTTTTCATCTAAATCTTGAAAATCATCTTCATCATCTTGTGTTGAGTAATTTTCAAAATCATCAAACCCTTCAAAAATATCATCCTCTTTTTTGAGGGGTTTTTTAGGATTGTTTTTTTTGCTCATGTTAGATAATAATAATTTTTCGTCTTCAGGTAATATCTTTATATTATTTTTTTTGGCATTGGTTATTTTTCCTACTGAATAGGTGCATTTAGGATATTCATTGTTTTTTAGGTTGCTTGACTCATGAATGTTTGATAGTTCAATAAAAAAACAAAGCATATTCATAAAATCATATACATATACTAATTTTTGACCTTTTGCATTGGATATTTGATGTAACAAAGTATCGGACATTTCAATGGTTTTACTTCCATCATCAAAATCCATGGTCATTAATGTTATTTCTTGCCCTTTATCCCAATTATCATTACTAACGTAAAAGGAAGCTAATTGACCTTTTTCTAAATCAAACTCTTGAATGATTTGATTGTGAAAATCAAAAAAAGTGTGTGTATCAAGCATTTCAATTTCTCTAAAACAGGTTTCTTCCTGATCAAATGCTACTCTATATGTAATAATTTTAGACACTTTTTAGTTTTATAGTATCAAAAATATATATTTTTAGTATGGTAGAATATTTTTTTAAAAATTATTTTTTAATACTCTTCCCCAGTACTGTAACATGTCCGTAATGTCTGTGTTGTTTTCCGGTTGCCTTTTCTCGGGTTCGTATTTCCCAAACATATACATCTTCTTTTACTATTTCATCTTTAAATTTCCCATCCCATGGATCATTAAGTTTTTGTGTATAGTAGAGTAATTCACCCCATCTGTTGTACACCGAAAATTCAAAATGTTCGGGATCGGCACCTATTATTACGGGAATAAAATAATCGTTTAATAAATCTTCGTTGTTTGGAGTAAACGTGTTATAAGGTAAAAAAACATAAATACCCAGTATAGGTATTTCTTGGCAAACAGTATCTATACACCCTGCTTCACTTATGGCTATTAAACATACATCGTATGTTTCTATTACATCTTGTGGAAAAAAGAATGCTGTATCCTTTTCATATGAAACGCCTAATTTATCAATATTCCACTTATAACTTTCAGCACCTATGCTTGAATTAGAAAAGGTTACCATTGGGTTGTCAATATATATTTTGGTTGGTGCGTAGCTAAAATCAGCTACAGGGGATTCATAAACGTGAATCATTTCTTTCCATTCCATGGAATCTTTACACCCATAAATTGAAGTAATAATTAGAGATATATCTTTATATCCGGGAGTAGAATAGCAAAATTCTGGATTTTGATTGTATGATGATTGATTGTCATCTAAATTCCATTCCCATCCCGAAATGCCTTCTGCATCAAATGAGTAGTCTTTAAATTCAATACATAATGGAATACATCCTTCATATTTATTGGCATTAAAATTTGTAATGGGATTATGATAAACCAAAATATTTTTTCTTATTTCCGATTCACATCCTTCGTTTGTTTTAGTATAAAAAATTACTTCATGTGTTCCAGGTTCAGAAAAAGTGTGTGTAGGGTTTTTATCAATACTGGTAGTTCCATCGCCAAAATTCCATTCCCATTGTACTGTATTACCTATGCTGATATCGCTAAATGAGGTTTCTTGATTGTAACAAACCGTGTCAAAATTGAAGTCGGCAGTAAAGGCAATAATCTCTACAGGAATAATTACTTGATTAATACAACCATTTGAGTTTGAAACAATAAGTTGGACATTGTAAACATCTGTTGCAGGAAAATTATGCACAGGATTTTGACCTGCAAATAATGCAGATCCATCGCCAAAATTCCATAGCCATGCTTGTATTAATGGACTATTTGCAATAGATTCATCGGTAAATGTTACAAATTTACCGGCACAATTGTCTTTATAGCTAAAATTTGCTTCAGGGAGTGGGTGAATTGTTAATGGATATGATACTGTATCTTTACAACCCTTATCGGTGCTTACAATAAGTTCGGGCTGATAATTTCCTTGGTTTTGATAAATGTGGGAAGGATGTTGATTTGTACTTGTATTATCCGGTGATGCAGGGTTGTTAAAATTCCAATTCCACTGATTAATATTTCCGCTCAAAACATCGCTTTGATCTGTAAATACAATATCTGTTCCTAAACAACCGTTCTGAACAATAAAATCAGCAATGGGTTTAGGGTGTATAATGATTTGTTTTTCTATTGTGTCTTTACAATTCGTTTCTGCCACAGCAATTAACTGAATATTGTATGTTCCGGGCACATTATAGGTGTGTGATGGATGTTGATCAGAAGAAGTATTTCCGTCTCCAAAATCCCACATCCATTCAATGATATTTAAAGGTTCGTTATTTTGAGTATTTAAGGCAGTAGATAAATCATCAAACTGAATTTCTATTCCAACACATTCTTCAAATTTATTGGCCGTAAAATCTGGAGATACTTCTGTAGGGTATAAGGTGGTTTCTAAAATACTAACACAACCCTGCATGGAAATTAATTGTACTTCTACAATATCACCAGCAACTGGATTTGGCCAAACTATGGTTTGAGTACTGGCTCCGTTTTGCCATAGGTAATAAAACCCTTCTGGAGCAGTTAAAATAGCTTGATTTGATTTTTCGCAAAACTCTACATTTATTTCTAATTTTTTACATTCGGCAGATACGTAAGAATATCCAAAATGTAAACCATACCCACAATCGTAATTTTTAAATCGAAGTGTGATTTCATTATTTGGGGCAGGAAGATTTTCATAAGCTCTTAAATCAACGCCAATAGTCGTCCAGGCTCTGTAATAAACACATGTTATATCGTTACACGTTCTAATAACCGGAGAAGTTGGGTCGGCAAATTCTTCCCATTTCCCACAATTGGGGTGAATTAAATTTCCGGTTGATTTTTCTAATACTTCTATTTCCAACCGAGGTCGGTTACCAGCAGAATGTGTTGGAATTCCAGCAATCACACCATCACAATCATTATCATCAGGTTCTTGTAAAACAGTAGCGAAATGATATAATAATAAATTATTATCAGGAGATACTGTTACCGTATATTCTAAAATATCAATTTGGCTTTCATTCCAATATCCGGGACCAAAATTATCTGTTTGGCTAATATTTCCTAATTGTGCAGACCAAGTTTTTCCGGGTGGAGTTCTAGAAACATTGCCACAAAAAACTGGATCATATACAGGAACCGGATCGTTATGTATTCTATGTCGAATATTGCCTTGAGGAGCGGCTAAAATAGGGGGGACTCCGCTAAAAGAATATGAATTGGAATAATTTGTACATGTTCCAGTCCAATTTGAAAAGTTGCCAGAACTAAAGTCAGAATTAGGACATTGATTGAATACTTCAAGTATATTCCAAAAAAGAGATAAATATATAATATACAGTAAACGCATTTTATCTAATTAAGTTAACATGACCTACAAAATATATGTTTTCACCAAACTCATCTATTATAGAAATTTTATATACATATACATCCTGTTTCATAAGCTCATTTGTTTCTTCGTTTCTTCCATCCCAAGCGATCCCTTTTTGAGTGTAGTATATTCGTTCTCCCCATCGTGTGAAAATTTCCATGCTATATGTTTCTTGATCTCCTAAATATAACTGAGGATAAAACACATCGTTTTTACCGTTTTTATCTGGTGTAAATGTATTTGGTATCCAGGCTTGATATCTGTTTTTGATATTTACGGAATATGACATAGTATCTTTACACCCATCTTGATTGGTAACTATTAAAGTAATTTGATAGTCGCCCGGTTTATCGAAAAAATAATAAAAGTTTTTATTATCGTTTTTTATAAAAACGGAATCATCCATAGTCCATTCGTAACTAGCAATGTTTCCTAAAGAATAATTTTGTATAAATACCGAAGGATCAAAAACATCAGTTTGTTGTGATGCATTAAAAATAGCTTCCGGTTTATCTAAAATTTCAATCACATCGTATTGAGTTTTAGTGTCTTTACATCCGTGAATATTTTCTACATTTAAAGTAACAGAATAAAAGCCTGTGTTTTCGTAACAAAATACAGGGGTTGAGTCGATAGAATAATTTCCGTTATCTAAATCCCAGAAATAACTTAAATTTCCATACGAGTCGAATGAATTATTATAAAATTCAACGCAGGAGTTTTGACAAGATTTTGTGGTAGAAACTAAAAAGTCTGCGGTAGGATTTTTAAAAATTTCAATTACTTCACTGGTTGAGTCCTTGCAACCGGTAGCTGTTTTTGTAACAAGTGAAATGGTTACAAGGCCTGTATTTGGAAAATTAAAGCTTGGGTTTTCTATATTGGAAGTTCCATATACGTCAAAATACCATGTATGGTTGTTTATGGTTCCAAATGAAACATAAGAAAGGTTTTCAAACAACGTTGATGATCCTGCACAATTGTTTTGAGTATCAAACTGTGCTTTAGGTTTTGGGTAAATGGAAACGATTTTTTGAGTTACGCCAATACAGCCTTTATTGGAGGAAACAATGAGTTGAACATTTTTATTTCCAGAACCTGCATAATCATGACATGGATTTTGAATCATAGAATTAGCTCCTGCATCATCAAAATTCCAAAGCCAACCGGCAATGGGGTCACCTGCTACGTTTACCGATAAATCATTAAAACAAGTAGTTTCTCCTTCGCAGGCATTAATTACATCAAAATTAGCTATTGGTAATTGCCAAACATTAATGGGTATGATTTTTTCATGTTTACATCCAAAATCATCGGTTACTTGAAGAGTTACATTGTATATTCCATCAAACAAATATTCATGAGTTGGATTTTCAGTATTCGAAATATATCCATCTCCAAACATCCATTGATAATCAGTAAGAATTCCATTATTAGCAAACGATTGATTGTTGAAATTTGCCTGATTACCTAAGCATATGTCATTTACGGTAAAATCTGCATTAGGTAATGGATATAATGTAATTTGAATATCATCTGACGCTATACATCCTGCACTATCTACGGTTAGTGTAAGTATTTCTTGCTCAATGTTACTACTGCCAGTTGTTAATGTAAATAACGGGTTTGACAGCAAGGGATTGCTAACATTTACAGCAGGATTCCAAGAATATGCGTGTCCGGGCTTTGGATTAACTCCAATTATTACAGGACTTCCAGAACAAGTTGTTTTGTCATCCCCAGCAGTTATAGTAAATTTATCTGCTATTTCAATCGTAACGGTATCAAAAATATTGCATGGTCCCGGTTGAAATACAATTTTCACGTACTCTGTTGACTCAATTGTATTGTCATCTATTGGATTAATATTAATTTGCGTGCATTCGCTTAAAGCGGGTATAATTACAAAATTATCTATTAAATCATAATCAGTTCCATTGATGGCGTCACCTAAAATTTGATAATTAACTTGTAAAGGATTTTGTAAATCATCAGACCTACATAAAGAAATAAAACCATTTTTACAATTTTCCTGTGCATTAGAAATATTTGTATTATCTGCATATACCACATTTGAACAATTTAGAGAGTTACCTTCTAAAAATATTCCGGAATCAAATATACCATCGGTAACATCGGCTATTGCAATTTTAAGGTGATAGCTTTCACAACTTACTACAGGTATTTCAGCTTCAAGTCGAGTAGTATGGCCATCGAACTGTAATGTAACACCGGCTGTATTATCTACAAAATACCCCGCATTATTTATATGATTTACCGTAAATACACTAACCGGATCTAATGTTGCCGGAACTAATGCCACATTGTAGTCAACATACATACCTCCGTTTGGATCAATTCCATTTACAAAGAATGCAAACACATCGTTAAAATTTTTAGATAAGTCTAAGGGATATTCTTCAGATGCAAAAAAGTATCCAAGTTTTAATATATCGCATTGTGGTATAATATCAAATTCCATTATACATCCATCATAGGTTGGATAACCAGCAATAACATCTAGTTGATTATCGCCTGCAGTACCATGATTGAATGAAAATCCCGGATTATTGTCAGGACCAATTGCGCCTATAGCTTTTCCAGTGGATAATATTACACCTTCTGTAACCGGTGTGTTTGGGGATTCAAAAAAACCATACGCATTATTAGGACAAACTAATTGTAGGTTTGATATTTTTACTCCATTACCGGTGATTTTTTGGATAATTTCCTCCGGAGTTTTTGTGTCATCAATTACGATTTGACAAATTAAATTCCAGCTATGAAAAAAAATGATTAAAAAAAAGGAATAAAATTTTAATTTCATGCGTTATTTTATCTTTTAACGCGTGAAAAGTATTTTGGTTGCCTAAATTTTGTTAAATATTCCTGTATAATTAAAAGGAGTTATATTTAGTAAGTACTTTTTTTGATCTTCCGAAATTTCTAAACTTTGAATAAATTCTGAAATGATACTTTGTGTTATAACCGTATTTTTTCTAGTGATCTCTTTTAATTTTTCATATGGGTTGGGGTAATGAATACTTCTTAAATAGTTTTGAATAGCCTCTGCTATAACCGCCCAATTATTTTCTAAATCATTTTTTATTTTCTCTTCATTTACCAATAGTTTTTGTAGTCCCTTCTCTATAGATAATATTGAAATGTATGTATGTGCAAATGGCACTCCAATGTTTCTTAGTACAGTACTATCGGTTAAGTCTCTTTGAAGCCTTGATATAGGAAGTTTTGAAGCAAGATATTGAAAAATGGAGTGTGCTAAGCCTAAATTTCCTTCGGCATTTTCAAAATCAATGGGATTAACTTTATGTGGCATAGCAGAAGACCCCACCTCATTAGGATTAATTTTTTGTTTAAAATAATCCATGGATATATATGTCCACATATCTCTACAAAAATCAATTAATACGGTGTTTATTCGGCAAAAAAGATGAAAAAGGCTTGACAAATCATCGTAATGTTCTATTTGTGTGGTTGTTTGCTGTCTGAATAGATGTAGTTTTTCTTTTAAAAATTGGTCTGAAAAATTTTCCCAATTAATTTCAGGGAAAACAACATAATGAGCATTAAAATTTCCGGTTGCACCACCAAACTTTCCGGAATATCGAATGTTATTGAAGCCAGATAATTGGTGGGTTAATCGCTCGTAAAATACATATATTTCTTTCCCTAAATTCGTGGGAGATGCAGGTTGGCCATGTGTATGAGCCAACATTGGGATGTTTTTATATTTTTTACTCAGTTCAAAAAGTTCATTGGCCAGTTTTTTTAGTATTGGAATAATAATGGTTTCTGTAGCCAACTTTACACACATTGGGTTTGCCGTGTTATTTATGTCTTGGGAAGTTAACCCAAAATGCACGTATTCTTTAAACTTTTGTAAGTTTAAATCATTAAATTTTTCTTTTAAATAATACTCAACCGCTTTAACATCGTGGTTGGTTGTTTTTTCAATTTCCTTAATTTTTTGAGCTTCTTGCATTGAAAAATTCAGGTAAATGTTTCTAAGTTGAGAGAATGCATCTTTTGGGAAATTTTGTAATGCAGGAAGTGGAATTTCGCAAAGCGAAATAAAATATTCAATCTCTATATGTATCCTGTATTTAATTAATGCATATTCCGAAAAATACTCAGATAATATATGGGTTTTTTCTTGGTATCTTCCGTCAATGGGGGAAATGTTTTGTAACATATTTATAAAATGTTTTTAAATATCCAATCTTGTACTGTTTGGTCTATATCTTCTTCTTTGTAGGTTTTTTTTATAAATGGTTTGCCGGTTATTATTTCATATAATTCAATATATCTTTGTGAGATGGTTTCTATAATTTCGGGAGTCATAGTAGGCATTTTCTGACTTTCCTGTCCTTGAAATCCTTCTTTAATTAACCATTCACGCACAAATTCTTTGGATAATTGTTTTTGTTTTTCTCCTTTTAATTGAATTTCATCGTAGGTTTCAGAATAAAAATATCTGGAAGAATCGGCTGTATGTATTTCGTCCATTAATAAAATAGTACCATTGGATAGTTTACCAAATTCATACTTTGTATCTACTAATATTAATCCTTGTTGCTTTGCATATTCGCATCCTAACTTATATAAGGTATGCGTGTATTTTTCAAGCACTTCGTAATCGTTTTGTGAAACCAAGTTTGTTCGAATAATTTCATCTTTTGAAATATCTTCATCATGCCCTTTTGAGGCTTTGGTGGTTGGGGTAATAATAGGGAAGGGCAATCGATCGTTTTCTTTTAAACCGTCCGGTAAAGAAACTCCGCAAATTTCTCTTTTGCCCAATTTATATTCCCTCCAGGCATGGCCCGCTAAATACCCCCGAATGACCATTTCTACTTTAAAGGGCATGCATTTATGTCCTATTAATACATTTGGATGAGGAGAAGTAATATACCAATTGGGCACACTAGATGAAAAAAGGTTTAAAAATAATGTGGTAATTTCATTTAAAACTTGTCCTTTATATGGTATTGGTTCTGGTAAGATACAATCAAAAGCAGAAATTCTGTTACTGGTTATCATAACCAAGTATTTGTCGGCAATGGTATATACATCTCTCACTTTACCTTTGTAAAATGCTGTTTGATGAGGGAATCGTTTAGTATAATCCATAATGGTAATAATACATTATTTTTTAAAGATTTTCATATGCTTTAATAATTTCTTTTACTAAGCGATGCCTAATAATATCTTTTTCCTGTAGATACACAAAATCTATCCCTTCAACATCACTTAAAATGTTTTTCGCCTGAATAAGACCTGAAGGTTGATTTTTAGGGAGGTCAACCTGTGTTAAGTCTCCTGTAATGACAAACTTTGCCGATCTGCCCATACGAGTTAAAAACATTTTGAGTTGACTTTGAGTGGCATTTTGTGCTTCGTCCAATATAACAAAGGCATGATCTAAGGTTCGACCTCTCATAAAAGCCAAAGGCGCAATTTGTATAATTTGATTTTCAAGAAAATATTTTAATTTCTCGGTATGAATCATATCGTGTAAGGCATCGTACAACGGCTGTAAATATGGATCGAGTTTTTCTTTTAAATCTCCTGGTAAAAAGCCTAAATTTTCGCCTGCTTCAACAGCAGGACGCGTTAAAATTATTTTCCGAACTTCTTTATTTTTTAAAGCTTTAACGGCTAAGGCTACTGCTGTATATGTTTTTCCAGTTCCAGCAGGGCCTATCGCAAATACCATGTCATTTTGTTCGATGCTTGAAACTAAATTTTTTTGAGAGGTATTTTGAGCTTTAATAACTATACCGTTATTACCATATAGGATAATATCTTCCGGTACATGATCTTGTATTTTACCTTCGGGTAAAATATCATGTTCTAAAATATATTTAATTTCTGAACTGTTTAAATACGGTCTTTTTTTGAGGAAATAAATAACATTTAGTAATTTTTTTTCGAATGATTGAATTAATTCTTCACTGCCTTGTATTTTTATTTCATTACCTCGAGCTATAATTTTTATATCGGGATAAAATTGTTGCAGTAAATCTATATTTTCATTGTTTTTTCCATATAGACTTACTAAGGCAATGTCTTCTATTAGAATGTTTTTTTCACTCAACGTAATTAAATTAAAGATTGTAATTTCGAAAAAATATTGTCAATTCCACTTGGATTGGTACCCCCTGCAGTTGCAAAAAAAGCTTGTCCACCTCCATTTCCATTTATTTCTTTGGCTAATTCACGCACCAAATTACCCGCATGTAGTTTTTTGTTTTCAACAACATCGTTCGATATACCTATGGAAATGGTAGCTTTTGAAGCGCCTTTTTTTGTGATTAGTATGATTCGGTTGTTGGAATTTTTTAATTGAAATATCACATCTTTTACTACGTTTTCAGGTAAATCGGTTTCAGAAAATAAAATTTCTAAGCCACTTTTTTCAATTTTATTTTGTAATATTCTTTGCTTCCATTGTTCTGCTTTTTGTATTATAAGTTCATCCAACATCTTTTTTTGCTCATCGTTTTGTGCTACTAGCTCTTCAATATGTTTTTCTAAATTTTTTGGATGATTTAAGAAACTTTGTATCTGTTGCATTGTTTTTTCAATATTTTTAAAATATTTAATGGCGCCTTCTGAGCTAACAGCTTCAATTCTACGTATTCCGGCAGCAACAGATGATTCGGATATTATTTTAACATAACCAAGTTGAGATGTTTCGGGTATATGCGTGCCACCACATAATTCAATAGAATCACCAAACTGAATAACTCTTACAGAATCGCCATATTTTTCTCCAAATAATGACATAGCTCCCATTTTCATAGCATCTTGAATGGGGATATTTCTTTTTTCTGTGAGGCGAATATTTTGTTGTATCATATCATTCATCAACGTTTCAATGATTTCTAACTCTTGTTCGCTAACGCGTTGAAAATGAGAGAAATCAAATCTCAAATATTCGTCAGATACATATGAACCTCTCTGCTCAACATGTGTGCCTAATGTTTTTCGTAAGGCATAATGCAGTAAATGGGTCGCAGAATGGTTGCAGGAAGTAAGATGTCGTTTTTTTAAATCAACTTTTGCTCTAAATAGTTTTTGAGGATTTTTAGGTAAAATTTCCGAATAATGTATGATTAAATTATTTTCCTTTTTAGTTGTAAATATGGGTATTTTTTCTTCCTGATTTTCTAAGTATCCAGAATCTCCAATTTGTCCACCTCCTTCCGGGTAAAATGGAGTTTTGTTAAATACAAACTGATATATGGTTTTATTTTTAATATTTACACTTCGATATTTGCTGATTTTTATTTCCTCTTGTAACGAATCGTATCCTATAAATATATTTTCGGGTTGTGGATCTAATATTACCCAATCATCTACATCCATTTTAGAGGCTGATTTGGATCTGTTTTTTTGCTCCTGTAAACATTCATGAAAAGCCTCAATATCTACCGAAATATTTTTTTCTTTTGCTAAAAGTTCTGTTAAATCAATAGGAAAACCATATGTATCATATAATGTAAATGCAAATGAACCGGATAAAATATTTGTTTTTTCTTCTTGAATTTTTTGTTCAAATAATTGAATGCCTCTTTCTAATGTTTTAAAAAACTGAGTTTCTTCTTCTCTTAACACATTCATAATAAGGTCTTTTTGTTTTTGTAGCTCCGGAAAGAAGGAGCCCATTTGTGAAGACAGAGTAGGTACTAAAGAAAATAGAAAAGGTTCTTTTATATTCAAAAAGCTGTAAGCATAACGTATAGCTCTTCGTAAAATTCTTCGTATTACATATCCTGCTCCAGTATTTGAAGGTAATTGTCCATCGGCAATACAAAAAGAAATGGCTCTAATATGATCGGCAATAACTCTGCAGGCTATATCTGTTTTTTCATTCTCTCCATATTTTATTAGGGCTAATTTTTCCAATGCCTGAATATAGGGTGTGAAAATATCGGTATCGTAATTTGATGATTTTTGTTGTATAACTCTTGTTAATCGTTCAAATCCCATGCCCGTATCAATGTGTTTACTAGGAAGAGAAACTAAGCTAGTATCTTTTTTACGTTCGTATTGAATAAATACCAAATTCCAAATTTCAATTACTTGCGGGTCTCCGGTGTTTACTAAATCTTTTCCGGGTACTTTATTTTTTTCTTCTATACTTCTAATGTCAACATGTATTTCTGAACATGGTCCACAGGGTCCTGTTTCACCCATCTCCCAAAAATTATCTTTTTTGCCAAAAAATAGTATTCGATCTTCCGGAATATGTTTTTTCCATAGATTAAAAGCTTCTTCGTCTTTCGATAAATTTTCCGAAACGTCTCCACCAAATACCGTAACGTACAGGTTGTTTTTATCAATGTTGTATACCTTTATTAATAATTCCCAAGCAAAATCTATGGCTTCTTGTTTAAAATAATCTCCGAACGACCAATTTCCAAGCATTTCAAACATAGTGTGATGGTAGGTGTCAACCCCAACCTCTTCTAAATCGTTGTGTTTTCCAGACACTCTTAAGCATTTTTGTGTATTTGCCACTCGAGTATTATCTGGTGTTTTTTCACCTAAAAAGAATTCTTTAAATTGGTTCATTCCTGCATTGGTAAATAACAACGTAGGATCGTTTTTTACCACAATAGGAGAAGAGGGTACAATAGCGTGTTGCTTTGATTTAAAATAATCGATAAATTTTTGTCTTATTTCGGTGGATGAAAGCATGAAATTAATTTTATGCAAAAATAAGATTAGGTATGGATTGAAAAAATGATATGTATATTATTTTACAGAAAAGTTTTATCTTAGCGTTGTTATGGCTAAAAAATCGAAGTTTAAATATAACGTGCATACCCTTTCCTATGAAAGGGTTAAGTTAACATGGACCGAGAGAATTATTCGTTTTTTAAGCCACATTGCCATGGGCTTAGTTTTCGCCACCGTTTTTTTCTTTTTATTGTATGCATATGTTGATTCGCCTAAAGAAAAGATTTTAAAACGAGAGAATAATCAATTGCTTTTGCAGTATACCATTTTAAATAAAAAAATGGAAATATTATCTGCCGCATTACAAGATGTGCAGCATAGAGATGATAATATTTACCGGATAATTTTTGAAGCCGATCCAATATCTAAGGATGAGAGAAATGCCGGTTTTGGAGGGGTAAACAGGTATAAAGCCCTGGAAGGATATAATAATTCCGAATTGGTTATAGAAACCTCAAAAAGAATGGATATTTTAGCTAAGAAAATATATGTTCAGTCGAAATCCTTGGACGAAATTTATTCGTTGGCAAAAAGTAAGGAGAAAATGCTAACGTGTATTCCGGCCATACAACCTTTATCCAATAAAAGTTTAGAGCGAGTAGCATCGGGTTTTGGATACAGAATTCATCCAATTTATAAAACTTCTAAAATGCATACCGGTATGGATTTTACTGCCCCAACCGGCACAGATATATATGCCACAGGTAACGGAGTTGTTAAACATACGGAACTTTCTAATAGGGGGTACGGAAATCATGTAATTATTTCGCATGGTTTTGGGTACGAAACTTTATACGCACACCTAAGTAAAATTGAAGTAAAAAAGGGACAAACAATTAATAGGGGAGATGTGATTGGAAAATTGGGAAATACAGGCACCTCTACGGCACCTCACTTACATTATGAAGTACACAGAGATGGAAATCCAATTGATCCATTAAATTATTATTTTAACGATTTATCGGCTGAAGAATTTGAGAAAATGTTAATTATATCTTCTTCCGGAAGCCAGTCATTCGATTAATTTATGCCTTATATAGAAAAAGAACCCGAAAAAATATTTTATACGATTGGTGAAATTGCAAAAATTCTTGATGTAAATACTTCTTTAATAAGATTTTGGGAAAAAGAATTTACCATCATTAAACCTAAAAAAAATAAAAAAGGAAATCGTTTATTTAGCCCTCAAGATTTAGAAAATATTAAGCAGATATATCATTTAGTGAAAGAAAAAGGGTATACTTTAGATGGTGCAAAAAAAGAACTTTCCATGCTTAAGCCGAGTGAAGATCATATATTGTTGTTGAAATTACAGAATATAAAACAACAATTAATAGACATATCCTCCAAATTACCTTAACAGCACTTCATTGGATACTCAAAAACTCAGACATTCATTTAATATTGAGTCTAAAGTAGATGCTATCATTACTATAGCTGTTTTTTTTAGTGTTTTTATTAGTTCTTGGACTTTTTTTAAATACCCTTTTGAGTTTTATTTGGCCTATGTACCCATGATTTTATTAATTCCTTTTTTTATCGCTAAATATAGATTTCCAAAATGGCTGGTTTTTGCTTTTATGTATTTATTAATTGTAGGCGTAGTTCAGGTATTTGCCGGAAATAATACCTACGCTCAATTTTTTAAAATCTTTTTGGGTATTTTTTTTAGTGTATTTTTTTATGATGGTGTGATAAAAAGTTATCGATTCGATATCCCCTTTTTATTTAAGATGTACTTAAAAGGAGCCTTTTTTATGGCGGTTATTGCCTTAATTCAATACCTGTCTTTTAAAATTGGGTTTAAGCCTGGGTATGATTATTCCTGGTTTCTGAATAAATATGGTGTTAATGCACAGGGAACAAATATAATACGAATTTCGGGTATGTATTCCGAGCCATCGCAAATGGCTATTGTGCAGTCACCGGCAATGTTTGTAGCTCTCTATACATTGTTTACTCGAAATTTCCAATATTATTCTTTATATCAAATCGCTATCATTATTTTTACCTATACACTAACATTTTCCAGTGTTGGATATGCCGGAATTTTTGTGATTACGTTATTACTGCTTATTAATTATGGAGTACTTAGGTATTTGTTTTTGCTTATTCCAGTAGGTATTCTAACTTTTTATGTGCTGTATAAAAATGTGCCCGATTTTACTCAACGAGTAGACGACACTATTTATGTGTTTACCACCAGCAAATATAAACTTGGAAAAACTCATGGATCGAGTATTATTTTATACGATAATTTTCAGGTGGCTACCACTAATTTATGGCATAACCCGATCACCGGAACAGGCTTGGGCTCCCATTTTATCGCTTTTCATAAGTATTCGGTCACCAAACAAATTCATCATAAAGGTTTTATGGGAAACCAATACGATGCTAACTCTCTTTTTTTACGTATTATGTCTGAAAATGGTATTATAGGCATAGTTCTGGTGTTTGTGTTTATATATTCCTTTTACATAGGAAGAAGTGCCGATTTACAAGATGAATATTGGGTAATTTCCAATGCAATGCTGGTTATTATGTTGCTTTTTCTCTTGCGTCAGGGACATTATTTTATCAATGGTTTTCCATTATTTATATTAATGTATTATTATAATAAGGTACAGTTTAATTTACAACATCAAGTACATGCCGCCTAAAAAAATATTGTTTTTATTTACCGAATTATCGGGATATTTTTTAGCATGTTTGCAATCGTTACAGGAACATACGATTTTTGTAGTGTATTGGCCTTTAAATAATCAAGCACCTTTTCAATTCCATTTTGATGCTTACCCGCATGTAAATTTTGTGGAGAGAAACAGCTTTTCTGACAATACACTTTTGGAGTATTGCACATCCTTGAAGCCCGATGTTGTGGTGTGTTGTGGTTGGATGGATAAAGCATATGTTAAGGTTTGTAATAATTTTTATCCTGAGGTTCCAACCATATTAACCTTAGACAATCACTGGAAAGGTACACTAAAACAACATGTACTTTCCATTGTTAGTCCATGGTATCTGTTAAAAATTTTTTCCCATATTTGGATTCCCGGAAAACCGCAAATACGGTATGCTCAAAAATTAGGATTTACCGCACAAAATATTCTCATAGGATTTTATTCGGCCGATGTTCCTTTATTTGAAAAATCACATATACACAGAGATAAATCCGGTGCATTTCCTCAAAAATTTATTTTTATAGGACGTTATGTACCTGAAAAAGGGCTGCAATGTTTGTGGGATGCATTTACGCTCTTTTTAAATGAATCTAATAATCCTTGGGAGTTATACTGTATAGGAACCGGTCCTATGTGGGATCAAAGAATAAATCACCCATCTGTACATCACGAAGGATTTAAGCAACCCCATGAAATAAATACCTACCTAAAACAAGGAGGAGTATTTGTATTCCCAAGTCTTGAAGAACCTTGGGGAGTAGCCTTGCATGAAATGTGTGCAGCTGGTTTACCTGTTATTTGTTCTTCAAAAGTAGGCTCTGCATCTATGTTTGTGGAAGAAGGTAAAAACGGCTTTGTTTTTCCTGCAGGAAATACAGGGGCATTAAAAGAGTTGATGGTGCGTTTTTCTAATTTTACCTCTGAGCAGTTGTGGAAAATGAGTGAAGAAAGCCATGAAATTTCATGTAAAATTACACCTGAAACATGGAAAAAAACCTTACTTTCGGTTTTCAAATAACATGTGTGGCATAAATGGTATATGGTTAAAAAGCAATGTCACTTCTTTTAATACAGAAGAAGTGATACAGCAAATGAACGTGTGTCTTAATCATAGAGGTCCCGATGCTTCGGGAGTATATATTCACCAAAATATAGGTTTAGGACATGTTCGGCTTGCTATTTTAGGACTTGGAGATGAAGGTAATCAACCCATGTTATCCGCCAACGGAAGATATGTTTTGGTATATAACGGAGAATTGTACAACTACGCTTCGCTTAAACAAAAATTACCCGAATATCCCTATAAAACCAATACCGATAGCGAGGTGATATTGGCTTATTTTACTCAATACGGTGTTAAAAGTTTTGAATACTTTGATGGTATGTTTGCTTTTTCCATATTAGATGTTGAGCTAAATACAATATACCTTATACGCGACAGATTGGGTGTAAAACCTTTGTATTTTTTTGAAAACGAGGATGTTTTTTTATTTTCTTCTGAAATAAGACCAATAATTCATAGTAATATCAGTTCTTTTTCGGTTGACAAATCCTCAATAGCCGAATATCTTAGAAATCAAACTACGTATACTCCAAGAACGATAATAAAAGGAGTACACAGCTTGCCATCAGGCACATATCTGGAGTTGAACAAAAATTCTATTCAGCAACATCGGTTTTACGATATACGGCAACAGATTCATATTCAAGAAAAAAAACATTCTTCCATTACTAAATTAGAGGCCATTGCTAAAACCAAAAGCTTATTTTATAAAGCGGTTGAAAAACGTTTAATTTCAGATGTACCATTTGGAGCTTTTTTATCCGGTGGAATCGACTCATCGGCAGTAGTAGGGGTAATGAGTGAGTATTTGTCTTCCCCGGTAAATACTTTTTCGGTGGTTTTTGATGAAAAAATGTTTTCGGAAGCAACTTATGCACAACAAATCGCTCAAAAATATCGCACCAAACATTGCGAAATAATATTGAAACCTAAGGATATATTAGATAAAATTCCCGAGTTTTTTAAACACATGGATCATCCTACGGTAGATGGTTTTAATACATATATAGTATCTGAAGAAACCCGAAAGCAGGGAGTTAAAATGGTGCTTTCCGGTATAGGAGGAGATGAGTTGTTTGCCGGTTATCCTTTATTTACTCGATTGTACCATGCACAAAAGAGAAATATTTTGTTTAATTATTCTTTTCCGTTGCGGTATATATTTTCTCCTATTTTAAAACACTTTTCGGCTATTAAATATCAAAAATTATCTGAATTATTCTCTCAGCCTACTTTTGAATTAGCTCAGGCACATGAAATTCAACGAAGTTTATTCAGTAACTCACAAATACGGCAAATGCTTTCATTTGATGTTACACCTCATGAGATTTTAAACATTCCTTCGAATCATTCGGACTATATATTTCAAGATATATCTATGTTGGAGCTGCAAACCTATTTATCCCATGTGCTCTTAAGGGATACCGATCAAATGAGTATGGCACATGCCTTAGAGGTACGAGAACCTTTTTTAGATAAAGATTTGGTTGAATTTGTACTTTCATTAAAAGATGCTTTAAAATATCCTTATACCCCTAAAGAATTGTTTGTATTAGCGATGCAGGATGTTTTGCCCAAGGACATTATTCACAGACCTAAAATGGGATTTGTGTTGCCTTGGCAAATATGGTTAAAAAATGAATTAAAAGATTTTACCCAACAAAGTATCGAGAACCTGAGTAAGCGAGATTATTTTAATAAAACGCTTGTTTTACAATGGTGGAAGCGATTTTTAAAAGATGACCCCGGGGTTAGTTGGTCTAGAATATGGAGTTTAGTGGTATTGGAACAATGGATGATAAAAAATGACGTACAATAAGCCTTCTTTATTAATTTTTTCTGATTGGTATTATCCGGCATATAAGGCAGGAGGCCCTGTAACTTCTTTAAAAAATCTTACGCATAATTTAAAAGAGTTTTTTGATATATATGTTATTACCGGTGCATACGATGTACAATCCAATAAGTATTTACCCGAAATTGTTGTAAATGAATGGCAAACGTTGGAAGGTATTCATGTTCTTTATTTATCTAAAAATAAGTGGACGTACACATCGTTAAAAAAACATATTTCGTATACCGGAGCACGAATTTGGTATTTAAATAGTTTATTTTCGGTGTATTTTACCTTATTGCCTTTACTGTTGTTTGCACTTCAGTTTAGAAAGACAAAAGTTTTTTTAGCACCCCGAGGAATGCTAGGACAGGGGGCATTAGGAATTAAAGCACGTAAAAAAAAGTTGTTTTTGCGTTTAGCATATATATTGGGTTTGTATAAACGCGTACATTGGCACGCCACCGCTTTAGAAGAGCAACAAGAAATTATACAAAATTTTGGAACTCATAGTACAGTATTTGTGATCCCTAATTTAACATCAACTCCAGCATTACAAGATTTTATAGCCATAAAACCATCTCCTGTGCGTAAATTTTTATTTTGTTCCCGAATTTCTCCCAAAAAAAATTTATTGTATGCTTTGCAGTGTTTTCAGGAAATTAACACCCCTTATGAATTAAATATTGTTGGCCCTGCCGAAGATGATGAGTATTATAATACGTGTGTTCGATATACCGAAAATCACTCTTTGTTTTCGGTTCACTTTTTAGGAGCCAAAACACCCGTGGAGCTATCTAACATATATTTGGAACACGATTTTTTTATTTTACCTACCTTACATGAAAATTTTGGTCATGTAATTGTAGAAGCTTTACAATTTGGCTTGCCGGTTATTATTAGCAACCAAACTCCCTGGAGAAATTTATCACTATTAGGCATTGGATGGGATATTGATTTAAAGGACAAAAACGCTTTTATTAGAGCTATACAACAATGCCTTACTATGTCTACAAGGGAGTATGATGATTACAGCCAAAAAGCTAAAAAATTTGCTCAAGAACATTTTAATACCGAAGCTTTGGTAAAGGAATATAAAAACATGTTTTTATCCCCATAATATATATCATGAGCCACATTTTTTGTGGTCAATACTTCACATAAGGTTTGTTTACAAGACTAAGGTTTTGAAGCAGAGGAATACATGCTTGAGGGAGTATGTTCTTGTAAAAACTCTAAGTGCATGTCATAATACAAAGGTAATCGAACCAATACATCCGAAAATCTGTCGGCATTGGGTAAGTTAGGTATATGGGTGTAATTGGCAATGTAATAGGGCGATGTATGCAACGACAAGTAATGAAATACACAATGTATGTTTTTTTGATTCATTTCCTCTATAAATTGGGTCCTGTGTTCAATGTTTTTACAGAGCAAATAAAACATATGATAGTTGTTGGTGGCATAATTGGGAACATAAGGCAGTATGTATTCCGAGTCTTTAAATATCGTATACCATGTAAACCAGTGTTGTTTTCTTTTTTGTTGAATATCCTGCAAATTTTCTAATTGTGCGTATAAAAAGGCTGCGGTTAACTCAGAAGGCAAAAAAGAAGAACCTATATCCATCCAGCCGTATTTATTAACTTCTCCTCTAAAAAACTGTGAACGATTTGTTCCTTTTTCCCAAATAATTTCACTTCGGGTAAAAAAGTCTTCGTGGTTTATGGCCAACATACCTCCTTCGCCCGATTGTATGTTTTTAGTTTCATGAAATGAAAATGCTCCTAAGTGACCAATGCTCCCTAAAGGTTTTTGGGTGCCATCCGAAAAAGTGTAATAACTATCTAAGGCTTGAGCCGCATCTTCTACTACCCAAATATTATACGTTTTGGCTAGTTTCATAATTTTCTCCATATTACAGGCAACTCCTGCGTAGTGAACGGGTACTATAACTTTAGTTTTAGGAGTAATTAAGGCTTCAATAGAATCCTCATCCATATTAGGATGATCTTTTTTACTGTCGCAAAATACTATGCGTGCACCTCGCAAAATAAAGGCATTTACGGTTGAAACAAAGGTGTATGAAGGGGCAATGACTTCGTCACCGGGTTGGATATTGCATAATATGGCGGCCATTTCTAAGGCATCGGTACAACTGGTGGTAAGCAACACCTTTTTAAATCCATAGGTTTGGGTAAAAAAACTATGACATAACTTTGTGTATTTTCCGTTTCCCGAAAGTTTTTTTTCTTTTACGGCATCATATACGTATTCTATTTCTTTGCCGGTTAAATGAGGTATGTTAAAACCTACTCGATTGGGTTGTATTGGTATAAACATATACAAATATATATGTTTTGAATTTAATATTTTTTATAAATAAATAATTATAACATTACAATTAATTTATTGAACATGTTTATAAACATTAAAAGCATAAACGGAGTTAGAATATTTTTTTACCCATAAAAAATTTTCATGCATTAAAAATTTGTTTTTATTGGTTTGACTGTTATACAAATTGGCTTTACTTTTTTCTATATAATACATTTGAAATTGTGCAGTATCTATTTCTGATTTTATGTGTGTAGTATCTTTTGTTTTAAAATCGTAAGGATTAAATAATGGAACGCTGTTGTTGTAAAACGAATAAGCATGAGAAAAGTCTCCTATGATAAGCATTTTTTTATGTTTTTCGATAGAATTTAATTCTGTTAAAAAATCTTTATGAAAAAATTCAGCCTCAATAAATTGATTTTTTAAGGTAAACATGATACCTATGGATATTGAAATAATGAATATATTTTTTGGTTTATTCTGAACCAAAAAATAAGTTCCCATACTCATAAGTAATATGTATAGTATATTGTAGATTGATTTATTTTTTATATAAGTATACCCATAGTTAAACCCAGACCAAAATTCAAAAGACGAGGTAACTTTGTGTATATACCAAGATAAAAGCATAAAAGCTATAAATAATAATAATTTTAAATATATTGGGAGTTTAATGTTTAATTCCCACAGATAAGGTAATAATATTATAAAAAACGGAAATAAAACTACCCATTTTTTAAATGGGTAGCTCACCACAAAAAAACCTTGTATATAAGCGCATAAAAATATGCAGGCCGTAAATAATAGGTAATAATTTTTACTTTTTTTAAATATCAACTCATATAATAATAGGATGATTAATAACAGGTAAAAAACATTGTAGCGAATTAAGTTGGTGTAAACCATTTGAAAAATACTTTCAATAAAGTGTTTAACTGAAAACGGATTAGAAATTGATTCATCACGAACTTCTCGAAATGATGTATAATAAGATATGTATTCTTGTATGTTGGAGTTTAATACATGCAGTAACACATAAAAAATAAGGAAGGCGATTATACTTCCTAACAAAAATGAAGCAATCGGTTTGGTGCTTTTTGTATTAAAACTTAAAAAAAGAATAAAAAAGAAATATCCAAACGGTAAAAAGATATTATACGGATAAATTAATACTACAATTAATAAACTAATGCATGAGGCTATGGCAATATTTATGGCTGAAGTAAATTTTTTTGTAGCAAAAAATAAGAATGTTACAATACCGAAAATGGAGTACATATGAGGATTAAGCACTTTACTAATGGCTAAAAAATAATAGTCTGTAAACATCCAAACGATGGAAGCCAGTAAAAACCAAAAATTATGATTCATATTTTTTAAAATTAGAAATAGACCAAAAATGCTTAGTATAGATAAACATACTACTCCAAAACGCAAGCCTATGTAATTATATCCGAATAAAAAAACACCCATTTTTATTAACGGATAGGAAATGGATAATACAATCTCTTTTTTATCATGTTTAATTTGGCTTGAATGAAAATCGCGTTTATTATCTTTTAAAAAATCGTTTAATGGCCATAAACCGTTGTAATATGGCTCATCTGTTTGCGATAAACCTACCTGATTAAATGAAGGTATATCTTGTTCAATGTTTATAAACCTAGTAGCTGAAAAAATAATAAATACTAAAAAAATAATTCTATTTTGATTTTTTTTTGTCAATTGATAGCTTAATTTATTAAACCCAAAAATATATTTTAACTTTTAATTTACTTATACAAAGAAAAAATATATCATATATTTTAGTGCATATTTATTTAGATTTATCTTCGTAATTATGAATATAAACTATTCAAAAAGTATGGGAGTACGAGCCTTGCGTTTGCAAGATCAAGCCCCTAATTGTAATATATATTAATACTCGGATATATACTTTGCAAGAAATTTGTGCCGGTAAAAAGGTGGTGGATATTGGTTGTGGTTATGGAAAAAATAAAGCCCTCGTTGAGAATGTTGGAGGCGAATGGATTGGTGTAGAGCCATTTGAGGGAGGTGCACATACCGTTGTTGCCGATGCTGAAAATTTACCTTTTACTGAAAACACGTTTGATGTAGCTATTATGGATGCTGTGTTGGAGCATATACCGAATGTGTCTAATGCATTTAGTGAGGTGTCTCGAGTGTTAAAACCGGGCGGAGTATTTGTTGGATACTCAGCCTTTATGGAGTGTTTTTATGAAATTTCTTATTCTCACTTGTCTTTTAAAGCATTAGAGCATTTTGCAACGATAAACCATATGACTCTAAAAAAAATTGCCGGAGGTACGTATTTTGGTATTGATTATCATTTAAGTGTATTGTTATATCCATTACCTTTTGGTATGGTAAGAAAAATAATTGCTTTTTGCATTCGTGTTCTCATTCGGTTTAAATCGTATGGCGCATATTTGGGTCTAAGAATAAAAAGAAGACTTTCGCATTTAGAGGCTTTAAAGCAAGCTGTTTTATATTATAAGGTTGAATGTTTACGACAATCCAATGGATTTCAATTTTATATTGTTAAAAATGAGATAACAATCTAATCAAGTTAGTTTACAAGTGGGTGTTAATTCAACTCCAATTCCATTTTTATGATGTAAACAAAGTTTTCCATGTAAAAAGGTTGTTCCAAGCGCTAAATCTTCTTGTAATAATAAAGCCCCATCGGCATCTAAATAATCTGCCAATCCGGCCAAATGACTCATGGCCGAAATTCCAATACTAGATTCGGTCATGCATCCCAACATAATTTTTAGGTTTAGTTTTTTGGCTTCTTTAATAATCAATAAAGCAGGGGTTATGCCACCACATTTAGAAATTTTAATATTGATGCCGTTAAAATAGGTCGCACATGCTCCTAAATCTTGTATGGTTTGAAAACTTTCATCTGCTATAAAACTGGTTGGTAGATTATTTTTTATGGACAACATATCATGGTTATATTGTACGGGTAAGGGCTGCTCTATAAACTCAATGGATTTGTGATTAAGTATATGTTTGTTTTTAATAATCGTTTCTTTTGTCCATCCGGTATTGGCATCAATTCGAATAAAAGCCTGGGTATCTTTAAGTATTTCAGGAATAAAGTGAATGTCGGTGGGTTGTGTGAGTTTAATTTTATAAACCGGCCAGGGAGTATTTTGTATCTCTTTTTTAATATTTTGTATAGTATCATATCCAATCGTAAAATTGGTTATTTTATCGGTAGGATTGGGTACATGTAATGCTTTATATAAGGGCAATTCGTTTTTTTTAGCGTACCAATCGTAAGCAGCTATATTTAAAGCACTTTCTAAAAAAGGTATATCCGGGATATCTTGATGTATTTGATGCCATAATTCATCCGGGGTATTCCAAACATATTGTTCCCAGCGCGATTTAAATTGGGTTAAGGTTTTTTCGAATAATTCGGTGCTTACATGATAATAGCTTATGGCAGGAGCTTCACCATAACCGGTTATTCCATCTTTGGTTATGGATACAATGGTAGTGGGCTGATGAGTTCTTGAACTGTGTTGTATGACAAAAGGTTTTTTAAGAGGTAAGCTGTATGATTTAAAGGATAAAAACATGATTTTTTTTATTTAGTGTTCATGAAAAATTATTACGAAAAATATGTAATTAGTTTTATCATTGTATTCAATTTTTTACTTTTTACAAATATTTTGAGCAGAAATTTTGGACTTGATATTATTCGATCACTATCTATTTGGATGGTACTTCTGCAACATGGAGGATATAATATCCCAGGTTTAAGACCATTAACGTTAGGAGGAATTGGTGTAGAGTTTTTTTTTGTATTAAGTGGCTTTTTAATTGGAGGTATATTATTTAAAGAAATCAATAAAAATAATACATTATCAGATACTTTGAAAAATTTTTGGATAAGAAGATGGTTTAGGATTTTACCCTTGTATTACTTAATGCTATTAATAACTTATTTATTTTATGATAATAGTATTGGCTGGAATATACTATACTATATCTTTTTTTTACAAAATAATTTTTATGGAATAGATTTTATGGGCGTTTCTTGGAGTTTAGTAATTGAAGAATGGTTTTATTTAATAAGCCCATTTTATTTGTTTTACGTTTTAAGGCATATTAAATCTCATAAACACGTGATGATGTATTTAATTATTTTTATTTTATTTATCATATTTTTTAGGGTAATTTATGTGTTGGTTAAAAACCCTCCTTATTCTGGAATTAATGGGAATTTTCCCTTTAGATTTGATTCTTTATTCATTGGGGTATTGCTTTCATATTTAAGGTATAGTAATTCTAAATTATATTATTTTTCACAACAAAGAGTCGTATTTTATTTAGGCTGTATATTTCTATTTTTATACACATTTTATTATTGGAATACAGCAAATCCAGTTTTTTTAGTAAATGAAAATCGGTTTATTAAGATTTTTGGATTTTTTATTTTACCATTTTCTATTGGACTTATTCTTCCATATATAGAAAGTATAAAATTTTCTACAGAAAATATATTTAGGAAATATTTTTATTTACTAATTACTTGGACTAGCTTATTAACTTATTCTATTTATTTAATACATCCATTTGTTTATAAATATTTTATTCATAAACAAAACTTTACAATACATGGACTTAATTTTATTGTTGCTATTTTAATTGTTTATCTAATAAGTTATTTAGTATACAGGTTTTTTGAAAAACCTGTATTAAACTTACGTGAAAAATTATCTAAACCTTAGTTTATATCATTAATTATCAATTAGATTTAAGAGCCAAGTTAAACGATTTACAGGCAATATTCATAGAGGATATGTGGTTTATTTAAGTACGTTACTTAATGCTAAAATGGGTTTTTGAATTATGATGCCGGTATGTAAATGGAATTTTGACAACACATTTTTTAAAAGATCTTGATAGGTAAAAGCAATACTTCCCACAAAGTGAACGGGATATTTTTGAGCATTGGGTATTTTTATGATGTGTTGTTGTACAAATTCTGTAAAACCCTCATGTAAAAGTTGCTGAGTATATTCCTCGTGCAAAAATTCGGATAACGGTTTAGCCATAGAGGCTAAAAATTTATTGGCACCGGGTGTATTATATACTTTTTCTAAAATCGATTCTTTGGTAAATCCATGTTGTTTGTAAAATGCATGTATGTTGGGAGGCAAGACTTTGTTTATGAAATCACGGGCAATTTTTTTTCCAAAATAAGAGCCACTTCCTTCATCCCCTAAAACATACCCTAATGCATGTGTATGAGAAATAATGGAAGTTCCATCAAACATAACACAGTTTGAGCCGGTTCCTAAAATACAAGATATACCCGGTTTATGTTGACAGGTAGCATAAACAGCACCGGCAATATCATGATCTACTTTTATGAAAGCATTAGGGAACATTTGCTTAAGTGCGTTTTCTACTATAGCATTTCGATGTTCCGAAGAACATCCTGCGCCAAAATATCGAATTTGTTGAATTTTATTTTTATTGTGTTGAAGTACTTCGTTGCTTAGAATATGTTCCAATATATACGAAGTTGAATGAAAAAACGGATTAAAGCCGTTGGTTTCAGTATATATTATTTCATTGGATATATTTTCTACTAAAGCCCAATCTGTTTTCGTAGAACCACTATCGGCAATTAACAACATTTTTTTTCAGAAAAATACAAAATCTGTTGAAATTATCCCTGCTTTAAACTCGGTAATTTTTTTAAAATCTTCCTGATAAATTTCAATGGTTGATTTTTGCACATAGTCGTGTACATCGGCTATAAAAAATAAGTTTTTATCGGGGTGTATAGCTAAGCCATAAAAATTTTTTTCACTTCCCGAAATAATCATTTCCGGTTCTGTTGATGTAGTGACCAAGTTGAGTTTATATACATTTTTTTGAAGATAATACAGGTGTTTTTTATTTTTATCCATCGTTAATTTAGAGGCATAAACCGAGTTGCTTACAGGAATTTGCAGTACAGTTTTTTGTTCACTGGGAGAGATTTTACAAATTCCCCCCGGCTCGTTAAGAGCAGCATCTCCGGCACAAAGTACCCAAATA
This sequence comes from uncultured Flavobacteriales bacterium, assembly GCA_964512145.1. GTDB lineage: Bacteria > Bacteroidota > Bacteroidia > Flavobacteriales_G > JALEGO01 > CAYOHR01. The sequence goes on from CAZEIM010000010.1 coordinate 34,004, forward strand.
TTGTTTTGGCTGTCTATTTGTAAGCTATTGGCTCCATACGCTACTTCAATACTATCCGTTATTTTGTCGTTGTTTATGTCTATCACATAAACATATTTTTGATGTTTATTGGTTATATAAGCTTCGTTGTTCAAAAGTACCATTTGTTCTGTCCAACCCGTACAGGATATTTTTTGAATAATTTGTTGGTTTTGTAAGTCTACAACCCAAATTCCATGAGCATATAAATCGCTTACGTAGGCTTTTTGGTCATTAATTTTTAAAAAATAACGAGGAGAAGTAAATCCTGTAAGGGTGTATATATGTTTACCGGTATTGGTTTCTATGACTTCAATTTTTTGAGCGTTATTTACAATAAGGTATGTATTATTTCCATCCACATAGGCGCTTTGTAATACATCACCCAAGTGTTTTTGGTTCATAAAATGATAATAATTATCGGTTATTTCACCGGTATTCATGTTGTATAAGGTTACATCGGCATTATTCCACTGAAAATTACCTTCATTTAATACATACAGATTTTGATGCATTAACGTATCGGAGCCTGGAATTTTTATTTTTTGCTCCGGAACCGGCTCTTTTTTACAAGAGAACGTTAATAAGATGCTTAATACTATGAAGGGTATATAATGAGTTTTTGACATAATAATGTTGAATGATCAAGTTTTACATAAAGCAGGTAAATTCCTGCTTGTAAGTGGTTTGGTAAATCTATAAATGATTCGGTAAAACCAGTGTTTTCGTATACGATGTTTCCTTGGGGATTATAAATTTGCACCTCTTGTAATAAATATTTAGAAGCAATGTTTAATCTTTTTCCTGCATGAGCCGGATTAGGATAAACTATTGGGATTTCATATTCGGTATTTGTATAGATGTTTGTTTTAGCATGTATTATTCCTATAGCATCTAAATCGAATCCTCCCGAAGGGAATGGGGTAGGGTAGGGATCGTTAATGTTAAACCCTTGTGCATCCACACTGGCAATTGATTCGTTTAAACTTCCTATAACATCTACAATTCTTACATGTGTAATATATTGGATATTTATATTTGCGCTGTCTTTTACATCTTCTAAATCGAAGGGAGTTCCAAAACCCGATCTGTATTTGCCTGCTAAATTGTGTATTTTTTGTGCATCTAAGGTGTCAAATGTGCCAATTTGAATGCTGGTATCAGTATTTGAATAAGCCGGAAAACGAACAAAATCTTTCCCATTAGAGCTTACTTCAACAAAAGCGAGTTCTAAAAATGAATCAGAAAAAGCATTTTCAAAGACTGCAAAATCAGGTCCCGGACCATTTTGTATAGGAAAATTAAATACACAGGTTATACGCCCCCCGTCTCCTAAACTTACTACTCCGTTTTCAAAAGGTTTTCCTGTAGCCGAAATTTCGTTTCCCACGCTTGTTAATCCTAATGAAGGGTTTGCAATATCTTGATAACCTCTTTCTAAAAAGCAAGATACAGCCCAGTCGATAAATATTGAGCTATCTTTATGAATGGCCGTTGTACCCACATATCCGGCAGGAGGAGAATATTGCGAGAATATAACACAACTGTAAAATATAGAAATGCTTGTTAATACGAACTTCATGGAATTTTAATAAAAGCTTGAGTCAACTTATGCGTGTTGGAGCGAATAGAAATATAATAAACACCTTCTATGAGAGCTTTGGTAGATATACTTTTTGTATTTCCAACATATTCCGATTGAATTAATTTTCCTGAGATATCAAAAATTTCTGCAAACATATTTTGGTCATTTGAAATGATGTATAATTCATCTTTCACCGGATTGGGATATATTTTAAACTCCGATTTTATATGTTCTTCTACAGAATAAGCAGGATCGGCCAAAACAACTTGGTCAACAGCAAAAAATGCTGGAGTATTCATGCCAAATGCTCCGGTGTCCGTGCTAAATAAATTAAACTGAATGCTGTCAGCTCCTCCAAGGACTTCTAAAGGAACATACACCCAGTCCTTAATAATGTAATCTAAAGCATTGTTGTTTTGTCTGTAATCGGCTAAAAATACTACGGCACTATCGTTGCTTTTTACACCATTTAACCACGCATGAATGGATAGTCTGAAAAAATCCGGATCGTTTCCGCTGGGTCCACCAAATGGTTTTGAAAAAGAATTACCAAATTTAATGACATTATATGCATATGTTGTGTTAGTAATAAATAATCCAATGACAGGCTTTCCTTTGGAGGATCCTTGTAAATGTATGGTGGCGTGTTGTTGTCCAATGAGATAATTTGGAGAGTTGTTATACCCTTTTCCGGTTTTAGCGTTGTACATGTATTGCAAATAATTTGAAAAATCAACCGGAATAGTGCTAGAATCAACTCTGTTTGAGTATGCCCATCCGGATGACCAAAAGTCCCAGATTGTATCGTATGTGTTTGGAAAATACGCATTTTCAACGGTAAATCCACCTGTGTTATCCGATCCATTCCAAAAGCTATCGGCAGGCAAGGTAAGAGTGTCAAAATCGCACACAATGTTTTGTGAAAAGGCAGTTGTAACAAATGTTAAGGACATGATACAAGTAGTAATATTTTTTTTCATCATAAAAAAGGTTTTAACGTGTATAGTATTTGAAATGAATAATAGCGTAAAGGCATTGGTGATTGAGGCATACTGTAATAGGCATTATTAAATACGTTATGAGTAAAAAAACTTGTTTTAATCGTGTTTTTAAAGAAAATCCAAGAATAGGAAACACTTACAGAAGATAAGGAATATGCCGGTATAAAGCTTGAAGCATCCGTGGAGATAAACTTTTTGGAAGTAAATACCTGAGAATAATTTATATCAAAGTGCTTATGTTGTAAAGACAGAAAAATATTGGAGCTATGCAGTGGGGTAAAAATAAGTTGATATGAATGATTTTCTGAACTCATATCTCTAGCATACGTTAAAAAATATCGAATTTGAGTTTCTATTGAAGTGTGTTTAAATGATATTTTATGTAGTATACTACTTTCTAAACCCATTGTTTTTACAAAAGGAATATTTTTGGGAGTCCAAAACATGCCATCGGGTAACCACATAATCCATTGCTGAGTTTTAGCATAAAATGTTTTAATGCGTATATCCATGTTTTTGGGTTGAAAACTTATTCCTACTTCATTTTTTAAAGAATGTTCGGGCAATAAATGTATATTGCCACCGGGTTGCCAAAACAAATCATTCAATGTAGGAAACCGGTAGTTTCGTGAAATAGAACTAAATAATCGCATTTTTTGTGATGCGAGGTATTCAATATCTATTGAAAAAATATGGGGGGATTTTAAATGTATGAAATATTCTTTTCGGTATGAGGTGTTTACTCGAAACAAACTCTTTTCGTAGGTAAGATGAAGATAATACGTGTTTCTTATTAAGATTTTATTTTCAATATTATAGTTTAGAGTTGTTGGATAAAACACAAATATTTGGCTACCTAAATGGGCTGACAAATGTTTAGTAAATCGTTTTTTATATCTGATTTCTGACAGATGAGTGTTAATTTTAGAGATATCAGCGGTTTCAGAATAAAAGGGGGTAAAGGATATTTGATCATTTAAATAAGCATACTTAATACTTATATAGTTGTTTTTTTGTTGATATTCTAAGGTTGATATGCCTCTAAATTGTTTGTCGGTTTGTTTTTGCGAAAATTCAGTATAAAATTCCATGCTGTATGGATTGTTTCTATCCATGGTGTTATACCAAAACTTCGAATTTAAGCTCCATTTCTTATTAATTTTCCATTGGTTTTCATGCAATGCAGATATTTGATGAGAGTATAATCCTTGAGCATTTAGGATTTGGTTGTTTGAATTTATGTATTTATAAGTATGGGTTCCTTGTTGGAGATATAAAGAAGTATAATGAGTAAACGTTTCTTTTTTGTTCGAAATTTTCACCCCCAGGGCACTATTATTTATGTTTTCAGCAAGGGCCATAATTTGTATTTCATTTTTCGGAATATTTTTAAATTCAATAGATCCGTTTAATGCTTGATTTCCACTGAAGCTTGATCCATTAGAAGTATTTATAAAGGTGTTTGAAAATAAAAATGCCGGTACACTTGAAAAATCAAAAACACCGGTCATTGGATTTTGCAATGGTACTTCATCCCACAATACATTGTGTTGGTATGCGTTTCCCCCCTGAAGAGTAAGCATGGAGATAGAGTTTATGCCATAGTTTCTAATATTTACAGGGCTTATACTTGCTAATAATTCCGTAATATTTTTATTAGGAAAAAAATTGTTGTTTAAACGTACAGAAGCAGGATTTTTATTTTCCAAACAAATATCCCAAATCTCTGCCATTGGCAATGAAATGGTGTCTTGAGTTTGAGTGTAAAGCATAGATGCTTTCACTAATATGAATAAAAATATTAGTATGTATTTAAACATAGTTTGTATGATATTTTCCCGTATCATTCCATTAAAAAATTAAAGGCAGGTCTCCTGACTTGCTGTTGTGATGACCTTCCCGTGGTATTACCTATAACACAGTGGTTTTTATTCATCTCTGATACATAACATATATCAGCAGCTTACAGTAGCGGGTACTGTTCGTGATTTACACACGATTCCCTTTTAATCAACATATTTCTATATTGAACCTATATTAATTTCAATGAACTTACTGCAAAAGTAGTGTAAATTATTGAATGCACAAATACTAAAGTTTTAGTTTGTATCCAATGCCTCTTACGGATATAAAATATTCAGGATTTTTAGGGTTCAATTCAAAATATTTTCTAAAATTAACGATAAAATTATCGATGGTTCTAGAAGTAATAATTTGTTCACTTTGCCATACCTGCTGTAAAATTTTTTCTCTTGAAACTACTTGATTGGCATGTTGATATAAGAATACTAAAAATTCACATTCTTTTTTCGACAATTCAATATTTTTTCCTTGATAGTTTATAGCATTTAAGTTGTCGGGATAAATAATATTTTCACCAATCGATAAAGTATTTATTTCAATAGAAGGATAGGCTATTTTTAAGGCTTCTGATTTAGTTAATAAATTTTTTACTCTTAACATAAATTCATGTAAATCAAAAGGCTTGGTAATGTAGTCGTCAGCTCCGGATTGCAGTCCTTTAATGATATCGGCTCTGTTGTTTTTTGCGGTTAAAAACAAAATGGGAATAATTTTATTTTTTCTTCGTATCCATTCACAAATTTGTATACCATCCATTTCGGGCAACATAATGTCTAAGATAATTAAATCGAGCTCAGATATACTAAAAGGAATAAGGTTTTCAATTAATTCTTTACCCGAGTTATATGAAAAAACCTCATAATGTTCTTGGCTTAAATTAATATGTACCAACTCACGCAAACTTTCTTCATCTTCGATGAGTAGTATTTTTTTGTTTTTCACCCGGTATGTTTTTAAAAAAAATGTAAAATACTGGCAACAAAAGTATGAATATAAAAATGTGCACAATATTTTTTTATGGATATCATGCTTTTTTTGTAATTTGGGGGAGAATTTTAATTCATCAACAATATGAATACAAGGATATATTTTTTATTGATTACATTTTTATTTTCTTTACCGGCAATTTCTCAACTATATCATAGGTGTGGTACTATGTATGCCGACTCGGTTATGCGAAGTCAACATCCCCAAATGGGATCCTTACAAGATATGGAACAAGAATTTAATCAAAGAAGGCAAAAATATCATACAGAACATCCTTTTAAAACTCCCTCTGTACTAACCATTCCTGTTATTTTTCATATTATTCATAATGGTGAGGCGGTGGGGACCGGTAGTAATATATCTACAGCTGCCATAAACTCACAGCTTCAAGTTTTAAATGAAGATTTTAGAAAAATGATGGGTACCAATGGTCATAATACACATCCGGATGGAGCCGATACAGAAATAGAATTTTGCATGGCAACGGTTGATGAAAATAATGATCCTTTACCTGAGCCAGGTATTAATAGGATTGATCGAAATACGAAAGGTTGGACTAGCCCTCCATTTGGAGTTAGTTATATCGATGGAACCATTAAGCCAGCTTCAAAATGGGATAATACCAAGTATTTAAATATATGGGTATGTAATTTGGGAGCAGGGTTATTGGGTTATGCACAATTTCCGGGTGGTTCATCTACAACCGATGGAGTTGTTTTGTTGCATGAAAGTGTAGGAGCAGCTCCGCACAATACATTCCCTCCACCATATAATTTAGGGAGAACGGCAACCCATGAAATTGGGCATTGGTTAGGACTATATCATATATGGGGAGATTCATTTTGTGGGGATGATTTTTGTAATGACACTCCTGTTCATCAAACTGCAAACTATGGTTGTTTTACTCATCCAAAATCTAACTCATGCGGAACTCCGGATGAAATGTTTGAGAATTATATGGATTATACAGACGATGACTGTATGAATATTTTTACGTACGACCAGAAGGACAGAATGCGGGATAATTTAAACACCTCTCCAGATCGCTCTCCTTTATTAACTTCTAATGTTTGTTCAGGTGGAAATTGTGCTGGATATGCAGCCAGTGTAAATAGTACTCAACCTTCTTGTAATTCAGACGGTTCTGTATCAGCATCTGGTTCGGGTGGTACACCTCCTTATACTTATTCTTGGTCAACAGGAGCAACTACATCAAGCATTAATAATTTAGCACCCGGCACTTATAGCGTTACGGTTACCGATGGAAATAATTGTACAAAAACAGAATCGGTTACCTTAGTGGCTAATATTCCTGTTGCAAATGCCTCTAAAACAGATGTTACGTGTTCTGGAAATTGTAATGGTAGTGCAACGGCAACAGTAAGTGGTGGGGCATCTCCCTATACATATAGTTGGTCAAATGGAAGTACTACTGCAACCATTAATGCATTGTGTGAGGGAAATTATTCGGTAACAGTTACAGATAATAAAGGGTGTACATCTCAAAAAAATATAACCATTGGAGCAGGTATAAATATCGCATTAAGTGTTACAACTAACCAATCTACTTGCGCACAGCCTAATGGAAGTGCCAGTGTAACAGCCAGCGGAGGAACATCACCTTATACATATCTATGGAGTGCATCAGCAGGTTCGCAAACCACTCCAACAGCTATTAATGTTTATTCTGGATACCATACCGTAACGATTACCGATGCCAATAACTGTTATAAAATTGATACGGTTTATGTTCCTAACGTTGGAGGAACAGGAGTTACAGTTTCATCTGAGCAATCTATATGTATTGGAGATTCTGTAAATATTTTTGCATCCGGGGGAAATACATACGTTTGGAATACAGGTAATACAACCAATAATATAACTGTTCAACCATTTTCTACTACTACCTATACGGTTACAGTCACCGATTTATTTAACTGTGTGCTTATTAAAGATATTACGGTAGAAACTAATTCTAAGCCCAATACATCTGTTTATTCTATTCCAAGTTCAGCCGTTTGTGTAGGAAGTACAGTGCAATTAATTGCATCGGGAGGGGCTACATATCAATGGAGTGTTCCTGGAGCTCCAAACACATCTAGTATTGTTGTAAATCCCCTAGCAAACACGAATTATTCGGTGACAGCCTATAATGGTGGATGTGCTGGTAATACAGCCAATGTAAATGTTTCTATTATAACACCTGCTCCCATTGCGGCTGCTACAGCAGATTTTACAACTGTATATTTAGGAAACAGTGGACAGGTGAATTTTTTTGGAACAGGATCCGTGGGAAGTACATTTCAATGGGATTTTAATGGAGATGGGTTTAGTGAATATACCGGAACAAATTTTAACGCATCGCATACCTATACAAGTCCTGGTGTGTATAATGCCATATTAACATCAACATTAAATGGATGTAGTATAACAGATACCATTGTTATTCAAGTGCTCGATGAAGTATTTATTTCTGTAAACCAAGAAGAAGAAGAAAGATGGTGGAATATTTATCCAAACCCTAATCAAGGAATATTTAATATTCATACTAAAAATTTGAATGGAAATGCACAAATTTATATTCTTAATAATTTAGGTTCTGTCATTTATCATTCCATTGAATCACTTACCTTATCTGAAGAAGTAATAGAAATAGATTTATCGTTTACTGCAGCAGGACTTTATATAGCTTTTATTCAGTTGGATGAAGTTCAGAAATATGCAAAAATTGTTGTAGAGAAATAATGTATGCATTCCCTAACTAACGCTGAAGTAATAAGTATTGGAAGTGAACTGTTAAATGGATTTACTTTAAATACAAATGCCCATTGGATTTCGGGGCAATTAACCGACTTAGGTATTAAACTTACCCGAGTAACTGCTGTAGAAGATACTAAAGATGCTATTGTATCCATTTTACAAGAGGCTATCCATAGAGATACAAAAATTATTATTTGTACCGGAGGATTAGGGCCAACATTAGATGACATAACAAAAAAGACTATTGCTGATTTTTTTAACAGAACTTTAGAATTAGATACGAATGTTTTAGAGCATGTGAAAAATCTTTTTCATAAACGCAATATCCCCATGCCTGAAGTAAATGTTTTGCAGGCACATGTTCCTTCAGGATCTAAAGCATTACATAATGAATATGGAACCGCACCAGGAATTTATATTGAAGAAAATGATAAACATTTTTTCTTTTTACCGGGAGTCCCCTATGAAATGAAATATATTTTTTTGGAACACATTACTCCCATGATTAAAAAATACTGCTTGGAAGGGAAAATGTATTATAAAACAATTACAACGAGAGGAATTGGGGAGTCTGCATTAATGGAAATACTTTCGGAATGGGAACAAGAGGTGTTAAAAGATGGGATTGATTTATGTTATTACCCTTCAACTAGAATGGTAAAACTAAGATTAAGTAAAATTTCAATTAATCAAGAACAATTTGAAAAATACATACAGCAACATATCATTTCATTAAAGCATAAAATATTACCCTATTGGATTGGAACCGAAAATATTCGTTTAGAGGAGTTATTGGGTAACATGTTAAAAACGAATAAAGCAAGTTTAGGGACTGTTGAGAGCTGTACGGGCGGATATTTAGCACACTTAATTACTTCAGTAAGCGGTTCTTCCGAATATTTTAAGGGGAGTATTGTTAGTTATGATAATGAAGTAAAAACTAATATAGTTGGGGTTCAGGAGGATTTAATACAATTGCATGGTGCGGTAAGTGAAGAAGTGGTAATGCAAATGGCGAAAAGCGGATTACATAGGCTAAATGTAGATTACTGTATAGCCACTTCGGGTATAGCAGGCCCCAACGGAGGAACACCTGAAAAACCGGTGGGCACCATTTGGATGGCAATAGCCGGAAAAAATCTAATGAAGGCCAAAAAAATGGTATTTGGTAAAGATCGTTTAAATAATATTCAGCTGTTTAGTTTTTATGCCTTAGATTATTTAATGAATGAATTACCACAAGAGGTATAATTATTCAAGAAAATAAGGAAAATAAAAGAAGAATTTTGTAAAACATAAATATTTAATATACATTTGCAAAAACGATAGTATTATGTCTAGGATGTGTCAAATTACTGGTAAAATGCCGATGAGTGGTAACAATGTTTCTCATTCAAACAGAAAAACAAGAAGAAAATTTTTACCAAACTTGCAACTGAAAAAATTCTATTCAGAAGAAAGAGGTGAGTGGATTACCTTAAGAGTTTCTGCAGCAGGCATCAGAAATATTAGTAAAAAAGGTTTAGAGGCTTGTTTAAATGAGGCTTTTGAGAAAGGCTATATAAAATAACTTCTCTTTTAAATATTTTCAGTAAAAGCGTTATATTCGTAACGCTTTTTTTATGAAATATACATTCATTACGTTAATAGTATTAATTCCATGGGTAGTTTTTTCGCAAAACTACGATGTTGATTTTCCATCGGTAAATTTTCATAAAAATAACCGAAAGGCTTTGCAAAAATTAATGCCCGAAAATTCTGTTGCTGTCTTTTTTTCAAACCCTGAACAACTCAGATCAAACGATGTGTATTTTGAGTTTCATCAAGATCCTAATTTTTATTATTTAACTGGGTTTAGAGAACCCAATGCCCTTTGCATTCTTTTTAAAAATCCTGTTTTATTGGAGGGGGAGTGGGTAGAGGATATATTATTTATTCCTCCGTCTTCTGCCAGAGATGAGTTGTGGACAGGAAAAAGGTTGGGAGTTGAAAAAGCACAACAAACATTAATGTTTAGTAAAGTCTTTTCCAACGCAAATTTTGCCGATTTCACTTTAAATTGGGAAGATTTTTCAAAAATATTATTATTACCAACCTCTAATTCAGGAGTTGATTTTACCAAAAACAGGGGAGATGTAGCTAGTTTAAAAAAACACTTTGCTATTAAAACGAATTTACTCGATTCTGTTGTTGATTATTTCATGTTTCAGGAATTTATGGCTCAACTTCGAGAAATAAAACAACCGGAAGAAATTTCGTTAATGCAAAAGTCTATTTCTATAACTTGTAAAGCAATACATGAACTTATGCGTTATATAGTTCCGGGTCAACACGAATATTCTGCAGAGGCTGTGGTTGAATATGTTTTTAAAAAAGAAGGAGCCGAACATCCAGGGTATCCTTCTATACTAGGTGCTGGAGAAAATAGCTGTGTACTTCATTATGTGTCGAACAGAAAAATATTAGACTTTGAAGATTTATTAGTGTGTGATGTAGGTGCGGAATACCATGGATATACTGCCGATGTAACACGAACTATTCCTGTTTCCGGTAAGTTTACAGAAGAACAAAAAATTATCTATAATATTGTATTAGAAGCTCAGCAAGCGGGAATAAAA
>CAZEIM010000010.1:44862-45210 GCA_964512145.1 uncultured Flavobacteriales bacterium
TTGCAAAGAATAACTAATAAAAATTTCTGAATTAAAAAAGTAATACAAGAAAAATTGCTTGAGCTGGGCATTATAAAAGATAAAAATGAATATAAAAAATATTTTATGCATGGAACTTCTCATTATTTAGGATTAGATGTTCATGATGCCGGTACATTTCAGGCTTTAAAATCCGGAAATGTAATTACCGTAGAACCGGGTATATATATATCGGATGGGTCTGATTGTGATCCGAAATGGTGGAATATAGGAGTTAGGATAGAGGATGATGTACTTATAACCAATGGGCCGCCTGAAGTTTTAAGTGATTGTATTCCTAAAAAAATTGAAGAAATTGAGCTTCTGATG
>CAZEIM010000010.1:45235-50109 GCA_964512145.1 uncultured Flavobacteriales bacterium
AAAGAAAAAAGTATTCTTAACAAACTTAAGTAATATATCCTTGAACTTAGTACGTTTTATATCGCAACGACTTCATAAAAACAGGAAAAGTTCGTCTAAAAATAAAGTTCATAGCATTGTTCAAATTGCTATTGCCAGTATTGCGGTAAGTATTATGGCTATGATTTTATCGTACTCTATAGTGCGAGGTTTTCAACATGAAATAAGAAACAAAGTCATCATGTTTGACGCACATATAAAAATTGGAAAATTTGATTTATATAATTCAATTTCTGAGGAACCGGTTTCAAAAAATCAAACATTTATGGATCAACTAAAAAAAGATACTCGAATACAAAAAATTGAATTTTTTGCTGAAAAACCGGGAATTATTAAAACAAACGATGATGTTTATGGTATATTGCTTAAAGGAGTTGATAATACATACTCATGGGATAACATAAAAAAGAACATAGTATACGGATCTGAATTAGATACATTAGATAAAAACAGTATTTTAATTGGCTATACATTGGCTCAAAAACTTCAATTAGATACCGGAAGCAAGGTGAAAGTATACTTTATGCAGGATCCAATTCGGGTTAGGGTATTTAAGGTATCGGGTATTTATAAGTCAGGGATGGGACAGTTTGATGAATCAATAGCTTATTGTTCTTTATCTCACATTCAAAAGTTAAATGATTGGGATAGTACAATGGTAGGAGGTTTTGATATTTTTTTAAAAAAATACAGCGATATATGGACAATGGATGATTTTATTTATGATTACATAGGCTATGATTTAAACACATTAAAAATTGGAGATCGATACCCCGAAATTTTCGGTTGGCTTAATTTATTAGATACCAATGTTTGGGTAGTATTAATTTTAGCAACATTAGTCGCTTTAGTAAATATGATTTCAACAGTTTTAATTATGATTTTAGATAAAACCAGTGCAATAGGGTTATTAAAAATACTAGGATTGAATAATAAAATGCTGCGTTCCATATTTTTTAATTTATTTTTTCGCATTTTTATGAAAGGGTTATGGGTAGGAAATATATTAGGCATTGGATTATGTGTAACACAACATTATTTTAAAATATTTACCTTACCCGAAGAAACGTATTATATATCCTATGTGCCAATATCTTTTGAGTGGCAAGCTTGGATTTTTATTAATATATTAGCATGGATAAGTTGTTTGTTGGCTTTTGTTTTACCATCATTTATTATTTCCAACATAAAACCGGCACAAACTATAAAATTTAATTAATTATGAAATATTATAACAATGTTTTAGAAACAATTGGAAATACACCACTCATTAAGCTAAATAATATTACTAAAGATATAAAAGCATTGGTGTTAGCAAAAGTAGAAACTACAAACCCAGGAAATTCTATAAAAGACAGAATGGCTTTAAAAATGATAGAGGATGCCGAAAAACAAGGAAAATTAAAGCCAGGTGGTACTATTATAGAAGGCACCAGTGGAAATACCGGTATGGGTTTAGCTATTGCAGCGATCATTAAAGGATATAAATGTATTTTTACAACTACTGATAAACAGTCTAAAGAAAAAGTAGATGCCCTGCGTGCTTTTGGTGCCGATGTAATTGTTTGCCCAACAGATGTAGAACCGGAAGATCCTCGCTCATATTATTCTGTTTCTTCTCGATTAGAAAAGGAAATTCCTAATTCCTGGAAACCTAATCAATACGATAATTTAAGTAATTCACAAGCGCATTATGAGCAAACAGGCCCCGAAATTTGGGATCAAACAGATGGAAAAATCACCCATTTAGTCGTTGGCGTAGGAACCGGTGGTACAATTTGTGGTACGGGAAAATATTTAAAAGAAAAAAATCCAAACATTAAAATATGGGGAATTGATACATATGGATCTGTATTTAAAAAATATAAAGAAACCGGTGTTTTTGATAAAAATGAAATTTACCCTTATATAACGGAAGGAATAGGAGAAGATTTTTTACCTAAAAACGTAAACTTTGATTTAATTGATCATTTTGAGAAAGTAACCGATAAGGATGCGGCTATAATGACTCGTGAAATCACTAAAAATGAGGGAATTTTTGTTGGAAATTCTGCTGGTGCGGCTATGGCAGGGTTATTACAAATGAAACATATGTTGACTGAAAACGATGTTGTGGTGGTGATATTTCATGATCATGGTACCCGATACTTAGGAAAAATGTATAATGATGAATGGATGATGGAGAAAGGGTTTTTTGACAAAAAAGGACTTACCGCTAAAGATTTGCTCAATAAAACAACTCATAAAACACTTATAACCCTTGAAGTACATGATACAATTCAAACAGCAGTAGATAAAATGAACTCTATGAATATTTCGCAAATACCTATTACGAATCAAGGCCGAATGGTAGGTTCATTAAACGAAAGTTATGTGTACTCTAAAATTGTTCAAAATCCTGATATTAAAAATCATTCAGTTGAAAGTATTATGCAACCCGCATTTCCATTTGTAGATATTTCTACTTCTATTGACTCTTTATCAGGAATGATAAGTGATAAAAATCCGGCCGTATTAATAAGAGATTTTAAGTTAGATAAAACGTATATTTTAACACGGCACGATATTTTACAAGCTCTAACAAAATAAACGTGTATATTTTTGATCAAACCCATCGAAAAATATTATTACCTCCACATACACCCAAAAGAATTGTATCATTAGTTCCTTCTCAAACAGAACTTTTATATTATTTGGGCTTATATGAAAGTATAGTGGGTGTCACAAAATTTTGTGAGGTTCCCAGTGATTATGCCTTTGCTAAACCAACGCTAATTGGAGGAACAAAAAATATTGATCTAGTAAAACTAAAATCTTTACACCCAGATTTTATTTTAGCCAACAAAGAAGAAAATACCAAAAATCAAATTGAGGAATTACAAAAAGACTATTTGGTATACGTTAGTGATATTAAAAATTTATTTGATGCAGAGCAAATGATAAAAGATGTTTCTAATATTACACACACCAAACATAGAGCTGAAGATTTATTGAATCACATAAAACAAGCATTTAGTTTATTGTCCGTTTCTATGAAAGTATACAGTTGTTGTTATATAATTTGGAAGAATCCTTGGATGACGATAGGTTCGGATACATTTATACATAACATGCTTGAGCAGTCTGGTTTTAAAAATGTGTTTTTTGATCGATTAAGATATCCATCCATAACTTTACAAGAAATAAAAGATAAAGAACCTGAAATAATATTTCTATCAACGGAGCCATTTCCATTTAAAAAATCACATGTACAAGAAATGCAGCAGATTTTTAATAAGTCTAGGGTTATTTTAGTAGACGGTTCAATATTTTCTTGGTATGGATCAAGAATCATTCAATTACCTCAATACGTATTATCTTTAAGAAATGATTTGGGGCTTTATTAAAAAAAATCCTTTAATACTAATATTTATTGGCATAGTATTATTTGCCGATTTTTTGGCCGGTAGTATTCCTTTTTTAGTAAAAGATTCAACAGGTTGGTATTCTCCTTTAATGCAGAGTTATTGGTTAAAAATATCGCACAACGATTATTTGGACAAAAATTGGAAGGCTATATCGTTTGAAAAATCTATTTATCCAATTATACCTTTTGGTCCAAACGAAATGAATACCGATTTTGACATACAAGGCAGACCTAATTTTACTCATTACTTAGGAACCGACCATTTAGGGAGAGATACTTTATCGGCATTGTTACACGGTATTCGCATCTCTTTGTTTATTGGAATATTATCGGTACTCGTTTCCTCTATATTAGCATTTTTGCTGGGTTCTTTTGGAATATTTATTGGAGATAAAAAATTAAAATACAATATTTTAAGTAATGTTATTTTTATTTTTAATTTAATAGTATTTATATATGTTTTATGTATGTTTTTGGAATTTGGATTCCAAACCAACACCATTAAATATGCAGCTATTTATGTTATTATTATGTTGGCCGGATTTTTACTGCAATTTTTAAATGGTAAATATAAATGGATCACGAAATCCTGGTCTATTCCATGGTCATTTTTTTCTATATTGCTTACCGATTTATTTATTGCATTACCTGCTTTATTTATTCTTATTCCCATTTCAGGAGTTATTAAACCCGGAATTTTTTCTACGGCACTTACTATTGGAGTACTTACTTGGCCTTTTAAGGCTAAAATTTTGCGCTCAGAAACATTAGTATGCTTATCTAAACCATTTATTCAAAATTTAGAATTAGCAGGAGTTTCCAATATAAAAATTTTTTTATACCATGTTTTACCGAATATAATACAAGTATATTTGCCAATATTGCCTTTTAGTATTTCATCGTCTATTATACTGGAGTCAACCTTGTCTTTTTTAGGAATAGGCGTTGGTACTGAATACACAACCCTTGGAGGTTTAATACAACATATACGATATAATGTAAGTGATTGGTGGGTTTACATTCCTGCAACGGCAATGTTAATTATTATATCGATTTATTTCTTTCAATTGTCTCAAAAATATAAGGAGTATAAATAATACAAGCATAATTTATCTATATTTGCATTAGTTTTTTAAAAAAATATGGATTTTATATTAGAAGCAGAACCTTTATTAAAGACATTTTGGTTTGTTGCTATTCCAGCGAGTGTTATTTTTATTATTCAAACCATATCTACTTTTACCGGTATGGACGCTTCTGATGGTTTAAATGCTGATTTTGACAGTAATTTAGAAGGAGCGGGAGGTCCTTTTCAATTATTTTCATTACGCAATTTAGTGAATTTTTTGTTGGGATTTGGTTGGGCAGGAGTTAGTTTATATAGCACCATAAGCAATAAAAATGTATTAATTTTCGTGTCTTTTTTGGT
>CAZEIM010000010.1:50130-55450 GCA_964512145.1 uncultured Flavobacteriales bacterium
TAAGTGTGGTATACCTCTTCTTTTTAATTATACGTCAAATTAAAACTTTAGAAGAAGATAATACATTCACTTTGAGTCATTTAACAGGAAAAACCGGAACTGTTTATTTAAGTATCCCATCTAATGTTTCAGGTTCTGGTAAAATTCAAATAAGCGTAAAAGGAACGGTGCACGAGTTGGATGCTATTACGGATGGTGAAAAAATAGAAACCGGATCAAAAATTAAAGTTGTTGAAGTAGTAGATAATAACCTTATAAAAGTAATTAAATTATGATTAGTCCAATTGTTCTTATTGTGGTCATTGTTGTTGCTGTATTTTTAATGATATCAGCCTTAATTTCAAGGTATAAACGATGTCCTTCCGATAAAATTTTGGTTATTTATGGTAGAACCGGTGGATCTAGTGCAAAATGTGTGCATGGCGGGGGTGCGTTTGTTTGGCCTGTTATTCAAGACTATGCTTTTTTAGATTTAAAACCCATTTCAATTGAAGCAAATTTAACCAATGCATTAAGCCGTCAAAATATTCGGGTGGATGTTCCTTGTCGTTTTACAGTAGGTATTTCTACAGAATCAGAAAGTATGAATAATGCTGCAGAAAGATTGTTAGGATTAAGTTTAGATCAAATAAAAGAATTATCTCAAGACATCTTATTTGGTCAATTGCGTTTGGTTATTGCAACTATGACCATTGAGGAAATAAATTCGGATAGAGATAAGTTTTTAGATAACATTTCAAAAAACGTAGATACAGAATTAAAAAAAATTGGTTTAAAACTTATCAACGTAAACGTTACAGATATTAAAGATGAGTCTGGCTACATTGAGGCATTAGGAAAAGAAGCAGCCGCTAAAGCGATAAACGAAGCTAAAATTAGCGTAGCTGAACAAGAAAAAATTGGTGAAACAGGGAAGGCCATGGCCGACAGAGAAAAAGATGTTCAAATTGCAGAAACACATAGAGATAGAGATGTAAAAATCGCCATCACACAAAAAGATAGAGAAATTAGCATCGCTTCTGCGGCTAAAGATGAATCAATTGGAAAAGCAGAAGCGGAAAGAGATACTAGAGTTAAAGTTTCGGAGGCAAATGCTATTGCTGTTAAGGGAGAAAATACAGCTAGAATTACTATTGCCAATTCTGAAGCAGAAAGAAGAGAAAAAGAAGCAGAAGCATTAAGAAAAGCTACAGCAGCCGAAAAAGTTCAAAATGCAAAAGCATTGGAAGAAGCTTATCTGGCTGAGCAAAAAGCAGAATTAGCTCGTGCTGAAAGAGAAAGAGCATCTCAGTCAGCTAATATTGTTATTCCAGCTGAAATTAAGAAACAAGAAGCTATTATTCAAGCTCAAGCCGAAGCTGAAAGGATTCGAGAGAATGCAAAAGGAGAAGCAGATGCAATTTATGCTAAAATGGAGGCCGAAGCAAAAGGTTTGTACGAAATATTAACCAAGCAAGCCGAAGGGTACGATAGAGTAGTAAAAGCTTCTGGTGGAGATCCAACAAAAGCATTTCAGTTGTTGTTGATTGAAAAGTTGCCTGAACTAGTGAAAACTCAAGTAGAGGCTGTAAAAAATATTAAAATTGATAAAATTACGGTTTGGGATTCACAATCAGGAGCAAACAATTCTGGAAATACGAGCACTGCTAATTTTATTTCAGGTATGATGAAAACTGTTCCACCTTTAAATGATTTATTTCAAATGGCCGGTTTAAATTTACCTAATTATTTAAAGGGAGCTGAAGAAAAAAATATTCCAGAATCTTCTACAACAGAAGAAAATAATACGTCTGATAATAATAATTCATAAAATCTATTTTGTAATTCCTTTAATTAAAAACCCCGATTGCTCGGGGTTTTGCCTGTAAGCCGGATTCTGTCAAGTCCTATCATTTATCTAATGCAATCTACCCTCCCTGTCATAGTGTACCTAACGGCAGCGGGTAACTGCTCATACAGGGTTTATTTGATCTTGCAACCCATAAGGTTTACCCCGGTAAAAAATTACTTTTCTACCTCGTAAGCTCTTACCTCACGTTTTCACCCTTTCCACACCTAAATGTGGTGGTAATTTTCTGTGGCACTATCTGTTATTTAACATTTCTGTTAAATACCCTCTGTTTCCAAAGGTATGGTTACCCTGTGTTGTCCGGACTTTCCTCCCCAAATTTTGGAGCGATAGGATAGCAATACAAAAGTACAATGCTTATCCTTAACTATCAATAAAATGTATGCTTATTTACAATTATTTTGTTTCTAAAGGTATAGCAACATTTTCTATTATTTATTTACATAATGAATATGAATTAAAAAAGAATAATAATAATCAAATACTTTGTTTATTATTCTTACGTTGTAATCCGCATAAAATACATGAATTAGCTTGTAATTTATTGTATATTTTATCGTAATTTTATAGTACGTATGGCTAAAGAAACAATTCATAAAAATCGTATAATAGATACTGATAATACATGTATTCTATTTATAGATATGAATAGTTTTTTTGCCAGTTGTGAGCAACAGGTAAATTATTACTTACGTGGTAGGCCGGTAGCAGTATGTGTATATACCGGAAAATTTGGAGCTATTATATCCCCATCTATTGAGGCAAAAAATAAAGGAGTAAAAACAGGTATGCGTTTAAATGATGCTGTGCAAATTTGTCCTGATCTTATTCCAATAGAAACACATCCCAGTAGGTATAGAGAGTTTCATCAAAAAATCATGGGTGTTTTAAAAAAATACTCAGAACACGTCATTCCTAAAAGTATTGATGAGGCTATAGTTGATTTAACGGGCTACCATTTAGTATATAAAAATAAAGAAATTTTAGCTAAAAAAATTAAACAAGATATAACTCAACACGTAGGGGATTGGCTTCAATGTTCCATTGGTATTGCTCCGAATGTTTTTTTAGCCAAGTTAGCTACCGAAATTCAAAAGCCGAACGGTTTAGTCGTAATTACAAAAGAAAATATTGATACTATATTATCTCATTTAAAACTTACTGATTTACCGGGTATTGCTAAGGGAATGGAGTTGCAATTAAATCAAATTGGAATATTTACCCCATTACAACTCAAAAATATATCTGGGATTGATTTAAAGAGAAAACTAAAAAGTGTAGTTGGGTATTATTGGTATTGTAGGTTAAATTTTTTAGAGGTTGATTTAACTATGAAAAATTATAAGAGCATGCAAGCTATGCGTCAAATTTCTCAAAAACAAAGACAGTCTGTACAAGGTTTAATAGATTTATTTCACGCATTATGTTTTACATTAGAAAGACGAATGTTTAAACAAGATGTTTTATGCAAAAAAATTTATTTTCAGACAAGGTATGAAAACAATACGTATTGGAAACAAAAAATATTATTAAATCAACCTACACGAAATGCGTCTAAAATCATTGAGCATATTTCATTTAAAATTGAACAATTTGAAAAAACACATGTAGAACAAGGTATATTTAATAAATTTATTACATCTATATCTGTTGCGGTATCAGACTTTGTTCAAACTGATGTACTACAAATTGATTTATTTGAAAATAATGTAAAGGATTTTCATTTACAAAAAACCGTATACGAATTAAAAGATAAGTATGGTTCGGATAAAATTGTAAAAGCTATAGAACTTACAGAGGAAAAAATATTGAAGGATGTTATTGGTTTTGGATCGGTAAAAGATATGTATATAGCCAATAATGAAGGGTATATGGATGTTGGGTTTGATGTTATGTAATTTTATCTATTACGTTTAATAAAACTTCTGGCACAATTTCATGTCCACCCTTAAAATGTATCCATTCACAAAAAATGGATTCTAATTCTAACTTTTGTTTTACTTTTTGTATTTCTTCTTGGCTAATGTACACATCGTTATCACCGGCAACACAAAAACAAGTTTTAGTTTTAAATGAATCAAATTTGGAATCATCGGGGATATTTCCGGCATACCAAATAATGTAGTTAATTGAATGCTTAGTTTTTGATATCCATCGGCTTATCGTTGCTGTTCCTTGTGAAAATCCTAATACAATAATCTTTTGTTTAGGTGTTATTTTGTTTTTTATTTCATGTTCATATAATTTATCCAGCCAACGTATATAATCTTGTATATCATCCTCTCGGTCTTCTTTGGTCATCCACGATGCTACCACCTTTCCATTAAATCCTCCCCAGTAAAAACGATGCAATCCCTCAGGAGCTATTATGTAATGAATTTCAGGTGATAAAAATGTGAATTTTTTTAAAAAATAGTTAGCTAGTTGTCCGTAGCCATGACAAACAATCCAAACGTACCGTGTATTCTCACTTAAATTTCCATATGTAAAATATCGTGCGGTTTTTTGAATACTTATATTATGCTTTTCTATCATATTTTTTGTGATAATACAATGTGTAAGAATTAAAAGGGACAGGTATGTTGTTGTAGTATTTTTCTACTAAATTTTGTAACACATCAAAATAGTATGGGAGCGTATTTGCGTTGTTTAAAAAACTTTGAGGGTTATGAGATATTAATATAAAGTCTGGAAAAGTATGTACAATAGCATTTAATTCTTCAGATTGATAATTTATTTGCTTTGTAGTATTTAGCATTAAGGGATATTTTGTAATAAATCGTGTAGGAGAGAGCTTTTGAAGTTTAAAATATACTTGAGGTTCGGATCCCATAATATATAATGAGGCAGATTTCGGAATGGTGTTTTGTAAATATTCTGTTAGGGTTTCTGTCTCAGTAATGGGCTCTCTAGGATAACTTATTTGAGCAAATAAAATTGGTTGCATGGTTAAATATTTTCCATATGAATAGCATTGGTAAGTTATAGCTAAAGAAAAAAGGATTAAAAGTATACGTGTGTTTATTTTTTCAACATTTAATAATCCATGTACTAATAAAAAAACAAATAGAGGTGTTAAAACAATATAATATCTTGGAATAGGAGCATTTATTAATGAAATACATGAAAAAATAAAAATAATAAAAAATATTCTTATGTTTTTATTTTTAAAAAGGGTAAAAAATACACTCAGGAATAAAACCATAAAAGGAAAAAATATTTTGTAAAAATATTTTGCATGTATTACCCACCTATTATTGGACGCAAAGCTTTTTGCATACAATAGGTTATATAAAAAAGCAGATTCTAACATATACCAAAAAACTCCGGATATTAACACAGGAAGTAAAAATAAAACACAGGTAATACACAAAATAATAATCCAATATAGAATGTTTTTTATGTTTAATAAGCTCTTGTTTTTAATAAGAAATGCTACTAAAATACCAAAGCATAGTACTACAGCTATAG
>CAZEIM010000010.1:55468-72328 GCA_964512145.1 uncultured Flavobacteriales bacterium
TATAGGTTTAATAAAAAACAATAATACACTCAAGATTATAATAAACGAAAATCTCCAAAATGCAGAATAATTTGCTTCAAAAAAATATAATATTGAACACAACGGCAATAACATAAAAAGTTCAGTATTTGCCACACTATTCCAAAAAAGTGGTATTGGAAATGACGACATAATAATGAATACAATACCAGCAATTAAAGGAGTATATTTTGATTTTTTTTCAAAAATTTTATATACTAAATATGAGGCTATTCCTATGCTTATGGATAATAATAAACGAATACTCCAAAGAGAATTTCCAAAAACTTTAATACACATAAAGTATATATATATTATTACCGGTGGTTTTTGAATAAAAAAGTCTTTATACCAAGTAGTGCCTTTGGATATACTCCATGCGGCATAAGCGTATTCTCCTTCGTCTCGTTCAATGGGCATAGTAAATGTATTCCACCGAATAGCTATGGAAAGAGTAATGAAAAAAAGTAGTATAAAATAATTTTTAGTATTCAGCTTTGTTAATTTGGTATCGTTTATAATGCAAGATTTTTTTTCTGTTTAAAAAATGCTCAAAGGATGTTTTTAATACCTCTACACCATATTTTACACTTCTGGTAAAATTTATAGATGATGCTTCTTTAAAATATTTTGTTGGGCAAGAAATTTCAGCAATCTTATAATTTGCATAAATAATTTGTGAGAGCATTTGATTATCAAACACGAAATCGTTCGAGTTAATATCTAGGGGTAATGATTTTAATACCTTGGATGAAAATGCTCTGTATCCGGTATGGTATTCTGATAGTTTATGATTGCATAAAATATTTTGAACAAGGGTTAAAAAGCGGTTAGCAATATATTTATACATAGGCATACCTCCTTCCAATGCGCCTTTTCCTAAAATTCGAGAGCCTAATACAACATCGTATAAGCCAATATCTATGAGGTGAATCATCGATTTTAATAACAATGGAGTATATTGGTAATCGGGGTGTAACATAACTACAATGTCGGCATTTAAGCTCAAGGCTTTTGCATAACATGTTTTTTGATTTCCTCCATATCCTAAATTTCTGTTGTGTTGTATAATATGTTTTATTCCTAACTTTTTAGCAACTTCAACAGTGTTATCGGTACTACAATCATCTACCAGCACTATTTCATCCACAATGGATGTGTCAATTTCATGAAATGTTTTTTCTAATGTTTGCCCGGCATTATAGGCAGGCATGACAATTACTACTTTTTTTTTACTCACTGTATTTCATTTAAATATGAATTGAATATTTAATGTTAACTATGTTGTTTATACAATATTAATGAAATGATTTCTTTTGAAACATATAGAGTATTTTAAATGATGCTGTATTTTTGTTAACACAATAAATAATTTAATGGGTTGATATGCTTAAAAATATACATTTCTTACTAAGTATTCTAATTTTAATAAGTTATGGATGCTCTAATTTTTCTCAAAAAAGTAAAAAAAACATCTCAAAAAATGAGAAAAATACGCTTGAGTTAGCTCATGATACTATAAATTATACCTTACTACCCTTTTATACAAAACATACCTCGGATTATATTTTTATTCCTTTACAGTTTAAAGAGCATAGCTCTAAAAGTATGATAAGTAAGTGGTCAGATTTTGATTATGAAAAATCACGTTCTTCTAAAGATTTTTCCTATATTTTTAATATACTCATTTATAATGTAAAAACAGCAGAAAAGTATTTATTAGAAGAGAATAACCCTATTATAATTCATCAACCGTTTTTCACATATAACGAAAGAATGTATCATAAATCAGATGTTGTTGATGTTATACCCTCTGAATTTTTAAATTATGACAGCTTGTTTTTTTATGAAGTTATATCTTTTGACTACAATAAAGATTCAATATTATCAATGGAAGATCCTGTATATTTATATACTTCAAATGCACAAGGAAAAAATTTCCAATCTATTTCCCCGAATAATCAACACGTTATAAATTGGTATATTCTTAAATCTGATGTCTTTATGTATACTTTAAAAGATGTTAATAAAGATAATTTGTTGAACGATAAGGATGAAGTAAGTTTATATAAGTACAATATACTTAATAATTCAATGATCGAGGTGGTTACTGAAAATGATCGGAAAAATATAAACCAATACGTACAAAAACACTGGAAATAATTTATGGATTTCTAGTGTTTAGAGTGGCATACCCTATAATTTTATCATGCAAATCGGATAAACCTTTGTAGTATACAATAATGAAGTAATTATTTTCTGTTTCCCATCTCTCACCTTCGGTTTCAATAAATGAAATTTGTTTTGTTTCTTCATCAAGTGTTGCATACAAATAATTATGTAAACCTTGTTTAATGGTGATTTTTTTCTCATACCTTCTGGTTTCTTGATTATATTCCATCAAACAATTTTTATTGAAGGCATATTCACAAAAGGAGCTTTCTATATAAACATTTTTACCAAAGGGAGGCCCCAAAAGTGAAAAATATGTTTCCATATACTCAGTTTCGGTGTTATGATTTCTAGAAATTTCACTTTGTATAATTTTTTGTCCATTTAAGTCTTGCCAAAATTCATATTTTTTATTCGACATACGCTGATCAATATTTAAAATCGTTTTTATTGGGCTCTCTAATATATACTCATGTACATTTAAGGTTTTGTATTGATAGCTTTTCAAGTCTAAATTTCTAAATTCACTGCCCCCTCTAAAAATATTTTTATCGGTAAAACTAAACTCCATTTCGTACCCTCTAATAAAACTTGGTTGTAAATTATCTTGAATTCTATGCCAGTTAAAGTTTTGTAATACCGTTACATGTAAATTCTGATAAGGATTTACAATATTTAAATTTTCATGATTAATAAGTAATTTTAATTCTTGTCCAGTGTATTTTTCATCGGGATTGTTGGTTCTTATGACTCTACTTCTAACATCTACTTTTGTTTCATAAATTATAAAACGTTTGGTAATTATTAAATCGTTTTTATCACCATTTTCATAAACTTTTAATAAAAAATTTCCACTCACACTAAATTGCACATAATCATTTGGCAACTCTAGAGTATAGTTTATGTATTTTGAAAATAAACATGCAGAATATTCATAATGATTTAATAAATTTTCCGGTGAACCTTCTAAATATTGAGATGAAATTAAATCAGCAGGAGTCCAATCTTTATTGCATAGTATAATCTCATAAAAATAGTCTTTAGGATATCCATCTAAATCATCAAAAGAAAAAATTAATTTTTCTTCTTTATTTAATTGAATAATAGGTGGACTAATGGAATTTACTGAATTGTAAAATAAAATAGTCTTTATATTGGGTTTATATACATAATCTTCATATTTTAAATAACTTCCTGTATACTCGTCAGGAACTATAGACATTAAATGTATTTGTGAAATAAATAATATAAACGTAATTAAATACGCGTTTGTACTTTTTTTAATGGTTTTATTTGCTAGCATAGTATGGCAATTATAACGTAATTTTTACTTTACTAGTGTTTTTATATAAATATTTTAGAAAATAAGGATTGTAATTATTTTGTATTTTATTAATAATCAGTTTTTTAATTTAAATCACATCAAAATTGTGTTAATTTTATGCAAAATATTGTAAATATTATAACACAAATTTTACATTTGCGCGTCATACACATTGTTACTTTATCATGTCAAAAAATATTATTAAAATACGTAAAGGGGCAGACATTAAGCTTAAAGGTAAAGCTAATAATGTTCTCTTTTCTGATGTTAATTCAGAAACGTATGCATTAAAACCTACCGATTTTCATGGTATTATTCCTAGATTATCTGTAAAAATAGGAGATGAAGTAAAAGCAGGCTCTGTATTGTTTAAAGATAAAAAAAATGAGGCTCTAGTTTTTTGTTCTCCGGTAAGTGGTGAGATCGTGGATATAATTCGAGGAGATCGTAGGGCTTTGTTAGAAATTAAAATTTTAGCCGATAAAGAAATAAAATATTTAGATTGTGGTAAGGCCGATATTCAAAAGCTAAGTAAGGAGCAAGTAATTGAAAAGCTAATGAATTCAGGACTATGGCCATATATTATGCAAAGGCCATTTTCTGTTATTGCAGATCCAACCAAAGACTGTAAATCTTTTTTTGTATCTGGTTTTGACTCTAGTCCTTTAGCTCCTGATTACGGCTATGCATTAGAAAAAGATCAGGCTTACTTACAAACAGGCTTTGATGTTATCAGAAAATTAACCGATGGAAAAGTATATTTAGGATTGGATGCGGATAAAAATAATCCTACATTTTTAGAAAACATTCAAAATGTTGAAAAACATTATTTTTCAGGTAAGCATCCTAAAGGAAATGTTGGCGTTCAAATTCATCATATTGATCCTATTAACAAAGGGGAACAAGTTTGGTATACCGATATTTGGAATTTAGTATATATTGGAAAACTATTTTCAGAGGGAATATATGACGTTAAAAAAAGAATTGCTGTAACGGGTTCAGAATTAAATGAAACAGGATATGCAGAGGTAATTTCTGGATGCTCTATTAAAAATATTGTACAAAATAGATTATCGAATACTAATGTTCGAATTATTAGTGGAAATGTTCTTACCGGAGATAAAATCCCTTCTGATGGATATTTAGGTTTTTATCATAATCAGTTAACAGTTATTCCCGAATCTACCGAGCCTGAATTTTTTGGTTGGGCTATACCAAATCCCAATAAACTAAGTTTTTCTAGAGCGTTATTAAGTTGGTTAACACCTAATAAAGAATACAGATTAAATACTGCGTTAAACGGAGAGGAAAGAGCATTTGTTGTAACCGGTGAAATGGAGAAGTTTTTACCAATGGATATTTATCCTATGCAACTTTTAAAATCAATTTTGGTTAAAGATATTGAACGTATGGAAAATTTAGGCATATATGAGATAGCTCCCGAAGATTTTGCTTTATGTGAATTTGCTAATACATCTAAAATAGATATTCAAAAATTAGTTAGAGAAGGATTAGATTTAATAAAAGAAGAGTGTTAATATGAAGCCAATACGTAAATTTTTAGACACAAAAATTAAACCTCATTTTGAAAAAGGGGGGAAGTTAGAAAAGTTTTATCCGGCTTATGATGCCATTGATACTTTTTTATACGTTCCTGCTCATGCAACTCATAGTGGTTCACACATACGAGATGGTATAGACTTAAAAAGAACTATGTCAACCGTTATTAATGCATTGTTACCTTGTTTACTATTTGGAATTTGGAATACAGGGCATCAACATTATGCCGCAATTGGTGAATTTACGGCTATTTCAGAAGGGTTTTGGGATAAAATATTATTTGGCTTATTAAAAGTATTGCCTATTGTTGTAGTTTCCTATGCAGTGGGTTTAGGAATAGAGTTTACGTTTTCAGTGATTAAAAAACATTCGGTAGAAGAAGGTTTTTTAGTTTCTGGAATGTTGATTCCTTTAGTTTTACCTGCAGATATTCCTTTATGGATGGTTGCTGTAGCCACAGCTTTTGCTGTAATTATTGGTAAAGAAGTTTTTGGCGGTACAGGTATGAATATATTAAATGTAGCATTAACTGCTCGAGCATTTTTATTTTTTGCATATCCTACGTACATGTCGGGAGATCAAGTGTGGATTGCAGATGGTGTAGATGCTGTATCGGGAGCTACTGCTTTAGGTGATGCGGCTAATAAAATGCCTATCGATCAATTTAACGCTAAATATTCACTCATGGATGCTTTTTGGGGCTTTATTCCAGGTTCTATAGGTGAAACAAGTGTTGTGGCGTGTTTAATTGGAGCATTAATACTTTTAGTAACAGGCATAGGAAGTTGGAGAATTATGTTATCCATGACTATTGGTGCATATGTAATGGCCACTATATTTAACGCATTTTCATCATCTTTTCCAGAAAGTACACTTATGGCAATTGATCCGTTACATCATTTATTTTTAGGAAGTTTCTTTTTCGCTATGGTTTTTATGGCTACAGACCCTGTTACGGCCTCACAAACAAATACAGGTAAATGGATTTACGGATTTTTATGCGGTTTTATAGGTATTATGTTAAGAGTTTTTAATCCGGCATATCCCGAAGGTTTTATGTTGGCTATATTATTTATGAACGTTATGGCGCCATTAATTGATCATTATGTGGTTCAAGCAAACATAAATAGAAGATTAAGAAGATTAAAACTAGTAAAGTTATAATATATGAATGTAAATAGTAACACGTACACATTTACTTTTGCAGCTATTATGGTAGTTGTTACAGGCTTATTATTAGCCTTTGCTGCAGAAGGTCTTAAACCTTTTCAAAACGAAAATGTTAAAAGAGAAAAAATGCAAAATATTTTGTCCTCTGTGGGAATTGTTGTAGATGCTGAAAAAGCCGAAGAATCATTTAATCAATATATTATTGAACAAGTTATTATAGATGGTAATGGATCGGTAAAACAAACTAATAAAAAAGCATTTGACATCGATGTATTAAAAGATTATAAATCAGGATTAAACTCTATTTATGCACAATACAAATCTGATGTTGCTGGAATGAGAGCTCAATTACTGAAGTTTGGTTCTGATGGAGCAGAGTACCCTTTATTTGTATGTAAAAAAGAGGATGGTAGTATTAATTATATCTTACCTTTAGTAGGGAAAGGTTTATGGGGACCTATATGGGGGTATGTTGCTCTTGACAAAGATTTAAATACGTGTGTTGGAGCTACATTCGATCATAAATCAGAAACACCCGGTTTAGGAGCAGAAATTAAAGAAAGTTGGTTTCAGGCTAACTTTATAGGAAAAAAACTATTTGATGCATCCGGGAATTTTAACTCTATTCGTGTTGTAAAAGGAGGAGCCGATCCAAATGATTTACATGGAGTTGATGCAATTAGTGGAGGAACTATTACAAGTATGGGATTGGATGAAATGATATACAGAACACTGGCAATATACGAGCCTTATTTTAAGTCTAAATCAAACGCATAATATAATTTATATGGCAGAAACAACCGTATTAACCCCTCCTGAAATAAAAAAAGAAAAAAAGGAAGGTTTATTTTCCAAAAAAAATAAGAAAATTTTTTCTGATCCATTCAACGATGCAAATCCTATAACTGTTCAGGTGTTGGGTATTTGTTCAGCACTAGCAATCACTGTTCAGGTTAAGCCTTCGTTAGTTATGGGTATTTCCGTTACTGCAGTTACAGCTTTTTCAAGTTTAGTGATTTCTCTTATTCGTAATTTTATTCCTTCAAGAATTAGAATTATTGCTCAGTTGGTTATTGTAGCGGCAATGGTAATATTAGTAGACCAGGTGTTGAAAGCCTTTGTATATGACGTGAGCAAACAATTATCAGTATTTGTGGGTTTAATTATAACCAATTGTATTGTGATGGGTAGATTAGAAGCTTTCTCCTTGGGCAATAAACCATTACCTTCGTTTATTGATGGTATGGCGAATGGTTTGTCTTATACTGTAATCTTATTGATTTTAGGAATAGTTAGGGAACTTTTTGGTTCTGGAAAAATATTGGGATTTCAATTAATTCCAGATGCTTTTTACAGATTGGGTTATGTAAATAATGGTTTAATGATTTTGCCTCCTATGGCTCTTATATGTTTAGGCATAATTATTTGGGTTCAACGTTCAAAAAATATAAAACTAATTGAAAAACAATAATTTTATGATAAGTTTCTTTAATATTTTTATCAAGGCCATATTTATCGAAAATATGATTTTCGCCTATTTTCTTGGAATGTGCTCATATTTAGCGGTTTCTAAAACTGTAAAAACTGCTGTAGGATTAGGTGCTGCAGTAATATTTGTTCTTGCTTTAACGGTGCCTATTAATTTTTTACTTGAAAATTATGTACTAAAAGAAGGTGCTTTATCTTGGGTTTCTCCAGAATACGCTAGTTTAGATCTAAGTTTTTTAAGTTTTATTATGTTTATTGCCGTTGTAGCGGCCTTTGTTCAGTTAGTTGAAATGTTAGTAGAAAAGTTTTTACCTGCTTTATACGGAGCTTTAGGTATTTTCCTTCCTTTAATAGCGGTAAACTGTTCTATTTTAGGGGGTGCATTATTTATGCAAGAGCGACAATATGCCAATATAGGAGAAGTGGTTGCTTTTTCATTAGGTTCCGGTGTAGGATGGTTTTTAGCAGTTGTAGCTTTGGCAGCTATTCGAGAAAAAATGAGATATTCTAATGTTCCTGCTCCATTAAGGGGATTAGGAATTACCTTTATTATTACGGGATTGATGGGAATGGCATTTATGAGTTTTATGGGAATTGAATTATAATTTTAAAACACACTATTTTACATGGGAACAACCGTTATTTTATCCGTTATCATTTTCTTAATCGTAACCTTATTATTAGTAGGTATATTGTTATATGCAAAAGCAAAGCTAACTTCATCAGGCTTAGTTACAATAACCATTAATGAAGAAAAACAAATACAAGTAGAAGCAGGAGGTACTTTATTAACTACGTTAGGAAATAATAAAATCTTTTTACCCTCTGCTTGTGGTGGGGGAGGAACTTGTGCTATGTGTATTTGTCAAGTAAACAAGGGTGGTGGAGAGATTTTGCCAACCGAAGAACCACACTTTAGCAGAAAACAAATACAAAATAAATACAGATTAGGTTGTCAAGTTAAAGTGAAAGAAGATATGGATATTCAAATTCCAGAAGAAATTTTTGGAATTAAAAAATGGGAATGTGAGGTGGTTTCAAACTATAATGTTGCTTCTTTTATTAAAGAATTTGTAGTTAAACTACCCGAAGGAGAAACTCTTCATTTTGAAGCCGGAGGGTATATTCAAATTGACGTCCCCGAGTGTGAGGTGGATTATAAAACAATGGATATTACGGCTCATCCCGAACATCATGGAGATGATCCGAAAAAATTCCAGTCTGAATGGGATAAATTTAAGTTGTGGGATTTAAAAATGAAAAATGATGAGCCCATTTTTAGAGCTTATTCTATGGCTAATCACCCAGCTGAAGGAAATATTATTATGCTTACTATACGTATAGCTACTCCACCATGGGATAGAGCTAAAAATACTTGGATGGATGTTAATCCCGGTATTTGTTCTTCCTATGTATTTAGCAGGAAGCCAGGTGATAAAGTAACTATATCTGGGCCTTATGGTGAGTTCTTTATTAAAGAAACCGAAAGAGAAATGTTATATGTAGGAGGTGGTGCAGGTATGGCACCCATGAGATCACACTTATTTCACTTGTTTCATACGTTGAAAACCAATCGAAAGGTTACCTTCTTTTATGGAGGAAGAACTAGAAGAGAATTATTTTATATTGATGATTTTAGAAGAATTGAAAAAGAATTTCCAAACTTTAAGTTTGTAGTGGCTTTAGATAATCCTTTGCCCGAAGATAACTGGACTTTAAAAAAGGATATAAATGATCCTGAAGGAGATGGATTTAAAGGTTTCGTACATGAAATTGTTATTAGAGAATATTTATCTAAACATCCAAACCCCGAAGATGTAGAAGTTTATTTTTGTGGACCTCCTATGATGAACCAATCGGTTATTAAAATGTGTGATGATTGGGGTATTCCAGCTGATCAAGTTGCCTTTGACGATTTTGGAGGCTAATAATCAATCAATATTTCAATATATCAAAGTCTTCTGCTTACAGAGGACTTTTTTTTTATTTTTCATAATACTATTATTTATTTCTTGTCATAATCCCAATTCCTCATCTAATCAATGGATTACACTGCAAGGAAATGCACAAGGAACAACTTTTCGTATTGTGTATCACGATTCCTTATCTAGGGATTTTTCACATTCTATCGATTCCATTTTAAAAAATATCGATCTTAGTTTTTCTACGTATGTTCCTCATTCAACGATTTCATTATTTAATCATAATACACTAGATACAATTACCTATAAAGATTATCCTTTTTTTAATGATTTTTTCTATTCTGTACACCTTATTCATAAACAAACCAATGGTTATTTTGATCCATTTATTAAGCCATTGGTTAATTTTTGGGGGTTTGGTGAGAAATACACTCAAATATCAGACAGTATTTCTGATAATACCATTGACTCAATTCTTTCTTTTAAAAACTTAGTTTCGTTAAATTTTGAGGTCATGAAAGAGTACTCAGAAGATAAAACAACAGTACAGTCGTTTGAATATTTAGAATCCATGTATAAACTAGATGAAAGATGTATGTTAGATTTAAACGCAGTTGCTCAAGGATATACCGTAGATGTTATATCACGGTTTTTAGATCGTCATGCTATAACTCAGTACATGATAGAAGTAGGAGGGGAGATTAAAACTAAAGGTACTAATAAAGAAGGTAAATTATGGAGGATAGGGATTGATAAACCTCAATATGAACATGAAAAAAGAAAAATAGAAGGAGTAGTTTCCTTGTCGGATATGTCTTTAGCAACCTCCGGTAATTATAGAAAATATTACGAAAAAAACGGACAAAAATACGCTCATATTATTAATCCCAAAACAGGATTTCCGGTTACGCATAATACATTGAGTGTTACGGTGATACATAAAGATTGTTATGTAGCCGATGCATTAGCAACCGCTATATACTGTATGGGAAAAGATACGGCTCAACAATGGTATAACTCGGAGTTAGCCAAAACATTTTATCCTTTCGAATATTTTTTAATATACGAAAATCAGGGAGAATTTCAACACTTTAAGTCAAGTGGGTTTCCTAATATTCAATAAGTTTTTGTGATTTTTATTTAAATTTTCTGTTACTTTTTTTGGTTATTGCATTCTATGTAAACTTTAATATTAAAATATTTAAGTTTTTTACATAAACAAATAACTATGTTAAACTTTAAAACAAATCGCATGAAAAAATTATGGGTTATATTATCAGGAATAATCGTAAGTTTAATAACAATATTTTTTTATAACTCTATACTAGAGAGTAAACAAAGTAATGATCCTAAAATTTTAAATTCTGAAATAGTTCAAGAAACCTTGTGCAATGAAGATGAATCGATTAATGACCAGCATTTTAAAACTCAAAACAACCGTTTCAATAAAAAAGAACCTAAAAAATTTGAGCATATTATTCCCGAACTTTTCCCAAAACCCAAACCTCAGTTTTTTACCATTCAACCTGATAAAGACACGGTTTTACATGGCATTAAAGGAACCTCTTTATACATTCCATCCCATGCATTTATAAGAAATGATGGAACATGTCCCGATCAAAAAATTGTATTTCGATTAGATGAATTGTATAGTATTCAGGATTTTATTTCAACCGGTGCTTATACCTTTTGTGGAGAAAAACAATTGGTTACAGGGGGCAGTATATATATAGATGCCACGGAAAAAGGAGGTGAAAAATTGAATTTAAAAAAAGGGAAATCAATAATGGTTCAGTTTAATACATTAAAAAACTCCAATAAACCCATGCAGGTATTTTATGGAGAAAAGAATCCATTGGGCGTTCAATGGAAGCTACCTAAAAGTTCAAAAAATAAATTACATTGTTTTACAAAATCGGGTGAATATACTTTTAAAAAATCGGGAAATAAAGTACTCGTAAAAAAGTCATATATTAATTTAAGAGCAGAGGTTTCTTGTCGTACATGTGGAAATATGTTTTTAGACTACATTTCTTTCCCGCCCGGTTTTGAAGAATTTACATTAAAAGTAAATCCTAATAAAAACGGAGTTGATTTTAATATGTTTACAACTACCTTTCAAGGAAAAGGCGATGAGCAAGGTGTTTTACGTGAAATTAAATCCTTTGACTTGGAGTATTTTAAAAACAATGGAGCTTTAAATTCTAAACAATTAAAAGAATGTATTCAGATGGTTTCTAATACAGAAGAAGAAATTGATGAAGTAGATATATTTAATTCAAACAATCAATATAACGTTCTAAGTATTGAAGGTTTAGGATGGATAAATTGCGATATATTTTTAGACGATAAAAATGCAAAAAATATTTACGTGGTAGATAAACAGAATATGGAGAGAATTTATGTTGTTTTTCATAAAAATAAATCGGTAATTGATGCAAAATCTTTTTCAAATTTAGTTTTACCAACCCACGAAATTATGTCCGTTTTTTGCATAAAATTAGAAGCAAATGAACTTAAATATTCTTATGATAAAGTTACTTTTCATGAAATGATGGAGCGAAACTTTATTTTTAAACCATCTTTTAATGTAAATAGTGAGGAAGAGTTTTTAGAAATTTTAAATAACAGTAATATTATTTGGCAGCTACCGAATTACTTATAAGAATATATTTGCACTAACCAATATGACCGAACAACAGATTATTGAATATGCTAAAACAAATCCCAAATATTTTGGGATTTTGTACGAAAAATATTTTTCGGCCATTTTTAAATTTACATACAAACGATTGGCGTCCAAAGAAGAAGCTGCCGATATTACATCTGTGGTTTTTTTAAAGGCCATGCAACATATTTCAAGTTATAAGGATACAGGGTTTCCTTTTTCAAGTTGGCTATACCGAATTGCAACCAATGAATTGAATATGATGTTTAGAAAAAATAAAACACAGCGTATTGTTAGTGTTCATGATATGGATTTATTTTCCTTAATAAAACAAATGGGTGTTCATATAACTGAGGATGAAATAGAACGGGAAGAAATTATAGAAAAAATACTTCAATATTTACAAGAGTTAGATGAAGCTGATTTATTTTTGATTGAAATGCGGTTTTTTGAGAATAAATCATTTAAAGAAATTTGTGATATCCTTAATATTTCAGAGGGAAATGCAAAAATGAAAGTATATAGAATATTAGATAAAATTCGGTTGAAACTAAACCAATCATGAGTACTAGAAAAATACATAGAAACAGACCGGATATTTCAGAGTCTGAAATACAAAAATTTAAGAATTTTGAGAGTTTATATAAGAAACATCAAAAAATTAGTCGATATCCAAGTTATAAAACCATTCGAATTATTTCGGCTATTATCGTATTTTTAGTGATTTTTTACCTTTTTATACGCCAAGGAATCATTAAGTTTTAATCTTATCTCTAATTAAATTGTATTTTTGTATTTATTAAAACCATTTACATGAAAAAAATCCGTTTTTCCTTATCATTTTTATTAATTTTTATTAGTTCTTTACTTTTTACACAAAACAAAAAATACTCCTATATATCGGTTCCCGATGATCCCATGCAAACCAGAATTTATACCTTACAAAACGGACTTAAAGTATACTTATCGGTTAATAAAGATGAACCGAGAATAAATACCAAAATTGCCGTTCGTGCCGGTGGTAAAAATGACCCGTCCGATTGCACGGGATTAGCACATTATTTAGAGCATATGTTGTTTAAAGGAAATTCTAAAATTGGTTCTAAAAATTGGAATAAAGAATCGGCAGAATTAAAAAAAATATCTGATTTATATGAACTTCATAAAATAACCAACGATGCTTTGGAAAAAAAGAAAATTTATAAGCAAATTGACAGCATTTCGCAAATTGCAGCCAGTTATGTTGTTCCTAATGAATACGATAAATTAGTTTCATCATTGGGTGCTAGTAAAACGAATGCCTATACCACCAATGAAAGTACGGTGTACATCAACGAAATACCCAGTAATGAGTTAGAAAAGTGGCTTATGCTTGAATCTACGCGTTTTAGCGAATTAACTCTAAGATTATTTCATACCGAATTAGAAGCTGTGTATGAAGAATATAACCGAATGATGGATAGAGATTTTGCCAGAGCATATTTAACATTTAACGAATTAATGTTCGAAAATCATCCTTATGGAACTCAACCAACTATTGGCTTGGGAGAACATTTAAAAAATCCATCCATGGAAAAAATTCACGAATACTTTAATACATATTATGTTCCAAATAATATGGCTATTGTATTAGTTGGAGACTTGAACTATGATAAAACCATTGCTTTAATTGATGAATATTTTGGTAAATTTAAATCTAAAAACGTCCCTGAGTTTACCTTTACACCCGAGTCTCCCATAACTTCTCCTAAACAAAAAGAAATTTTAGGACCACAGTCAGAAATTATTTTATTAGGCTTTAGATTGCAAGGGGCAACATCAAAAGATGAACCGTATATTAAATTATTGGATTATATGTTATCCAACAGTACTGCTGGATTAATAGATCTTAATTTAAATCAAAAACAAAAAGTATTAAGCGCAGCTTCTTTTACGAGTATTAATAAAGACTATTCTTCTTTGTTTTTATATGGATCTCCTAAAGAAGGACAAACATTGGATGATGTAAAAAATCTTTTGTTAGAACAAATTGAACATATTAAGAATAAACAATTTGACGATGAGTTAATAGATGCTTGTAAAAAAAATATGAAACTTGATCGAGAAAAAGGCTTGGAAGATAATAATTGGAGAAGCAATCAAATGATTGATGCCTTTATTTTTAGCAGAGAATGGAAAGACGCCTTAGAATTAGAAAATAAAGTTTTAACTATAGACCAGGATCAATTAATTGAATTTGTTAAAAGAAATTTTACTTCACAAAATTATGTGGAGGTTAAAAAGTTGAAAGGAAAAGATGAAAATATTTTTAAAGTAGAAAAACCGGAAATTACCGCTTTAAATATTACGCGTGATGAGCAGTCTGAATACGCTAAAAAATTCTATTCAATATCTTCCAGTAATATTGAGCCGGTTTTTATTGATTACGCTACTGCTATAGAAACACGAGATGTTCGAGGAATTCCTGTTCAATATATTAAAAATATCACCAATAGTTTATTTACTTTTCAATATATTTTTGATATGGGTACTGATCACGATCAATGGTTAAGTATGGCATTGGGATATGCAGATTATTTAGGTACAAACCAATATACTTCGGAAGAATTTAAAAAACGTTTGTTTAGCTTAGGACTAACCATGTCTTACAGCATAAGCCGAGAAAAAGTAATAATATCCATTACCGGATTACAAGAATCTATGGAAAAAGGTTTAGAGTTATTAGAGCATTTTTATTCAAACATTGTTCCTTCTCAAGAAGTTTATAACGAAATGATTGAGGATATCATTAAATCCAGAAAAGATGCAAAAACTAATAAAAGCGTAATATTACAACAAGCTCTAAAAAATTATGCGATGTATGGTGATCAATCTCCATTTAAAGATATTTTGTCTGAAGAGGAACTCAGAAATGCATCCATTGAAATGTTGACCGAAAAAATTATAAAACTATTTTATTTTAAGCACAGAGTTCAATATTATGGACCAGCAACATTAGAGTGGTTAAGTAATGCTATTCAAAAAAATCATGTAATACAATCTTCCTTAACAGAGTATCCTAATCAAAAAAAATATCCGTATAGAAAAATTTCAGAAAATGAAGTCTTTTATACACATTTTGATATGTTGCAAGCTGAAATTTTATTTGTGTCAAACAGTACCGATTTTGATATAAAATTGATTCCATTTGCATACATGCACAATCAATATTTTGGTTCAGGATTATCTTCTATAGTTTTTCAAGAAATTAGAGAAGCCAAAGCTTTAGCGTATTCAGCAAATAGTACTTTTTCAGTTCCATCCGATATAAAAGAATCTTGTTTTAATTATACCTATATTGGAACTCAAGCAGATAAATTGCCAGAAGCTGTTAATGCTATGACAAATCTTTTACAAAATATGCCTAAATCACCTAATCAATTTAACGATGCCAAACAATCTTCATTAAAATTAATTTCTACGGAACGCATCACTAAAGCAGGTATTTTTAGTAGCTATGAAAAAGCTAAAAAGATGAATGTTAATTATGACTACCGAAAAAATGTATTCGAAGAAATTCAAAAATTAACCTTGGAGGATCAAGAGAAATTTTTCAATGCATTTATTAAAAATAAACCAACCAGCTATTTAATTATTGGTAATAAAGAAAAATTGCAATTAAATGCGCTAGAGAAACTTGGAAAAATTAAAGAGCTTTCTTTTGAGCAAATATTTGGTTATTAAACAACCCATATTTCTTTTGTTTGTTTGTTTATTCATATGAGGTTTTTTATCACATGTTTAATTGTTTCTAACTTTTATAATCTTTGGGCAATTTATGGAAATTTAACACCTTGTGTTGGGTCTGTAAATTGTTATCATTTAGACATGCCAATAATTAACGGGATACCTCCCGATAGAGTTATGGAAGAGATTGAGTATCAAATATCATATACGGGTCCCGGAGGTTTTGTTCATGATGGAAATTTTTATGGTCCGGGATTTCATTACATATCTTTTTTTACAACTACTGGAGATATTTGTTTAGAGTTTCCGGTTGAAGGAACCGTTGAAATAGTAAATACATGGATTAATCTTCGAAATTTAAATACTTGGGTTTTAGAAACCTATAATCCAGATAATAATAATATTACTGTAACTGTTTTGCCTCCGGTATACGATACGATTATAGCAAGTATATGTATTGGCCAAAGTTATTTGTTTGGAGGTTCAGCATTAACAACCCCAGGTTGGTATAACGATACCTTAACGGCCAGTACCTTATGCGATAGTATAGTTACATTACAATTATTGTTGAACCCTGTTGTATACGATACGATTATAGCAAGTATATGTATTGGCCAAAGTTATATGTTTGGAGGTTCAGCATTAACAACCCCAGGTTGGTATAACGATACCTTAACGGCCAGTACCTTATGCGATAGTATAGTTACATTACAATTATCGTTGAACCCTGCAGTATACGATACTATTACAGCAAGTATTTGCAGCGACCAAAGTTACATGTTTGGAGGTTCAGCATTAACAACCCCAGGTTG
>CAZEIM010000011.1:0-16568 GCA_964512145.1 uncultured Flavobacteriales bacterium
GAGGACCGGGTTGGACGAACCTCTAGTGTGCCAGTTGTGTCGCCAGATGCATCGCTGGGTAGCTATGTTCGGATGAAATAAGCGCTGAAAGCATCTAAGCGCGAAGTTCGCCTCAAGATGAGATTTCTTAGGATCGTCAAAGACTATGACGTTGATAGGTTGCAAGTGTAAAGTCAGTAATGACAAAGCTGAGCAATACTAATTATCCATACACTTTTATATATGTTGTTTTCTTTCAATATGTTTTTTAAAAATATTTAATGATTTTCGGTGACTATAGCGTTGGTGATCACCTCTTCCCATTCCGAACAGAGAAGTTAAGCCCAATAGCGCAGATGGTACTACCCTACAAGGTGGGAGAGTATGTCGTTGCCGGTTTTTTAAGCCCACATTAATATGTGGGCTTTTTTTTTATGAAAAACATTATAAAAGTAGTATTATCCCTTATATTTTCTCTTTTATTTAGTTATACTTTTTCTCAAATAGATATATTTCAACAATATACTAGTAGCAGATATAATCTATCTCGAAACCTATTACCAATTTTTGATACAACATGTATTATTTCTTATAATTATTTATTTTTTGTAAATAATCTAAATGACTCTAATACTAATGATATTAGAGTTCCAGTTACAAAAATTCATTTTATTACAGCGTCTAATAAAGAAAACGTATTTAGTGTTAACCATTCTCAAAAGATTAAAAATTTTTGGGATATAGATTTTTCCTTAAGCAATGTTAAATTTAATGGTTTTTATACTAACCAAAGTGTAAATAGTAATAATATTTTTATTGATAATAAATTTGAAGTATTAAAAAATAAGTTATTTGTAAATGTTGATTTTAAAAGAAGTAATAATATATTTCAACAAAGCGGAGGAATAATCAATGATAGCCTTATTTTTTTAAACCCTACTATTTTAAAGACGAATATCATTTCAAATATAGATGCAAATTTTACAAATTTTACTAAAGAATTTTCCTTATCTGCCATTTATTACATTAAAAGGCAAAATTTTGATTCTTTAATTTCTCATAGTTTATATATTAAGTCTAAGTTTTCTTCATTTAATAATAGATTATTGTATGTTGATAATTCTCCTAAGTATACTTTTTATAATATTTTAGATTCTGTATTTACAGATAATGTATCTGTAATTAAAGATTCAGTTGATATTAAATCAATGAATCAATCTTTTACAATCCATTATGAACGAAAAGAATTTAATTTTTATTTGGGTACTGATTTTCAAAAATATATATGTTCTTATTTTATTCCAAATACTAATAATTCATCTATTAATAACTTATATACTGGAGGGATTGAAAGCCAAAATTTGTTTTTAATTTCTGGATTAAACTTTTATAAAAGTGGAAAAGAAATATCTAATTTGTTTTACAAAAGAGGTGTTTTTGGGTTTACCCGTGATAATTCTTTTTTCCAATTTAAATTGCGTTTAATTGATAAAAGAATCTTTAAATTATTTACTCAGTTTAATTATATTTCCACTAAACCTCGATATCAAGATATATATTATAATTTCTTACACAATTCATATAGAAATAATTTTTCAAATATTCGTATTAGTGAATTTAAATCGAATTTTTATTATAGTCAAATTTTTAATTTAGAATTAAAACATCAATGGATACAAAATTATGTATACAGAAATGAATCTTTTTCTCCAATTCAAGCAAAGAGTGGTTCTTTCATCACGATTATTTCCCCTTATATTAATTTTAAGTATAATAAATTTGAGTTTTTAACTAAATACTCGCATATAATTTCTAATTCTAATAATTTTCTACCAATACCAAAAAATATTGTTCAATCATCGATAGTTTATTCAGATTCACTTTTTAAAAATTCTCTTTTTTTTAGATTAGGAGGTGATATATGTTATCACTCAAAATACTTTGCTCAAAAATTTATGCCTATCAATCAAAGTTTTTATTTACAAAACACTAGAGAAATAGGCGGATATCCTTATGTTTCATTTTTTACATCTGTAGGATTAAAAAATTTCACCCTACAGTTATACATAGAACATATAAATCAAGGATACTCATCCGGACATTTTTTCATGACTCCATTTTATCCGGTTCAGGATAGGACATATCGAGTTTCTCTTCAATGGACGTTATTTAACTAGTAGGAGATTATATTGAATCTAATATTTCCTTTTTTACAAGTGTAGGTAAAGTAACTATTAAATTTGAATTTCTTTTCATCTCTCTTTTAATGGTAAAGATGGCATTTGTATTTCTTGCCCAATTTCTTCTTGAAATGCCATTATTTACATCCCAGAACAACATTGATTCAATATTTTTTTCAGCTTGTTTTGTGCCATCAATCACTAACCCAAATCCCCCATTTATAACTTCCCCCCAACCTACACCACCTCCATTATGTAGTGAAACCCATGTAGCACCTCTAAATGAATCTCCAACAAAGTTTTGTACTGCCATATCTGCCGTATATTTTGAACCATCATAAATATTGGATGTTTCTCTATAAGGAGAATCTGTTCCCGATACATCGTGATGATCTCTACCTAAAACAATAGGTGCAGAAATTATACCTTTTGCAATAGCTTTATTAAATGCTTTAGCTATTTCAATTCTTCCTTCTGAATCTGCGTATAATATTCTAGCTTGTGATCCAACTACCATTTTATTTTTCTTTGCTTGTTTAATCCAATGTATATTATCTGATAATTGGGTATATATTTCCTTAGGGGCTTTTTTTATTAATTTATTTAATACATTTTCAGCAATTTTATCAGTAACATCTAAGTCATTTTTGTCTCCAGAGGTACATACCCAGCGAAATGGTCCAAAACCGTAATCAAAACACAATGGCCCTAAAATATCTTGGATATACGAGGGATAAATAAATTGATTGTTTTTATCTAAAACATTTGCTTTAGCTCTTGAGGATTCTAATAAAAAAGCATTTCCATAATCAAAAAAGTACATACCTTGTTTTGTTAATTTATTAATTGCATCAACATGCCTACGCAAACTTTGATGAACTTTTTGTTTAAATTTCTCAGGATTTTCAGACATTAATCGATTTGATTCTTCAAAAGTTAGATCAACTGGGTAATACCCTCCTGCATAAGGATTATGTAATGAAGTTTGATCGGATCCTATTTCTACAGGTATTTTTAATTCGGCTAATTTTTCCCATAGATCAACTATATTTCCTAAATACGCAAACGATTTACATTCACCATTTTTTTTGCTATATAGTGCTTTTTCGATAACAGTATTAAGGTCAGTAACAATTTCATCTACCCAACCTTGATTAAGCCTTTTTTGAGCAGCTTTTTCATTTATTTCTGCTATTATACTGGTAAGCTCGGATATTTTTGCTGCTTTTGGCTGTGCACCTGACATTCCTCCTAAGCCTGAACTTACAAAAAGTAGATTTTTAATTTTGACATTTTTTTTAATCTTAATAACATTTCTAGCAGCATTTAACAATGTAATGGTTGTACCATGCACAATTCCTTGTGGACCAATATACATAAATGATCCCGCAGTCATTTGACCATATTGTGTAACTCCCAATGCATTATATTTTTCCCAATCATCATATGTTGAGTAGTTAGGAATCATTAAACCATTAGTTAATACTAATCTTGGCGCATTTTTATGAGATGGGAACAAGCCCAGTGGGTGACCTGAATATAATACCAATGTTTGCTCGTCAGTCATTGTTGCAAGATACTTCATGGTTAACCTATATTGAGCCCAATTTTGAAAAACAGAACCATTTCCTCCATAGGTTATTAACTCATCTGGGTGTTGTGCCACGGCTTCATCTAAATTATTATTTATCATCAGCATTATGGCAGCTGCCTGTAAAGATTTATGGGGATAATCATAAATATTTCGTGCAAATATTTTATAATTTGGTTTAAAACGGTACATATATATTCGCCCATAAGTATTTAATTCATATAAAAACTCTTTTGCAAGCTGAATATGAAATTTTTCCGGAAAGTACCGAAGAGCATTTTCAATGGCTAATTTTTTTTCTTCTTTTGTTAAAATATTTTTTCTTTTAGGAGCATGGTTAATTTCATGATCTAGCTTTTTTAGAATGGGGAGTTCATTTGGAATACCTTCTAAAATTAATTTTTGAAAATCTTTTCTTTTCATGATTTTTTATTGAATTTTCCCGTTTTAATATTATACCCATAAGGACAATGTTTACAACCATTTTTACAACAATATCCTCTTTTTAGTAAATATTTCTCTGTAAAAATGATATATCCTTCTTTACTGTAATAATAATCATCTGGTTCTAAATTCTGTTTTGAGAAAATAGACATTTTTATGTAAATAATGTTTGTAAATGCGTATTAATGAAAATATTTTTTGGGTCTAAAATACTTCGGATTGATATAAATTCTTCCATTTTTGGATATTGTTTTTGAATATACTGTTTATCACAAAAATGTATTTTACCCCAGTGAGGCCTGCCATTATATTTATGCATTATTTCTTCTACATTTTTAAAATATTTTTTGTAGGGCATTCCTTTAAACTGATGTACTGCAATGTAAGCAGATTCTCTTTCATATGCTGGACTAAGAGCAATATTGTCTTTTTTTACAAATCGACATTCGATGGGGAAATTAACAGGAATTTTATGTTGAACAATCATGTTTTTTAATTCTAATATAGCATGAGTAAAATTTTCTACCGGAATATTATATTCCATTTCTTGAAATTTAACTAAACGTGTTGTAGCATATACATTATAACTCCAATCTGTAAAATTTGTTTTTGAAATTCCCCACGCAGATAATTTAGAAATCCCAGGACTTAAGAAGTTAAATGTTTTTGAAATGAAGCATAAAAAACCAAAAAGGTAGTTTTCTAAAGCTAAATCCATTATTTTCTTTAATCCTCTTTTGGAAGAGTTTTCATGGCTAATATTTGAACATTTTATTTGACAATATTCGGTATGCGGAAAATAATAAAACTCAAAATTTCTATTTTTTGTTTTATATTCATCGAGTTTTGCTAAACAATCTTTTAATTTTATTTTTTCTGTTTTTAAGTTTAATTTATATGCATCAACGAGCCTTAATTTAATTCGAGTTATAATCCCAAACATTCCTAAAGATACCTTTGAATAATCGAGCCATTGGGGATTATTTTCAGAATCAATTTTAATGATTTCCCCATTTCCATTTACTAATGTTATTCCTTCAATCATATTAGAAAGAGATCTTAGTTCTATTCCCGTTCCGTGTGTCCCTGTTGATAATGCACCTGCGATACTTTGTTGATTGTAATCTCCCATAATTTCTAGGGCTAAATTATGTTTTAATAATAAATCGCCAATTTTAAAAACTTTTGTACCAGCCCATAGTTCAGCAGTTTTAGTGTTTATATCTGCTTGTATAAGTCCAGATAGCTTATCTAAAGAAACTAGTATATCATTTGTTTCAACAATCGGAGAAAATGAGTGTCCAGAACCAACAACACGAATTTTTTGATT
Source organism: uncultured Flavobacteriales bacterium (assembly GCA_964512145.1). Classification (GTDB taxonomy): domain Bacteria; phylum Bacteroidota; class Bacteroidia; order Flavobacteriales_G; family JALEGO01; genus CAYOHR01. The sequence goes on from CAZEIM010000011.1 coordinate 5,525, forward strand.
GTTTAAATTTGCTTTTTTTACCAATTCAGCTATTTGCTCTTCTGTAGAAGGGTATTCAATAACTTTAGGAAAACATGTTACCGATTTTGACCAATTTTGCCACTTTTTTTTCATAATTCTAAATTACAAAAAACATTTACCTTCACCTCTATAGGTTTTATAAGTATCAATAATTTTTTTATTAGATATAATAATTAATTCATTAAATCTTTCACACAATTCGCCCGCTTTTGCATGTCTAAAAAATACAGGATCTCCAATATCTAATTTTTCAGACCCATTATAAATAAAAGGTGTTTGAACTTCCCCTGCGCCTTCATTATTTATTAGTTTTACCCCCTCAGGCATAAAAGGGGAGGGTAGCTTGTTTTTATCTGCACTTCCTGAAGCCACATATCCTCCTCCTTGTGCTGTATATATCATATTTTTAGGCTTTCTAGTTATTTGTAATGCAAAAAATAATGCTGGAAAATATTTAAAGTTTGAGTAACTATCAAATAAATGAGGTTGATATATTCCGCTTCCAACCGTAACTTCTGTAATTAAATTTTCTTTTTTTGTACTATGTAAGCTACCGGTTCCACCTCCGTTTATGATTTGTAATTTTTGCCCAAAATATTTTTCAATTATTGAAACAAATTCACTCCGTTTTAGCGCTATCTGATTTTGAGAGATTTTTTTTAAATATTTAATAAAGGTGTTTTTTAAATATTTCCCTTTTTCATGATCTGGAACTCCTGCAATTTGAGCTTCGTAACCCATTACTCCTTTTAAGCTTAAATTTGGAAATTTTTTTAATAACTTTAAGAAGTTTATTAAGTCGATTTTTGAATGTATTGAAGATCTATACACACCAAAAAATAAAAAGGGAAAATTTGTACTAACATCAATATCTATACAAATTGGAACGTGAACATTTATTTCTTGAGCTATAGCATTTATAATAGAGGCATGTTCTTCTAAATCTACCATTAGCATAATTTTTTTGCCCTCTTTTATCTTGTGCAAACACGTTTTTAATGCATCTATTTGAATATCGGGATAGGCTAATAAAATATCGTCAAATCCATGTTCGATTAAAAAAATTGTTTCAGCTAAGCTATAACTCATGATACCTTTAAAGCGCTCGTTATAGGACAAAATATGTTTAAGTATATTTACACAACGTATTGATTTAGAAGCTATTCTTATGTCTTTATCTCCTGAATTTGATAAAATTGCATCTAAATTAAGGTTTAAATTATCGATATCTACAATTGCTAAAGGCAGCTTTTCTTGTTTGATAATATTTTTATAATATTGATATGATTGAATCATAATATTTTCTCAACGGAGGTTACGTATTTTTCATTTTTATGATCTAAGTGAATAAGATTAATTCCCGGTTTTTTCCCGATTTCAAAACTACCTGCCCAATGTTCAATATTTAAAGCTTTAGCTCCATTTAATGTAGCCCAAGTTATTAATTGTGAAAGAGGAATCTCAGGAAAATGTATTTGTATTAACTTAATTTCATCTAATATTGATAATGTGTTGTTAGAAGCAAGACTATCAGTTCCAAGACAAATCATTGATTTTTTTTTGTAAAATAATGGTATATTGGGAAGTTTGTTTTCAATATACAAATTTGCTTTTGGGCAAAAGCACCAATATATATTTTTTTTATATTCAGATGTTTTTTCAACCTCTTTTTCTGAGGTGAAAGTATTATGTACCAATATTATTTTATTATTTTTTAAGTAACTAATATAACTTAATAACGAAGATTTTCCGGTCTCTTTCCATTTATTAGTATTAATATTGAACTCTTTAAGCATTTCAATGAGCTTTCCAGATTTATTTAAATACATTTTATTCTCTTCTTCACTTTCTTGGTTATGAATAGTTATGGGTTTGTTTAAAGTGTATTTAGATATATTTTCAATTAATTTTAGTGAGGTAGAGTAAGGAGCATGGGGAGTCAAACTAAACGTTAAACTGGGGAATTTTAATGACTGTAATTCATAAAATTCTTTCCAATGATTAAATATATTTCTCGAATTCGTTTCATCAAATCCAAATACTTCTATAAAAGAATGATAAAATATGTTGGAATTAGCTTTAACATTAAAACTAATATTGCTATTACAAATATCACCTACTGCCACAATACCATTATTATACATATTTGTATCCTCAATTTTACATGATGATTCAATAATTTCACTGTCAAATTTTACTCTTTTAGCTTGTAATTCTTTAATAAAATTAGGTAACCCTTGGTTTGGGGTAATTATGTTTTTTAAATAAGATAGTTCTAAATGGCAATGTGTATTAATAAATCCCGGACAAAGTATCCCCTTAAAATGTTGTACATTATTTAAGTCGGATAGAGTTTCTAAACTAGTTACATCTATTATTTCGCCTGTTTTATTAGCAATGATAACTCCATTTTTAATAGGAGCACTTGAAATTGGATAAACCCAGTCGGCTGAAAATTTTACCACTGACATAAACTTTTTTTACAGCTATAATATCCTTAATTTTGCAAATATGCACAATATATCATTGCGAGATATCAGAAGTTTAAATCAAGATGAGTTAAAAGATTTGTTGTTAGAATATCAGGAACCTCCATACAGAGCAAAGCAAATTTATGAGTGGCTTTGGCATAAATCTGCCAAAAATTTTGAGGAAATGACTAGCTTACCTAAAGAGTTAAGATATAAACTTCATGAAAATTTCAGAATTTATTCTCAGGAATTAGCGGATATTCAACAAAGCTCTGATAAGACCATCAAAGCAGCTCTTCGTTTGCATGATGGGAACTTAATCGAAAGCGTTTTAATACCCACAGAAGACAGGATTACGGCATGTGTATCATCTCAAGTAGGATGTAGCTTAAGTTGTGCATTTTGTGCTACGGGAAAATTATCTCGAAAAAGAAACTTGAGTCCCGGAGAAATATATGACCAAGTAGTTTGGGTAAAAAACTTGGCTGAAGAAAAGTTTTTACGCCCTCTTACCAATATAGTATTCATGGGTATGGGTGAACCTCTTTTAAATTATGCAAACGTAATGGAGGCCATTGAAAAAATTACTTCGCCTAATGGTTTAGGAATGTCGCCAAGCAGAATTACTTTATCAACCGCAGGAGTAGCAAAAATGATACGCAAATTGGCTGATGATCAAGTGAAATTTAATTTAGCGTTATCACTTCATGCTGCTGATGATGAAAAGAGAAATAAAATGATGGCCATTAACGAAACAAATAATTTATCGGCATTAAAAGAAGCACTACAATATTTTTACTTGAAAACAAAAAATAAAATTACATTGGAATATATCATTTTTAAAAATATTAATGATGATGTTTCAGATGCATTAAACCTAATAAAATTCGCATTGAATCTGCCTTGTAAAATAAATATTATCGAATATAATCCTATTGGTGACGGTATATTTAAACAAGCAGATGAAAAAAAAGTACAGGAATTCATTCAAGTGCTTAGAAAGAATAAATTAATAGTCAATATTCGAAAAAGCAGAGGGAAAGATATAGATGCGGCTTGTGGTCAACTTGCCAATAAAAACAATATTAAAGTAGCGTAATTCAAATTCTTCAAAATTTTATTTATACCCTTAAGTAACAAATTGTTTTAATATTCCCTACTTTTGTGGATACATTTAGTTTCTATGAAAAACATACGTAATTTTTGTATTATAGCCCATATTGATCATGGAAAAAGCACATTAGCTGATCGATTACTACAGTTTACTAAAACTGTTTCAGATCGGGAATTGGTAGCACAAACCTTAGATGATATGGATTTAGAGCGAGAAAGAGGTATTACCATTAAAAGTCATGCTATACAGATGGATTATGAGCAAAATGGACAAAAATATATTTTAAATTTAATTGATACTCCTGGGCATGTTGATTTTTCTTATGAAGTTTCCAGGTCTATCGCCTCTTGTGAAGGAGCTTTATTAATAGTAGATGCTGCTCAGGGAATTCAAGCACAAACCATTTCTAACTTATACTTAGCTATAGAACATAATTTAGAAATTATTCCCATTTTAAATAAAATGGACTTACCTAGCGCTATGCCCGAGGAGGTAAAAGATCAAATTGTAGATTTAATTGGTTGTAAAAGAGAAGAAATAATCCCAGCTAGCGGTAAAACCGGAATGGGTATTCAAGAAATATTGAATGCTATCGTAGAAAGAATTCCTTCTCCTAAAGGCGATCCAAATGCTCCTTTACAGGCGTTGATTTTCGATTCAGTATTTAACTCTTTCAGAGGTATTATTGCCTACTTTAAAATATTAAATGGCACGATTAAAAAAGGAGATAAAGTAAAATTTTTTAATAGTGGAAAACAATATAATGCTGATGAAATTGGCACATTGAAGCTAGACTTAATGCCTAAAAATGAAATTTTAACCGGTGATGTGGGCTACATTATTTCAGGCATAAAACAAGCTAAAGAGGTGAAGGTAGGCGATACCATTACCCATGTTTCAAACCCATGTTCAGAAGCCATAAAAGGTTTTGAAGATGTTAAACCTATGGTTTTTGCCGGGATTTACCCGGTAGATACCGATGAGTATGAGGAGTTAAGAGAGGCTATGGAAAAATTACAGCTAAACGATGCCTCACTAACTTTTGAGCCAGAGTCATCTGCGGCCTTAGGTTTTGGCTTTAGATGTGGCTTTTTAGGGATGCTTCATATGGAAATTGTTCAAGAGAGATTGGAAAGAGAGTACAATATGACTGTTATTACCACGGTACCTAACGTTTCATACAAAGCATATTTAAATAGTGGAGAGCAAATTGTTATTAATAATCCATCGGACATGCCCGACCCTACAAAATTAAATTATATAGAAGAGCCTTATATTAATGCACAAATTATTACAAAATCAGATTATGTAGGTGCTATTCTTACTTTATGTATGGATAAGCGAGGGATTCTTAAAAATCAAGTTTATTTAACGACTGAGCGGGTTGAGGTAACATTTGAGATGCCTTTAGCAGAAGTAGTATTCGATTTTTATGATCGATTAAAAACTATTTCAAAGGGCTATGCTTCATTTGATTACGCTCCAAGTGAATATAAACAGTCGAATTTAGTTAAAATGGATATATTACTAAATGGTGATCAGGTAGATGCTCTTTCTGCTTTAGTACATCGTGATCATGCCTATGATTTAGGTAAAAAAATGTGTGAAAAATTAAGGGAATTAATTCCCAGACAACAGTTTGATATCGCTATACAAGCTGCCTTGGGTTCAAAAATTATATCTAGAGAAACCGTGAAAGCATTACGAAAAGATGTAACTGCTAAATGTTATGGTGGTGATATAAGTAGAAAGCGTAAGTTATTAGAGAAACAAAAGAAAGGAAAAAAGAGAATGCGCCAAATAGGAAATGTGGAGGTTCCTCAACAAGCATTTTTAGCTGTACTTAAGTTAGATTAATAATCGCTATATTCGTATTATGAAAAAAATGATTTGGTTTTTATTGGCTCTAATTCTCATAATAACAGTATATGTTTGGTTTTTTGTATACAACAAACAACATGTTGATGTTTACGCTTCAAAGCCTGATTACACTGTAAAATTGGATGATTTAACAAGAGAATTTACAGAAAATATAGCCTTGTCTCAGCAAAAATATGCAGATAAAATTGTCGAGTTTACAGGAACAGTTGACGAGGTATTAGGCGATGACTCCTTAAGTTCTATAATATTTAAACCTATGGATGATTACACCGTAACATGTGAGGTTTTATTTGCTTACAATAAGCTTACAGAGGAATTAAAAAAGGGGGATGTTATAGAGGTTAAGGGATTATTCATAGGGTTTATGGAAGCTGATTCAGATTTTGAAATGCCTGGTGATATTAAATTTAGAAAATGTAGTTTTATAAGAATTCATGAATAAAAGTTTTTTTATAATATCCTTTGTATTTTGGATTGTTTTTAGCTCAATTACATCATGTAAACATGAGCCTATTTTACCAGATCCCCCAAATGATACAACCAAAACCAATAAGGAATGCTCAACGGATACGGTTTATTTTATAAATACTATTTTACCTTTATTAACGAGTAATTGCGCAACTAGTGGTTGTCACGATGCTATTTCAAGTCAAAAAGGCATTGATTTAAGCTCATATTCTGCAATTATTACAAGTAATATTATCAAAATATCGGATCCTCAAAATAGTGATTTATATGAGGTAATTACCGAAACAGACCCGGCTAAAAGAATGCCCCCATCAGGCAGTTTAAGTAATAATCAAATTGAATCGATATTAACTTGGATTGAGCAAGGAGCTAAAAACAACTATTGCGAGTCTGATTGTGATACCTTGAATGTTTCATTTTCTTCTGATGTATTTCCAATTATTCAAAATAATTGCCAATCATGTCATAACAGCACATCTGCCTCCGGGAGTGTTTCTTTATCCAACTACTCCGAAATACAATCCAAAGCATCGGATGGGTTTTTATTAGGAGTTATTGAGCATCAAACAGGGTATAAACCTATGCCGCCAACCGGTATTAAATTAAGCGATTGTGACATACAGATTATAAAAAATTGGATACAATCTGGAACTTTAAATAATTAGGAATAACTTTTGTAATACAAAATTAAAAAAAATTACTATGAAAATCACATTGTTTACGCTAGCATCTTGTATAATGATGACTCAACTTTTTGCACAACAAAAAATGTTTACTAAAACCGGTCAAATTTCTTTTTATTCGGATGCACCATTAGAAAAAATTGAAGCTCAAACCAAACAAGCTACATGTATTTTAAATACCGAAAACAAAGAATTAGCTTTTAAAGTATTGATTAAATCTTTTGAATTTAAAAAAGCATTGATGCAAGAGCATTTTAATGAAAATTATATGGAGTCGGATAAATTTCCAGAATCTACCTTTAAGGGAAATATAATACAGCCGAATATGCTAGATTTTAGTAAGGAAGGCACGCATGATGTTGTTGTAAGTGGAAAACTCACTATACATGGAGTTACTAAAGATATACAAGCTAAAGGAACCCTTTCTATAATTGAAGGAGCTTCTAAAATTAAGTTATTATCTAATTTCTCTGTTTTGCTAAAGGATTATGATATTAAAAACGATAAACTTCAAAATATTTCTGAAAAAATTGATATTAAGATGGATGCTACATTAACTGAATTAAAAAAATAACCATGCGTTCACTTGTAAAAGGCATTTTAACATGCTTGCTAATTTCTACTTTTTTCTCATGTTATAAAGATAATGAAGAAGAATTGTATCCCAACACATCGGCCTGTGATACTTCTTCGGTGACCTATAGCGCAAATATTCTTTCTATTATACAAAACAATTGTTATGCCTGTCATAATAATGCCAACTCGGGGAGTATTGGTGCAGGAATAAGTTTTGAAGGACATGCAAATTTAAGTACTTATATTAATAATAATAAAACTCGATTTTTAGGTGCTGTAGAACATTCAAGCGGATATTCTAAAATGCCTAAAGGAGGAAATAAATTATCCGATTGCTCAATTACATTAATTAAAAAATGGATAAACGATGGTATACAAAATAACTAATATTTTCTTTTTTCTACTTTTTGTTTGTTTAAATATATTTTCTCAGGATTTGTTAGATGAATTGGAAACTTTAGATTCTGCTGAAACACATGATTATATTTCAGCAACGTTTAAAAGCACTAGAATTATTAATAGTCAAAGCATAGAGATGCCTGCAAAAAAAGAAATGCTATTTATTATCGCACACCGTTTTGGTAGCTTTGAAAACAAATTATATGATATTTTTGGTTTAGATCAAGCCACTATTCGAATGGGCTTAGAATATACACTACCTACGGATTTTATTTGCCTTTCTGTAGGTAGAAGTACTTACCAAAAAACATACGATGCAGGGATTAAAATAAAAATGTTGCGACAACAAAAAGGGAGTAAAAACATTCCTATTTCTATGAGTTTTTATTCTGCTATGGCCGTTAGTTCCTTGCGTTGGCAAAATCCCGATCGAGTTAATTATTTTACTTCTCGGATGAGTTACGCTCATCAGCTTATGATTGCCCGAAAGTTTTCCGATAACTTCTCTCTTCAATTAACCCCAACTATTTTGCATAAAAATTTAGTAAAAACAAAAAATGAACACAATACGTTTTTTAGCGGAGGTATAGGAGGTCGCTATAAATTGAATAAACGAGTGGCTTTTACCTTTGAATATTTTTATTTTTTAACCCCATTAGAAAATATACCTACTGTAAACGGACAAACTCCTGTTAATACCTTTTCTTTGGGCTTTGATATAGAAACCGGAGGCCATGTTTTTTCATTACATTTCACAAATGCAAAGGCTATGTACGATCCTGGAATTATTTCGGAAACTACTGAAAAATGGAATGACCTAGGGGTGCATTTTGGATTTAATGTAAACCGCACGTTTTCGTTTACTGGGGGGCATTAATACTAATCCTTAACGATTCTTTTTATATCTAATTTTAACCCATTTTTCAAGCTCAACGGCATGAAATACCAACATAGAACTTGCTATGCAAATTATCCATTCGGAGGTGTTTAATGGGCTGGTTTTAAACATGATATTAAAAAAAGGCACCTGCACAACCATTATTTGTAATAAACAGGTTAAAATAACAGCTATCATTAAAGGTTTATTACTCCAAATCCCTTGTTTGTAAAGAAACGTCCTTTCTCCTCGAATAGCTAAAATATGCCCTAATTGTGATAAAGATAACACAGTAAACACCATGGTTTGCCAACTTTCAGTGTTAGAATGCATAGCATATTTTTGAACTCCTAATGTTATCGAAGCCATTAAAATTCCTACCCATAATATATGATATCCCACCCCCTCGGAAAACAAACTTTCCTTAGAGGATCTTGGGGGATTTTTCATGGTGTCAGGTTCTGCATTTTCATTTGATAATGCTAATGCGGGCAATCCATCGGTAACTAAGTTAATCCACAAAATATGAATCGGTAACAAAGGAATAGGCATTCCTAAAATGGGAGCTAAAAAAATAGTCCATATTTCAGCGCTATTACATGTTAAGATATATTTAATAAATTTTCTAATATTATCGTAAATTCTTCTGCCTTCTCTAACCGCTTTTACTATGGTAGTAAAATTATCATCTAATAATATCATATGTGCAGCTTCCTTGCTTACATCAGTTCCTGTAATTCCCATAGCTATACCTATATTGGCTGCTTTTAACGAAGGAGCATCATTTACACCATCTCCTGTCATGGCCACAAAATAATTTTTATGTTGAAGCGTTTGTACAATTCTTAATTTCTGTTCGGGAGCTACTCGAGCATATACTGTGGTTTTATCAATGGTATCTAGAAATGTTTCATTACTTATGATCTGTAATTCTTTGCCTGTTAATACTATATCACCGGACTTATAAATACCAATCATTTCAGCTATCGCCTTTGCTGTTGATGGATGATCACCCGTAATCATGATTGTTTTTATTCCTGCCGATTTACATTCGAGTATGGCTTCTTTTACCGCTTCTCTAGGCGGATCCATAAGTCCAATTAATCCTATAAAGTGCATATCGAATTCTATGTTGTCTATATCTATTTTTTCCGGAACTGATTCAATGATTTTATATGCAAATGCTAATACCCGCATACCTTTAACAGCCATTTCTTCTGAAATCTTTTCAAGGGTAATTTTCTCCTCTAAAGATTGAATTAGTTCAGAGACAGATTCACTTGCTCCTTTGGTTATTACAAGTGTTTTACCTAAGAATGTATGCAGAGTAGTCATACGTTTTCTTGTAGAGTCAAAGGGAATTTCAGCAATTCTAGAAAAATCTTTTTGAGTTTTTAAATACTGATTATTCCCAAGCTTTTGAATAGCTTTTTCTACCATAGCAACTTCAGTTGGGTCTCCCTTTAAAGGATTATTTATTTCTGAAACTACATCATGATTTAATCCCATGCTTACATATAGTAATTGGTTAATCAGATGATGATTTATTAATGGATACTCATACATCTCAGTTATATGCATTTTATTTTGTGTAAGAGTTCCGGTTTTATCGCTACATATATATGAAACCGAACCTAAAGTTTCTACTGCGGGTAATTTTCGAATTAAAGCATTTTGTTTTGCTAATCTAGAGGCTCCTCTTGAAAGCGCAATAGTTATAAGTGCCGGTAAAGCCTCTGGTATTGCTGCAACAGCCAGGCTTATGCTTAACAATAAAATATTAAAAGGAGCTTCCCCTCTTAATATACCTGTTACGAATAATACTAAACAAATGCTTAAAATAATATAGGATAGTTTTTTACTAAATCGGAACATTCTTTGTTGTAAGGGAGTAATCCCTTCTTTTTGCTGGAGTAAATAAGCAATTTTACCCATTTCTGTATTCATACCGGTATTAGTAACAATTCCAACTCCTCTCCCATTTAAAACCTGAGTACCTTTAAAAGCCATGTTTAATTGGTCGCCCAATACCGAAGATTCTGCGGATATAGTATCACTTGTTTTTTCAACAGGTAAGGATTCACCGGTTAAGGACGCTTCATCAATTTTTAGGGCATACGACTCTGTTAATCGAATATCGGCAGGCACTAAATTTCCAGCTTCTAATATAACAATATCTCCAGGAACTAATAGTTTGGACGGAATAGTAAGTATTGTTTTGTTTCGAATAACCTTGCTAAGGGTGGTGCTTATTTTTTTTAAAGCTTCCATGGTTTTTTCAGCTCTATATTCTTGAATAAAACCAATAGTTGCATTAAGCAATACTATTGCAAAAATTATTATAGTATCTATTATATCTCCAATAAAACCGGAAAATATAGCGGCGATTATTAAAATAACAATCATTACCTCTTTAAATTGCATCAAAAAAAGTTTCCAAGGCTGGATTTTTTCTTTCTCCTGAAAAAGATTGTATCCAAATTTTTTGAGTCTTTCATGTACTTTTTCGTCTTCTAATCCATAGCTAGAAGTATTAAGCGCATGGAATACTTCA
>CAZEIM010000011.1:16580-16807 GCA_964512145.1 uncultured Flavobacteriales bacterium
TCCGTATTTTTTTGATAATATGAACTCATTTTTTAAGAATATATTGAACTGATCGAAGTAAAGATTCGTTTGATTGGTTTATTTCTCTTAACAAATTAAAAATGGATGAAAAGTTGATATCGGATTTTGATTGGCTAAAGGTATTATACAATAAATTTGTTTCTTGTATATACATGCTTGATTGTTCGTTATCTAATAAGTCTAGCATTTCCGATGTTATATGATCT
>CAZEIM010000011.1:16822-50978 GCA_964512145.1 uncultured Flavobacteriales bacterium
TATATAATATTCTATTTTTTCACATACTTTTTTTTGATGTATTTTAATAAAATCAACTAAATCAATAAAAGTTTTTACAGAGCTTTGTTCTAATTCTGTCCAATTGTGTAATACATCTTTCAAATCCTTAGTCGCTAATGATATATTTCTTACGATGCCAAACAACCGGTTTAGAGTACTTGACTCTTGTTGTGTTAAAGATATTTTTTGAAGTGATATATAAAAAGTAGTGATTTCATTTTCGTATTTTTTTAATATACTATATTCTTCTAATAATTTTTGCTTTGTATCCTTTAATTGAAAGTATTGATGAATAAAATGTAAAGCACGTAAAGTAAATTCTTTAGTTTCTTTTTCTAACGCTTCTATACCTGAAATGCTTTCTGTGGCTTGGTGATTCGCAATATATTTTGAAAGTAGCTTAGGATTCTCATTAAAATAAGTATGAAGTAGTTGAATGCAAGGCCTTAAAAAGGGCAAAACCACTAAAATTGCGGAAAAATTAATTAGACTATGAAAAACAACTAATGCTGTTAGCTGGTTTTCGATTTGTAAAATATTTTCAATAAATACGAAATAAATTTTATAAAGAGATATTGCCAATAGAGCAACTATTATATTGAAAAAGAATTGTGAGTACCCTACTTTTTTTCGAATAGGTTTAGCGTTTATTGTACCCAGTAAACTGGTAATCGTTGTTCCTAAATCTGACCCAATCATTAAAAATGCTGCTTGAGGAAAAGTGATAATACCAATAGAAAGTGAGGTTAAATGTATAGTCATAGAAGCTGAGCTGGATTGAATAAGAGCCGTTAAAATAAATCCAAATAAAGTAAATAATATTAGGGGTTTATTATTAAGTATAGAAATATCTAATTGTTGAGCAATTTCTGAAAAGCTATTTTTCATATAACTTAAACCTAAAAACATAAGACTAAATCCCATTAAAAACTTACTAAAATTTGAAAGTTTTTCGCTTTTCAAAAAAGCTATTCCTAAACCACCAAGTGCTAAAAATGGCATTATAAATCTTTCAATATTCAGCTTAAAACCAATTAAAGCTACTAGCCAACCAGTAGCTGTGGTTCCTAAATTCGCCCCCATAATCATTCCTACGCCACTAGTTAACCCTATAATGCCAGCGCCTACCATAGACATAACCAAAAGTGATACTAGTGAGCTACTTTGTAATAGAGCGGTAACTATTGTGCCCGACGCAATAGCTTTTAGAGGATTGGCTGTGTTTTTTCGAAGAAACATTTTAAAGGATCTTCCGGCTAGATTTTTTAAAGCCTCCTCCAACATAAACATCCCAAATAAAAAAAGACCTAACCCGGCCAGTAAGAGCCAAATTTGAAGCGTAAACATTATCTGATAATTCTATTAAACAATACACAGGCGGTTAAGTCACCGGCAACATTTATTGAGGCTCTTAACATCCCCATAATTCGTTCAATTCCAATAATTGTTATGATTCCTTCGGCTGGAATACCAGAACTTTTAAGAACAGAGGCCAATACAATGATGCCTGCACCAGGAACGGCTGGAGTTCCAATGGATGCTGCTACTATGGTAAACAAAGACAGAATTATGCCTGCAATATGTAACTCAATACCATATACTTGAGCAATAAAAATGTAGGAAACGCATTGATAAACGGCTGTTCCGTCCATATTTATGGTGGTGCCCAGTGGGATAATAATATTTCGAATGTTTTTTTTTATTTTAAGATTTTCTTCTGCAATTTTTAAAGATACAGGCATTACTGCTGCTGAACTAGTTGTTGAAAATGCTAATAATAGTGCATCTTTTGTTTCGTATAAAAATGAAAATGGATTTTTTTTACCAATAAAAAAAACCAATAATAAATAGAAAATAAGCATACACAATAACGCTAAAAATACAGTTAATGCATACATTCCTAAGCCTTGAATACTTTCTGTTCCTGTTGTTATTATTAAACTAGCCATTATACCCATAACTGCAAAAGGCACTATTCTCATAGCCCAATGAATAATATTCATACAAATGTGTTGCACTCCAGACATAAGCTTAATAAATGCATTAGAATATTCGGTTTGAACTTTTAAGATGGCTAAGCCTATGATAATGCTAAATACTACTAAACTTAACATGTCACCCGAAATCATAGCATCTAAGGGATTGTCTGGCACTATATTTAAAATATACTCCGGAAATTTACTGAGTTCAAAGGAATTAGATTGGTCATTGATTTTTAGATTTTCAACAATCGAAATATCTACAGGAGGCATATACTTTGCCGGTTTTATGGTGTATGTTATAATAACAGCTATTAATACTGCCAAAAATGTGGTAAGTAAAAAATACAGAATACTTTTTATACCTACGTTTTTTAGTTGTTCTCCTGAACTTCCATTAATACCAATAATGATAGAACTTACGATAAGGGCTATCATGATCATTTGAACTAATTTAATAAATAACTTTCCCGGAAAGGCAAACCAGTTGGAAATCAGTAAAATATCGGAGGGAGTAAAGTGGTTTTTAAAATATGAGAATACAATGCCTATTATTACACCAACGAGCATTCCCAACAATACTTTTGCCCAAAGTTGTTGATTTACTAATTTTTTAAACTGTTCGGTAAAACGAAGTAATGACTCCACTGAAATACTATTTCAATAGATCATTAATTTTTGCAATGGCAACCAACTCAGCTTTATTTTTGCCTGAAAATGAGGCCGCGATATGATGACACGTTTGTATTATTAACTTATTTACTTTTTCTGAAAACAAAGAGGGAAATGCCTTTTTATACTCTTCAAATTCGGAGATTAATTGATCAGAAGGGACTTGATTATCAGTAAGCCAATCAAATACACTTTGAATTTGAAATGCAGAATCTTCTCCATATTGATCAAATGTATCTTCAACATTTTTCCATGTTCTTTGAATAATTTCAGTTAGTGTTTTAACTTCTGCTTCGTTTACGTTTCCATCTGCTGCCGCTACCGCGTAAAAAACTTTACCAATGTTTTGATAAAATAACAACATTTTTTCGTCTGTATGGGTTGTTTTCATAATAATATTGTTGTGTTACGAAATATACAAAAAATAATTAAATTCTTTCATAGAATATCGGTACTGTTCATTTCAATTAATTCAGTTAAAATCTTCTTTGAGTAAAAAAATTGTGTTGAGAATGATTTTTCCTTACAAATGTCATATTTTTTTTTGATTAATTTAATGTTAACTAGCATAATATTATACTACTTTTATACGGTGAAACGATTGTTGGTGTTTTTTATATTGTTAGTGTTTATTACTACAAACGTATCATTTGGAAGTGTTTTTCGTTTCCAAGTGTTAATGCATCATTATTTTGAGCATATAGCTACTGAAAATATCCAATTTATTGATTTTTTAGCCATACATTATGAGAAAAAAATAAAACATGCAGATGATCATCATAGGGATCATGAAAAATTACCCTTTAAATCATTGTTAGTTTCTCCAATTCAGGTTGTGTTAGATCAGATACAAGCTGAATTTTTTCTTATTAATAGACTTTATTTATGCATAGAAATTAAACAACACATGCTTTTTAAAAGAAGTTGTTTAAATATCTATCAAGATGGTATTTGGCAACCGCCTCGTTGTATGTAAGAATTTATCTGTGTTTTAATAATAATACGATAAAATTTTTTTAAAAATTTATACCATTACGATTTAATGAATTCTTATTTATGTTAAGTAAAATAATTTTATTTTCAATAAAAAACAAGTTAATTGTTGGAGTTTTTACAATTGGCTTAATTATATTAGGTATTTATGAGGTAAAGGAATTGCCTATTGATGCGGTACCTGATATTACAAACAATCAAGTTCAAATAATTACAGTAGCTCCTGCATTAGGAACAACCGATATTGAAAGGTTAATTACATTTCCTATTGAGCAAGTAAATAGTAATATTCCGGGTTTAATTGAGTTAAGAAGTTTTTCACGCTTCGGCTTATCTATTGTTTCTATTGTTTTTGAAGATGATGTCGATATATATTGGGCTAGACAACAGGTTTCGGAGCGATTGCAACAGATAAAGGACGAGTTGCCAAAAGATTTTGGGGCACCATTTTTAGCCCCTGTAACTACGGGATTAGGAGAAATTTATCAGTATGTTGTACGCCCTGAGAAAGGATATGAGGATAAATTCAGCCAAATGGATTTACGAACTATTCAAGATTGGGTTGTACGCAAACAATTGTTAAGTGTAAAGGGGGTAGCTGAGGTAAGTAGTTTTGGAGGGTTACTAAAACAATATGAAATTTCAGTCATTCCCGAAAAATTAAGATCTTTTAATATAACCATACACGAAATATTTACAGCATTAGAAAAAAACAATCAAAATACAGGGGGTGCATATATTGAAAAGGGGCCTACGGCTTTGTTCATTCGAAGTGAAGGTTTGGTAGGAAATATTTATGATATCCAAAATATGGTAGTAAAAAATCTTTCCAATGGAATACCACTTTTAATTAAAGATGTAGCAGAGGTTAAACTAGGTAGTGCTACTAGATATGGGTCGTTAACATATAATGGAGAATCACAGGTGTCTGGAGCTATTGTTTTAATGTTAAAAGGAGCAAATAGTAATGAAGTAATTCAATTAGTGAAAAATAAAATTCAACAAATTCAAAAAACTTTACCTAAAGGAGTTGTTATTGAGCCTTTTATCGATAGAACAAAAATGGTTAATAAAGCTATTTCAACAGTTACTACAAACCTTATTGAAGGAGCCTTAATTGTAGTTTTTGTATTGGTGTTATTTTTAGGAAATTTAAGAGCTGGATTGTTGGTAGCATCTGTTATTCCTTTATCTATGCTTTTTGCTATAAGCATGATGAATTTATTTGGTATAAGTGGTAATTTGATGAGTCTGGGAGCATTGGATTTTGGACTGATAATAGATGGGGCTGTTATTATAGTTGAGGCAGTTATGCATCAATTTACAAAAAGTAAACAGGTTGATAAATTGAACAGATTAACTCAAGCTCAAATGAATATAGAAGTGCATAACTCTGCTACAAGAATGATGAATAGTGCGGTATTCGGACAAATTATTATTTTAATTGTTTACTTGCCTATTTTTACGCTTCAAGGCATTGAAGGAAAAATGTTTAAACCAATGGCACAAACCGTAGCATTTGCCTTAGTTGGAGCATTTATTTTGTCTTTAACATACATTCCAATGATGAGTTCATTGATATTAAGTAAAAAAATATCACTAAAAATGACTTTTTCTGATAAAATGATGAATGGATTGGAGCATTTTTATCAAAAGATGTTACACGTTGTATTAGGTCGACAAAAATTAGCAATATTATCTGTAATAATACTGTTTATTTTTTCGGTATATCTTTTTACCAAACTTGGGGGTGAATTTATTCCAACATTACCGGAAGGAGATTATGCAGTAGAGGCAAGATTATTACCCGGAAGTAATTTAAATGCATCTATTGAGCTTACCTCAAAAGCTTCAAAAATTTTACTGAATAAATTTCCAGAAGTGTTAAAAGTTGTAACTAAAACTGGTTCAAGTGAAGTGCCTACCGATCCAATGCCCATTGAGGCTTCAGATATTATAATTGTATTAAAAGATCGAGAAGATTGGACCTCTGCAAAAACATATGATGAATTAGAATCTAAAATGGCAAAAGAGTTACAATCCATAGCAGGCGTTACATTTGGATTTCAATATCCTGTTGCAATGCGATTTAATGAATTGATTTCAGGGGCTAGGCAAGATGTTGTGTGCAAAATCTTTGGAGAAGATTTAGATACGTTAGCCTATTACGCTAAAATGTTAGGAAATATTTCTAACACAGTTAAGGGTAGTTCAGGATTGTATATTGAAACTGTATCAGGGTTACCACAAATCAATATTCAATACAATAGATCAGCAATAGCTCAATACGGATTAAATATTCGTGACGTTAATCACGTAATTAATACTTCATTTGCCGGACAAGTAAGTGGTAAAGTTTACGAAGGGGAAAAGAGATTTGACTTAGTGGTTAGGCTGTCTGGAGAAAATCGAAACGAGTTGTTTGATGTACAAAATTTATTAATTCAAACTCCACAAGGACAACATATCCCCCTTAGTAAGTTGGCATCAGTCGAAATTTCGGAGGGACCAAATCAAATACAACGCGAAAACTCTCAACGAAGAATTATCGTTGGTTTTAATGTTCGTGGACGTGATGTAGAATCTGTGGTAAATGAATTACAAAAAAAGGTTGAAAATCAAATAATATTGCCTTCTGGCTATTATATCACGTATGGAGGAGCGTTTGAAAATTTAGAGGCAGCTAAATCTAGATTGTATATTGCGGTTCCTATTTCTCTGGTTCTTATTTTCTTTTTGCTGTATCTTGCTTTTAAATCTGTTAAGCAAGGCTTACTTATTTACTCAGCAATTCCGCTTTCGGCAATGGGTGGTATAATCGCTTTGTCTATTAGAGGAATTTCTTTTAGTATTAGTGCTGGAGTAGGTTTTATCGCATTATTTGGTGTGGCAGTTTTGAATGGGATAGTACTTATTGCTGAGTTTAATAGATTAAAAAAAGACGGATGGAGTGATATTAATCAGATTGTCATTCAAGGAACTAAAACTCGATTACGTCCGGTTTTGATGACTGCATTGGTTGCTTCACTCGGATTTCTTCCTATGGCTATTAGTACTGGAGAAGGCGCAGAAGTTCAGAGGCCATTGGCAACAGTAGTTATTGGGGGTTTGCTCATTGCCACATTTCTTACGCTTTTTATTTTGCCTATATTATATAGGATGTTTCATCAATCTAAAACCATACAAAATAGTGCTATTTTATTTATAGGATTGGGTGCATTTACGTTACATAATAATATGTATTCTCAAGTTTCTTTAACCCTTCAACAGGCCACGAATATTGCCATAGAAAATAATCTGACATTAAAAAATGAACATTTAAAAACAAAGTATATTCAAAAATTAATTAATACCGGAACGAATATTCCTTCAACATACATTTCGGGTGAATATGGGCAGATAAATAGTTTTTTTGTGGATAAACGAATCGGAATTTCACAAGCGCTTAATTTTCCTGCTTTATACAAAAGACAAAAAGATTTATTTAAGGAGGAATTTAAACTTAGTTTTTTAAATGTTGGAGTTCAAGAAGTAGAACTTAAAAAGCAAGTAGCTCTACTATTTTATACATTAGATTATTTTCAGAAAAAAAAGGAAATTTTCATAAAGCATGATAGTTTATATGCTGAATTTTTAGATAGATCATTACTGCGTTATAAAACAGGAGAAAGTGATGGATTGGAAAAAATTACAGCAGAAAATTTGAGGAGTCAAATTTCTTTACAATTATTTCATTTAGAGCAAGATATGGAAATAGCTCAACTGCAATTTCAATTATTATTGAACGATACAACACATTTTGTGGTAGAAAACACCGATAAGATACCTTACCAAATAACATATGCAGATTCAAGTTCGCTCTCTTTACATCCTTTTATGAAAATACTTAGTCAACAACAACAAATTGCTGCTTTTAATACAAGGGTAGAACGTGTAAAATTATTGCCTGATTTTGTGTTGTCATATAATGTAATGAGTATGAGTGGGGTAGGTGCTGATAATAAAAACTATACTGGAAAAATGCAGTTTCAGTCTGGCCAAATCGGTCTTGGGATTCCAATTTTTAACACACATCAAAGAGCTAAAATTCAAGCATCTATTACTAACGAAATAATTGCCAAAAATGAGTATGAGTTGAGGTTTAAAAACTTTGAGAATCAATATAAACTCGCGCTAGTTCAGTGCCAAAAACATTTAGAAACTGTTTTATACTATCAAAATACGGGCTTAAAAAATGCCAAATTAATACATGAAGCTGCTAACCTAAAATTTAAAAATGGCGAACTAAATTATTTAGATTGGATTCTGCTGATAAATCAAGCAATTCAAATTCAGAGCGATTATATTGAAGCGCTTAAAAATTTTCATTTTGCTAATACCGAACTATTATTTTATTCAAACTATTAAAAATATCCGTATGAAGAAAAAAAACCTGATTATTATAAACATATTGTTATTATTGGCTTCATGTGAGCGCAATCAACATCTTGAAAAAGAATTAATACAAGAAAAACCATCAAGTTTAGTAAGTTTAAGTAGTGAGCAATACTCACAAGCCGATATCGTAACCGGAAAATTAACCAATAAAGATATTTCATCAATACTTAAGGTAAACGGAAAAATTGAAATGTCACCCAAAAGTAAAGTTTCAATATCGGCACCATTGGGAGGGTACATTAAATTTATCCATCTCATGCCCGGAATGCATATTCATAAAGGTGATTTATTAGTAGTATTAGAAGATATTCAATATATTCAATTACAACAAGACTATTTAACTGCCAAAACACAGTTTGGTTTACTGGAAAGTGAATATAAAAGACAGCATGAGTTAAATAAAAATAAGGCAAGTAGCGATAAAATTTATGAGCAGGCAAAAGCAAGCTATGAAACACAATTAGTGTTACTTAAATCATTAGAACAAAAATTACTACTCATTGGTATACAGCCTGAAAATATAAAACCTGATAATATATCAAAAAGCATAGAAATTTTTTCACCCATTACCGGGTATATATTATCAGTAAATGTAAATATTGGAAAATTTGTTAATTCGGGGGAAGTAATTATTGAGCTGGCAAACCCAAAAGAAATGTTTTTAGCACTTACCGTATTTGAAAGTGATATTAATAAACTTACTGTTGGACAAACTTTATGGGCTTACCCTAATTCAAAACCCAATAAAAAATATTCTTTTACCGCTGATTTTATTAGGAAGAGTATAGATTTAGATAATTCTTCTATGGTGTATTGTGTATTGACGAATGCAGATGATTATCTATTGCTAGGAATGTTTATGTCAGCAGAGATTGAATTATCCAAAAATAATTCATGGGTTATCCCCGCAAGTGCGGTAGTAACCTTTGATAATAAAAATTATGTTTTTATATTAAAAAGCAATAAAGAGTTTGAAATGAAAGAGATAAAAGTAGGATATACTCATGATGGACTAACGGAGCTATTAGACGTTGATAATTTAACGAATGAAACTTTTGTGTTTAAAGGGGCTTATAACCTTTTGTTGGCCTTAAAAAATTCGCCTCAAGAGTAGTTTCTATTTTATAATTGGCATTATATATCACGATTTATCGTAATATTTTTTACTGTATAATTTTAATACTTAAAAATATATTCTAATATTGCAATATGGGAATAACAAAAACAAAAGGATTTTCAAAAAAAACAATTGATATGGCTGAGGTTTTAAAGGCGCTTGGCCATCCTGCAAGACTTGCTATTATGGAGTATTTAGCTCAAAGAACTTCTTGTATTTGTAATGATATAGTGGATGAAATTCCTTTGGCACAACCTACCATTTCAAGACATCTTTCTGAGCTAAAAAAGGCAGGACTAATTAAGGGGGTTATTGAAGGTAAGAATATATGTTATTGTATAAACGAAAATAGATGGAATGAGTTAAAAGTATTGATTATGAATTTATCTGTTCAATTAGATACTATGAACAAGTGTTGTTAAATAAACTATTAAACTTTAAAAATGATAATCTATGAAACTATCTGAGTTAAAAATGATTTTACATAATCTAAACACTGTTGAATTTATTTTGCCAAACGGGAAAACTGTTCCAGAGCATTTTCATGTTACAGAAGTTGGTGAAATAAATAAACGGTTTATTGATTGTGGCGGAACGGTTAGAAATGAGTCACTTATCCTTTTTCAATTATGGACAGCCAATGATTATGATCATCGACTAGGAGCTAAAAAACTTAAGTCAATTATTGAACTTTCAGAAAAACAACTAGCCTTGAATGATTTAGAAATTGAGGTCGAATTTCAATCAGAAACCATTGGTAAATATGGAATTGAGTATCATGAAGGTCGATTTATTCTTGTAAATAAACAAACCAATTGTTTAGCAAAAGATAATTGTGGAATACCTAAACAAAAAGCAAGAGTTAAGCTCTCATCTCTTAACGATCAAAATAGTTGTTGTGTTCCAAATTCCGGGTGTTGTTAATTAAAAGTTTATAACATACATGAAAACACAAGAATTATCCATGCTACCTGAGCTTTCAAAAGCAATTGACAGTATTGTTAAAACACAAATTTCAGCCAAAAGAAAAGAAATTCTTTTCCCACTTATAGAATATATTAAGAGTAAAATTAAACAAGGAAAAAAGGTTAATCTTCATTTTATTTGCACACACAATTCTCGTAGGAGTCAATTTGCTCAAATTTGGGCACAAACTGCAGCTCATTATTATGGAGTTCAAGCCAATTGTTATTCAGGAGGAGTAGAAGTAACTGCATTCAATGAAAGAGCAGTTGAGGCTATTAAAAGAAGCGGATTTCGTATTATTTCAAAAGGCGAGGTCAACCCGGTTTACTTTGTGTTTTTTTCGGATCATGAAGAGCCCATTACAACTTTTTCTAAGATTTATAATGACTCTATAAATAATATGGATGAATTTGCTGCAATTATGACCTGTTCACATGCTGATGAAAACTGTCCGGTTATTCCAGGGGCTGAAATTCGTATCTCTATTGTATATTCCGACCCAAAAGAATTCGATAATTCACTAATGGAGACTGAGAAATATGACGAAAGATCTATTCAAATAGCCTCAGAAATGTTTTATGTGTTTTCAAAAATTATTTAAGTATGTCAGAACAAGCTAATATCGGATTTTTTGAAAAGTATTTAACCTTTTGGGTATTAATTTGTATTGTCGTTGGAATTGGATTAGGAAATATTTCGGGCGAACATATAGCTATATTAAGTGAATGGAATATTGCATCTGTAAATATTCCGGTTTCCATTTTAGTTTGGTTAATGGTATACCCTATGATGGCTCAAATTGACTTCTCAGCTCTAAAAGATGTGTCTAGAAATTGGAGGGGGTTAAGTTTAACAGTTGTGGTTAACTGGCTTATTAAACCATTTACCATGGCCTTGTTTACCTATGTTTTCTTCTACCATTTATATGAAGCATGGATAACACCAGAAGATGCAGAGCAGTTTTTGGCCGGTGCTATATTATTAGGAGCGGCTCCTTGTACGGCTATGGTTTTTGTTTGGTCTTATCTTACCAAGGGAGATGCTAATTACACTCTAGTGCAAGTATCCGTAAACGATTTAATATTATTAGTAGCTTTTATTCCAATTGTCGGGTTTTTATTTTCATGGTTCGATATAAATTTTTTAAATAGTGAAGGGAAAGTTATAGGAATCCCATACGACACGTTAATTACATCAGTTTTTATTTTTGTCGTAATACCTCTTTTTTTTGGCTACATAACCAATCGTATTTTAATAAAACAAAGAGGACAAAAATGGTTTGTAAATAATTTTTTAAAAAGACTTAAACCACTTTCTATTTCAGCACTTTTATTAACCTTGGTATTAATTTTTGCATTTCAAGGTCAAAAAATCATGGATAGTCCTATGGCTATTTTGCTCATAGCAATCCCATTAACAGTGCAAACCTATTTCATCTTTTTTGTAAGTTGGTTTGTTGGCAAATTCTTGAAATTACATCACAATATTTGTGCTCCTTCTGCATTGATTGGAGCCAGTAATTTTTTTGAGTTAGCGGTAGCTGTTTCGATAACTCTTTTTGGCTTAAACTCAGGAGCTTCATTAACAACAGTAGTTGGCGTACTTATTGAAGTTCCAGTCATGCTTTCTTTGGTTTATTTAGCGAATAAATGGAAGTATTGATAGGGTGGAGTTAAAGCAACTATATCTTTTTTGCTTTTAAAAATTGTCTCAGAAACGTTAAAATATCGAACTTTTTGTTACTTGAAGACATGAGATTATTAGAAGAATTTTCTAAAAATCTAGCTTAAATCTATCTGTTTTCTCAAAAGTAGAATTAATTAATTAAAAGGATTATAAGTTAGAGTTTTGCAATATTAAAAATCGAAAAAAAGCATTGAATAATTCCTTTTGAATTTGTTATGTAGAATTTATTTTATATAATTCCATTCATAAACTATTTGGCATTCAAATAAATAAAGAACAGAAAAATGAACAAAATAAATAGTGTATTTATCGCAACAAGTTTGGACGGCTATATTGCTGACAAAAATGGTAAAATTGATTGGTTGAATTCTATTCCTAATCCCGAGAATGATGATATGGGATACATAGAATTCTATAAACGAATTGACGCACTTATAATGGGGCGAACTACATTTGAAACTGTTCTTGGGTTTGATGTCGAGTGGCCATATAAAAAACCAGTTTTTGTATTGAGTAATAAATTAGAAGAAATACCCGAAAGTCATAAAGATAAAGCCTTTTTGGTTAAAGGGACTTTGACTGAAATATTAGAGCAAATACACAAAAAAGGATTTAATAGACTATATATAGATGGTGGAACAACAATTAGGAACTTTTTGAAAGAGGGGTTGATTGATGAAATGACTATAACAATTATTCCAATTTTATTAGGAGGGGGATCTTACTTATTTACTGAATTGCCCCAGGAACAAAAGTTTGAATTAATTGAAACAAAAACTTATCTAAACCAAATAATACAAAGTCATTTTAAGCGCAAAAAATAAATAAGAAATATTAACAATGAGTAAGGAGAAATAAGCCTGTTTAAAACAAATTTACTTAAAAAGGAGTAGGACCTTTATTTGTTCATAATCGATTAGCCCCATAGGTTAATAAAAACAAAAAACTTTCTTTATTGAAATAGCAAGCTTTTTTGTTTAATGTACCCGGGGTGGGAATCGAACCCACATGTTATTGCTAACACTGGTGTTTGAGACCAGCGCGTCTACCAGTTCCGCCACCCGGGCATTATGGTAGTGCAAATGTAAAAAATAAACTGAATTATGTATCTAAAATGTTTGTATAGATTTTTTACTTTTTTCGTACAATCATTAATCCATCACGAATTCCTAATAATATGTTTTCGACTCTATGGTCTTCTTGCACCATACGATTAAATGAATGTAAGGCATTGGTTTCTTTATCTTTTTCCACCAATTTTGAATCGGTTACTTTGCCACTCCACAAAACATTGTCGGCAATAATATAACCTCCGGGACGAACATCATCAAATATCTGATTGTAATAATTTATGTAGTTTTCTTTATCTGCATCAATAAATACAATATCCCATGTTTCATGTAACTTATTAATTTCATGTTCGGCATTTCCTAAAATGGGAATAATTTTATTTTCCATGCCCGATTTTTTAATATATAATTTTACCATTTCATGTAATTCCTCATTGTTATCAATAGTGTAAACAGTTCCATTTTTTTGTAGGCCTTCAGCCCAACAAATGGCTGAATACCCTGTATAAGTTCCAATTTCAAGTACTTTTAATGGCTTTATCATATGGCTAAACATACTAATTAATCGACCTTGGTAATGGCCAGCTAACATACGAGGCATAAGAACTTTAGCATGAGTTTCTCTATTTAATTCTTTTAAAATATCAGGTTCTTTTTCTGTATATTTTTCTGCGTATTCTAGAATATTGGTTGGTAAAAAATCCATGTTATTTAGGTATATAATGTAATATTGAAAACTTATGGTAATTAAGAGTTTGTTTTGCACATTCTAATATATCGGATGAAGTAACTCCCTCTATTTTGTTTATGATTTCCTCAGGGGTTTCTATTTTATTAAGTAATGCTAAACTTTTACCTAAGGAAAGGATAAGATTGGATTTTTGATCTAAACTCATCATAAACTGTCGTACATACTGTTTTTTAGCTTGTTCCAATTTTTTTTGTGGCAACAAGGTTGAGCAAAATTCATCGCAAATATTTCGAATTATTTGCTTGGTTTTAGGTACATTTTTTTCATCTGTTCCAACGTAAATATTAAATATACCATAATCTGTAAATGGAGTATAGGTAGATTCGGTATGATATGTGATGCCTAATTTTTCACGTAATATCATATTTAATTTTGAATTCATAACCGGCCCACCCAGCATATTATTTAAAATGCTAAGCGCAATAGATTTATTGTGGGTAGCATGTATAGCTTCAATTCCAAATAAAATATGAGTTTGATGGATGTTTTTGCTTTTGCTTGTTTCAAATAATACAGATTGATGTTGAAGTTTGAGTTTTTTTGTTTTTTTAAGATTTTTAGGTATTTCTACATACCTATTTAGTAGTTTTAGCACCTTATTAATAGATATGTTTCCAATGGAAGCAAAAACCATATTTTCAGGGGTAAAATAATCTCTAACAAACTCTACAATATCATCCCTTTTAATATTTTTTACACTTTTTGAAGTACCTAAAATTGGCCTTCCTAATGGGTCGTTAGGGAGTAATAATTCATCAAACTCTTCGTAAATTAACTCAAAAGGATTGTCTAAATACGAATTTATTTCATCTAACACTACTTCTTTTTCTTTTTCAATTTCTTTTTCAGAAAATACTGAGTGGAAACAAATATCCGATAACAATTCTATGGCTCTCGGATAAAATTCATTTAAAAAGGATGAATAAATACAAATATCTTCTTTAGATGTGTATGCATTTAATTCACCTCCAACTACCTCCATTCTATTTAATATATGATGAACTTTTCGTTTTTGTGTGCCTTTAAACAATACATGTTCAATAAAATGAGCTAAGCCGTGTTGATGAATATTTTCATCCCTCGATCCGGTATTTATTATCCATCCACAATGAGCTACCTTTGAAGTTTTATCTTCTACATGTATAACTCTAATATTGTGACTAGTTAAACCAGACTGAATATTCATTTATAAATTATTTATATAGTCAACTACTAAATGGAAATCTATATTTTTCATGCAATTAAAGTGTTTTTTGGGGCAAGAATTATACCCCAATTTACTACAAGGTCTGCAGGATAAATTTTCTACCTCAACTATAAGGGATTGCTCTCCTGGCATATACGGATACATTCCGAACTCGGGGATTGTATTTCCCCAAATTGACACAGTATTTTTTTGAAAGGCAGCAGATATATGCATTAAGCCTGTGTCATGGGTAATCACGGCAAATGATTTTTGTATAATCGAAGCAGATTCATGTAAGGTGAATTTTCCACAGCCATTATATACTTTATTTCCTACAGCCGTAAATACTTCATCTCCTACTAACCTTTCTTCATTTCCGCCCAATAAAAATACAGGTTTTTGAATTCTTTGACATATTTTTATTATTTGTTCTACAGGCAGTTTTTTTGTATTGTAACTTCCTCCAATAGCAAAAGCAATAAAATTTTCTCGGTGAGTGGATGGTATTAACGAAAAATCTACCTCTTCATTTGGAGGAATAAAATAATCCAAACCCTTTTGATCGTTTTTAATACCAAAGGCTTGTAATGTATAAATATATCGGTCAACAATATGAATTTTAGGTAAAATATTTATTTTAAGATTAACGGCTATCCATTTTTCAAGATTTATTTTATCGAACGAATATGAAATTTTTAATAAAGATGCCTTTAAAATAATAGTTCTAAGGTTATGGTGAAGGTCTATGATATAATGATAGTTTTCTACTCTTAAGGATGGAAGTACTTCTGATATTGATTTATTGATAGAATAAACTTTTTGCAGATAAGGATTTGATTTAAGAATGGAAGAATAGGTTGCTTTTGTTAAGAAATGTATTTCCGAATCAGGCTTTTGAAGTTTTAAACAACGTATTACCGGGGTCGTTAATATAATATCTCCAATAGAACTAAATCGAATAATTAAAAACTTCATAATGATTATCCAAGAATACAAAATCGTACTTGCGAAGATATTAATTATCGTTCATATGATATAACGCACAAACGATATATCACAGAAATGCAATATTAAAATGGTGAAACTAATTTAATGTTTAATCATTTTTAAGCCAATCCGTAGTTTTTTTTATCATTCTATCAGTAAAATTATTATTGCTTTTTTCATTCGAACTTTCTATTTCATTATTTTGTTCTAGTGTGATTTTGATAATTTCTGTTTCAGCTTTTAAATCAACAATTGTTTTAATAGCATTTAAAAATTCCATATCATTTATTTCAGAGATTCTGTGAAGTAAATATTTTTTTAATTCTAACGTTGTCATAAGCAATGGATTTCTTCAAATATATTTAATTAAAAAATTGCTGTAGTATAACGAAGAGCACTTTCTATCAACTTTTGTTGATATCTTTTTCATTTTGTGATTTTAAAAACTCTAAGTGTTTGATTTTGGTGTTTTTACGTGTTTCTATGGCGGTTTGTGTAAAATACTTGTGCTCTGTTAAAAATTTAATTTGCAATTGGTCAAATTCTTCATTGGTTTGCACAATGCCTCGTTCTAAATATTCTTTTCTTAGTTTTTCGGAAATTTCGAAAAAATCCTCTCTTCCCAAATAGTCAAGGTCTGCATCACAAAGTATTTGTTCTAAAATATCCGAAGGATTATATGGGTATGCCGTTGATTTAATAAGCGCGATAATTCTTTCAATTTGTTTTGGGGTATAGCCGTATTTTTCTAAATCCTCCTTAGCCATTTGTGCACCAATGGTTTCATTTTTATGATATGATTTTATAAAGCCTGCATCGTGATACAAAGCAGCTGTTTTAAGCAACAATATTTCTTCATTGTTTAAACCTTCACTAGTTGCAATGCGATTTACCGCATCCCTTACATCTAAGGTGTGTTGTAATGAATGATAATATAAATTATCGGGGAGTTCAGTTTTTAGTCGGTTAATAATATTTCGTTCGGCTTTCCTGTAACTAATCACATGGCCAAATAAATACATTTGTAATGCTTTAAAGTATTCAATAGATGGTAGTTTGGGATTTTCTGCTAGGGCATAATCTTTATATAAACCCTCTAAATAATACATATCTATCACCCCTTTATTTTTAGCTTCAATTTTACCACGATATGTACAGTTAAAAAAGTCTTTAATAACCGTATATGTTTGACCTGAAATATTAATTTTCCCGGCTTCACAAGAAGACTCTATTCTGCTAGTTACGTTTACCGTATCACCCCAAATATCATAAGCAAATCGTTTAGTACCAATAACTCCAGCAATAAGTTCTCCGGTATGGATGCCTATACGAATTTCCCATGGTTTCTCTCCTTTAGCTATACTTTCTTGGTTTGCTGTTTGCATATAGTTTTGAATTTCTAATGCTGCTAAGGCAACATCGTATGGATTGCTTCTGTTTCTGATAGGAATACCCCCTGCGGCCATATATGAATCTCCCATTGTTTTAATTTTTTCTACATTATATTTTTCAATAATTTCATCAAATTTTCTAAAGTGGGTATCTAGTTTTAAAAGCAATTCTTTGGGAGAAATTTCCTCGGCAATTTTCGTGAAATCTTTAAAGTCGGTAAACATAACTGTAGCGACCTTAAAGTTAAGTGCAGTCACTTTGCCTTTTGCTTGAAGCTCATACACTGTTTGCTCTGGAAGGATTTGTTTTAACAAATCTTCAGCTTTCTTTTTTTCTAGTTCTAGTTCTTCTTTTTGGTGTTCAATTTGTTCTTTTTGTCTAATAACCTCTCTAGTTCTTCTGTCGACAATACTTTCTAATGCTTTTTTTTGATTGTTTACTAAATTTATTCTAGTTCTAACACCTAAAAATACTATAATTACAAGCAATGCTATTGCTGAAAATTTAAATAGTCCAGTTTGCCAAAATACGGGCTTAATAGTTATGTTTAACGAAATTGTTTGAGAACATACATCGTCTGCATTACACACTTTTAGTACAAAAGTATACTTTCCAGGTGCTAAATTATTATAGATAGCAGAGCGAGAATTTTTTAAAATTATCCAATCACTTTCGATGGGAGAAAGCTTAAAATAAAATTGATTTTTTTCAGGAGATGTAAATTGAATTCCGGTAAAGTTTATTTGAATATTATTTTGAAAATGTTTTAAAAGAATCTCATTTAAATAGTACGGGTTTGAATGGGAGAAAATATTTTTATTGTTAATTTTTATGTCTGTAATTATGGGCAGAGGTTTAATATAATTTTTATAATATTTATCTGGCTCAATAATATTAAAACCTCTAATGCCACCAAAATATATATTTTTTTCTCCTTTAAAATAGGCTCCTGCATTAAATTCATTACTTTGTAACCCGTCTTTTTCAGTGTAAAAAGTAATTCGATTCGTTTTTTTATCGACCACTGAAATTCCATTATTAGTACTAATCCAAACATTATTAGCGTCTTGTAATATACCATATATAACATTATTAGATAGGCCGTCATCTTCCGATAATATTTCAAAACTTCCATTAGCAATATTTACTTTTCTAATTCCGGCACCGTACGTTCCAAGCCATATTTGGTTATTGTTTAATAAAGCGATGCTAGTGATTTGCTCTTGAATATTTGGAAATGGATTATTAAATCGTATCGACCGAATGTTTAATGAATCGTATTCCATATAATATACCCCCGTTTCAGTTGCCAGCCATATCCCATCATGCGAATCAATTTTTATGTCTCTAACAGATTGTAAATTAATATATTCGTTTGTTATGGGGTTTAAAAATTGGGTGATGAAAATTTTTATATTTTTTTCCGGATTAATTATCCCAAACCCGGTTTTAGTGCCAATTAAAATATTCCCTTTTTTATCCTCTGCGATTTTATAAACTCTATTTTCAACAGGATTTTTTTTATCATTTTCCCAACTTAGTATTTTTTCGGTTGCAATTATGGAGTTACTGGTGTCCCTATAAACTTGAATTAGTTCACAAACAGTTCCTATCCATAGCCTATTTTTTGAATCTTCAAATAACGATAAAATAATTTGATTTTTTTTAAATAAAGGATGCGTAGAAATATTTGAATAATTTATATAAGTATTTTTATTTTTTATACTTGTTAACCCTTGCCTTGCACCAACCCAAATGGTGTTTTTTTTATCTTCTAAAATACTCCAAATGTTTTCATTAATTAAAGTGTTATTATGTTCTTTTGATTTACGGATAGTTTTAATAAATTGATTGTCTGTATAATACTTGGATATCCCATTATATGTGCCAATCCATAACATGTTATTTTTATCTACAAAAACATCGTAAATTATATTATCTGCAATAGAGTTTTTAGAATATTCGCTATTTTTATAATTCTCAATTTCCCAGTTTTTATCGGGTTTATTTTTTGCTTGCAATTTATATAAACCCTCTCCCTCAGTAGCGATAAATATTTCATTTTTTTGGTTTTCAATGATCTTGTTCACTTTTACGGAATTGCTAATTATATTACTGGTTTTTACATCAGGTTGTGATTTCTTGAGATAAAACCATGGATTTGTAATAGTTTTTACGCCTTCGGAGGTAGATAGCCATATTTCTGAAAGTACATGATGAAAAAATATATGCTTAATACTAAATTCTGATAATAAACCATGATATAATATATTGAAGTTACTTTGAATAATGTAAATTCCATTTTCCTCGGTAGCTAGCCAGTAATTATGGTGTTTATCAACGTATATGTGATTAATATTTGAACTTAACTGAGGAAGCTTTATGTGTTTAAATGTATTTTGTGACGCATTATAAATGTTAATTGTCCCGTAAACATCAGTTACCCATACTTCGTTATTAGACGTTATAAAGATGTTTCGAATTTGGTTAGAAGAGATACTCTCCGGATTTTTTGAATCGTGTGTGTAACGTTCAATTTGGTTGTTTAATAAATTGATTTTATTTAAACCTTTATCTGTTGAAACCCAAACTTCATGAGTGCTAATCTCTAAATCATAAATATAATTTCCCAGTAAAGAGGAGTCGTTTTTTAATGATTCTTTATATATTTTAAACTCATATCCGTCAAAACGGTTAAGGCCATCTTGAGTTGCGATCCAAATAAATCCCATATTGTCTTGTCGAATTCTATTAGCTTGACTTTGGGACAAACCTTCATTGATACTAATATTATTAAATCGAACATCGGGATTAAAGCAAAAACCCGCTACATGAAATAATAGCAAAAATATCAAGCTATTTAGTTCCTTATTCATGATTGTTTAGATAGTGTTTTACTATTTCCTCTTTGAGTTTATCAGGAATTAGATACTGAATAGACTGTTGTTGTTTAATTTTTTTACGGATTGAGGTAGAAGATATTTGTACAATAGGCACATTTACGTGTTCTGTTTTATCTAAAATATGTTCTTCAATTTGAGATGAATTGTCTTTGCCGGTTATTCTAGGTAAAACATATAATTTTTGGATAGAATTAAGAATGATTGTATAGTTTTTCCATGTATTAAAGAATAACCAGTTATCTTGCCCTAATAATAAAAAAAAACTATATGAAGGATATTCTTGAATTAAATATTGAATGGTTTGAAATGTATAAGAAGGTTTAGGCAAATAAAACT
Source organism: uncultured Flavobacteriales bacterium (assembly GCA_964512145.1). Taxonomy (GTDB): domain Bacteria; phylum Bacteroidota; class Bacteroidia; order Flavobacteriales_G; family JALEGO01; genus CAYOHR01. The sequence continues at coordinate 37,319 of CAZEIM010000011.1, forward strand.
CTACATCGCTCACTTTAAATTTTCGGGTATCTGTAATCGACTTTTCAACCCATTGTAGTCTAATATTTTCAGGAGCCAATTCGGTTGAATTTTTTTGTGGGTTTTGTGGGCTTACAATAAACCAAAGTTCGTCTAATTTTTTTACATTTAATATTTCATCAGCCATAATTAAATGACCAACGTGAATAGGATTAAAAGAGCCAAAAAATAATGCTATGTTCAATTCAAATTATTAATGTATACAAAAATACATTAAATTATTTTCAATATATGTCTTACAGCATAAAACATTGATAATCATTTTCTTATTAATAGTTGTTTTGTGGTGTTTTAGTATGTAATTTTGCTTTTTTTAATCAAGCATGAAAAATTTTGGAAAAAATTTATTTACTAAAGATATCATGAAAAAATATCTTTCCGATGATACCATTCAACAATTATTTCAGGCACCTATTGGACAACCTTTAGATATACATTTAGCAGAACAAATATCCATTGCTCTTAGAACATGGGCAAGGGAGAATAATATTTTTTATTACGGGTATTGGTATCACCCCATACAAGGAGTGTCCTCACATAAAAAAATTTCATTTTATGAAACAGCACACCATCAAGATCCAATTCTTAATTTTTCGGGGGAGCAACTTACCGTAAAAGAGCTTGAGTTTCAGCAAAAAAATAGCACAACTAATAGAAACACTTTTGAAGCAAGAGGCTATATATTTTGGGACCATACCTGCCCTCCTTTTATTATACAAGACACCATGTTTATCCCTGCTGTGTTTGTTGGTTATAATGGGGCTTCACTTGACTATAAATCTTTAATATTAAAATCTATTCAAGCATTAAATAATTCAGCATTAAAAGTATGTCAATATTTTGATAAAGAAATTCAATATGTGCATCCAAAATTAGGATGGGAGCAAGAGTTTTACTTGCTTGAAAAAAGCATATATATGCAACACAAAGATTTACAAATATTAGGCAAATGTATTACCAATACTACCAATATTGATCAACACCAAAATTTTAATTTATTTGAAAATAACACATATTTTAATTTTTTTCAACAATTAGAACAAGAGTGTTTGCATGTAGGAATTTTGCTTAAAGCAAAACACAAAGAAGAGGGACCATTTCAATATGAATGCGCGTCATCTGCTGAGCACTTAAATATATCTATTGACCACAATTTATTGTTTAAAGAAATTGTTAAACATGTGGCATCAAAATTTGATTTAATCCCCTTGTTTGTAGAAAAACCTTTTCCTGAATTTCCCGGATCTAGTAACCATTTAAATTGGTCATTGGTAAGTGATAAAGGGAAAAATTTATTAAGTCCGGGTTTAACACCTCGCAATAATATACGATTTCTAACATTTTTTGTGAATGTTTTGCGTGCTATGGTTTCAAATCAGCATCCCTTATATTACAGCAGTATAACATATGGAAATTTAGAGAGGTTAGGAAAATCGGGAGCTCCCGGGGAACTTTTTCAAATTTATATAGGACCGTTTTTAGAAAATATTTTATTAGACATAGAGCAAAAAATTGAGAATATGACCATGAACGAGGAGGAAAAGTCTGATTTGAAGACAAATTTTTCTAAAATCCCTGAAACATTATTGGACAATACGGATCATGCAAGAGTTGCTCCATTAGCTTTTACAGGAAATAAATTTGAGTTGAGATTACCCGGAGCTTCTGTAAACCCCTCTAAAGTGATGCTAATTTTTCACGCATTAATTTCCAAACAGTTTGAGGAGTACGAAAAGGACATGCAAAAACTAATTTTGGCAGGCCAAAAGAAAGATGAGGCGATATTTACTATGCTTAAAAAATATATTCAAGAAATTAAGAAGAACAAAAACGCACTTATATTTAAATCAAAAACAGAAATACCTCAAAATAATTCGAATAAAATGTTACAAACATATAGTACATCGCCAGATATTTCATGCTTAGAGGATTTAGAAATTATGAAATCATTTGAAATTGAATATTTCATTCAAAACTCACAAGACCTCTTTTTACAAGAGATAAAAAAAGATGTATCAAACCATTTACATTTGTTAAAAAACTCCATGATTTCTGATCAACAAAATAAAAAAATAGTACAGGAGATTCAGCATTTTATGATTTTAATTAAAAATTCCAACACACAGGTTGAAATTGAGGATATTAAAACGAAGGTTCAAGAATTATTGAACAGCAATATGTCTTTTATACATCAATATTTATCGAATAAAATTTAGTAAATTTCACATTATTAATATTTATGTGTTAATTATTATATGGCTTTTTTTGATAATATTAAAAATAATTAGTTAATTTGCCACAAAGTAAATTTTTATGAAAATTAAGCAATCTTTCCTACTATCATTTGTTTTATGCTTCTTGACTTTTAGTGTATTTAGTCAAAAAAACTATACCAAATCAGCCGATAAAGCGTTTGAGTCTGAAGCGTATTTTGAAGCCATTGAGTTGTATAAAACAGCTTATACTAAGGAACCCAGTGGAGCAAAAAAAGCAGAAATATTGTATAAGATTGGAGAATGTTACCGATTGATTCGTGATGTAGCACAAGCTGAAACGTGGTATAAAAAGGCCATAAGTGCTAATTTTCAAGATCCTGTAGCTATTTTAAAGTTAGCTCAAGTAATTAAAGCTCAACAACGTTATGATGAGGCTTTAACTCAATATAATAATTATTTAAAAGTTCGACCGGATGATGCTGCTGGCAAAATAGGTGCAGAGTCCTGTCAATTAGCTCAAAAATGGAAAGGCGAACCAGCAAAATTTGAAATTTTAAATGAATTATTGTTAAATTCAAAGCAAATAGATTATTCAGCAGCTTTTACGGATAAAAAGTATAATTCAATTATTTTTTCATCTTCTAGAGAAGGAGCTACTGGTGATAAAAAACATGGGGGTACCGGTGAAAATTATGCCGATTTATTTATGGCCACTCGCGATAATAAAGGGAAGTGGAGTGTTCCTGTGCCTTTAGGGCCTTCTATTAATACAGATCAGGAGGAGGGAGCTCCTTCTATTACTGATAAAGGGGTATTGTATTTCACTAGATGTAAAACAGACGAAAAAGCGCAAACTTTTGGTTGTAAAGTGTTTACAGCTAAAAAATCAGGACAAAACTATTCTGAAGCTATGGAGGTTAACTTAGGTCCGGATTCCTTTACGTATGGTCACCCTGCTATATCGCCAGATGAATCATTCATTGTTTTTTCTTCTAATAAACCAGGAGGTTTAGGAGGAATGGATCTATGGTATAGTGTGTTTGAAAGTAAGGGAAAAAAATGGTCTGATCCGGTAAATTTAGGTTCTGAAATAAATACATCTGGAGATGAAGTTTTTCCTTATCTTCATACAGATGGGACCTTATATTACTCTACAGATGGAATGGTTGGTATGGGAGGTTTAGATATATTCTTAGCAACCAAAAAGGGTGATAAAAAGTGGGGTTCTCCACAAAACATGCGATATCCTATTAATTCAGCAGGTGACGATTTTAGCATTGTATTTGAAGATAAGGCAAGAGGTTATTTTACCTCAAACCGAGAAGGCGGAAAAGGACAAGACGATATATATAGTTTCTTTGTCCCTGCTTTAATCTTTAAAATGGAGGGTAAAATTGCCAATGCTAAAACCAATGAAGCTATTGAAGGAGCTACTATTAAACTAGTGGCATCAAATGGAGATGTTTTTGAAACTAAATCGGATGCTACAGGATATTATGAGTTTGATAAAATACCTGGAACTAACCAGCGATATTTAAAAGAAAACTTAAATTATCAAATTTTTGTTAGTAAAGATGACCACTTAAATGCTAAAGGAGAAGAAACTACCGTAGGTTTAGAAAGCTCCACTAATTTTGTACATGATTTTTCATTAATTAAATTTAAAGGAAAAGGAGCTGGAGACGTAATTGAAATTCAGTTCCCAGAAGTTTTGTATGATTTTGGAAAATATACTCTTCGAGCTGAATCGAAAGACTCTTTAGATTACTTATATCAAACATTAATTGATAACCCAACGATTGTTATTGAGCTTTCAGCCCACACAGACTCAAGAGGTAGCGATGCATTTAACCAAACCTTATCCGAAAATAGAGCAAAATCATGTGTGGAATACTTAATATCTAGAGGTATTGATCCTAGAAGAATGACTCCTAAAGGGTATGGAAAAGGCAGGTTGTTAATTACGGATAAAGAAATTAATGCTTTACCTACGGAAGAAGAAAGAGAGGCGGCTCATCAAAAAAATAGAAGAACTGTATTTAGTGTATTAAGAGCGGATTTTACTCCATAAAAATTATTAATGATTAAAAAATTAAATCCTGCTGAAAAAATTCGGCAGGATTTTTTTATATGAATATGTCTGAGTTATCAAAATATGATTTAAGAGGTGTTTCAAGTACTAAAGAGGAAGTACATATTGCCATTAAAAATTTAGATAAAGGTCTTTATAAAAATACGTTTTGTAAAATTTTACCCGATATCATTTCAGGATCTCCGGATTATTGTTGTGTAATGCATGTAGATACTGCCGGGTCAAAACCATCTTTGGCCTATATTTATTGGAAAGAGACCAAAGACCTCTCAGTATGGAAAGGAATAGCTCAAGATGCTATAGTAATGAATATTGATGATATGGCTTGTGTAGGAATTACCGATCAATTTATTTTATCATCCAATATTGCTCGTAATAAAATAAATATTCCCGGTGAAGTAATAACTTCTATTATTCAAGGTACACAGCAAATATTACAAGACTTTCAAAAGTTAGGAATAAATATTCATCATGCCGGAGGTGAAACTGCAGATGTAGGAGACATTGTTAGAACTATAGACGTTGGATTCACCTTATTTGCTCGAACTAAACGAAAAAATATTATAGAAAATAACATTAAACCAGGTAATGTAGTCGTGGGATTGTCCTCCTTTGGAAAATCAACGTATGAATTTGAATACAATAGTGGAATTGCAAGTAACGGTTTAACCTCTGCAAGACACGATGTGTTAAGTAATTTTTATGCACAAAAATATCCGGAATCTTTTGATGTGGCCATCGATAAATCATTAATATATACTGGTAGTAAACATTTAACCGATATTGATGAGCCAACAAAGAGTTCAATAGGTAAGTTGCTGTTATCTCCAACTCGAACCTATCTTCCTGTATTAAAAGAGATTTTTCAAAATTATTTTTCTAACATCTCCGGCATTATTCATTGTACAGGAGGAGGGCAAACTAAAGTGCTAAAGTTTATTGATAATGTGCATGTTATTAAAAATAATTTATTTGAAATTCCCCCTGTATTTAACCTCATTAAAAATGAATCTGATACATCATGGAAAGAAATGTATCAAACATATAATATGGGACATAGAATGGAGATATATACCGATGAGTTAACCGCTGAAAAAATTATAGAGATATCTAAGAAATATGAAATAGATGCTAAAATAGTAGGTTTTTGTGAATCTTACTCCGGAAAAAAAGTAAGCATTTACCATCATCAAGAAATTTTTGAATATTTACCATGATTGATAAACTTAGGGAATTAAAAGATAAATGGACGGATATTGGAGAGCGCCTTGCTGATCCTACAATTATTTCAGATAATAAGCGTTTTGTAAAATTAAATAAAGAGTATAGAGACTTAGAGCCTATTGCTAACGCATATGACTCATATTCTAAAATTACATCAGAAATTTCTTCCTGTGAAGCAATGCTTATGAAAGAAAAGGATGATGACTTTAGAGAAATGGCAAAACAAGAGCTTCAGGAACTTCAATCTAGGAAAAATGAATTAGAAGAGCAAATTAAAATTATGCTTATTCCTAAAGATCCAGCTGATTCAAAAAATGCTGTGGTTGAAATTAGAGCAGGAACAGGAGGAGATGAAGCAAGTTTGTTTGCAGGAGATTTATATAGAATGTACACAAGATATTGTTCTACTAAAAATTGGAAAACAGAATTAATAGATTACTCAGAGGGAACCGCAGGAGGATATAAAGAAGTAATATTTAATGTTTCTGGAGATGGTGTTTATGGAATATTAAAGTATGAATCAGGGGTACATAGAGTGCAAAGAGTACCTGATACAGAAACAATGGGAAGAGTTCATACTTCGGCAGCTACTGTAGCTGTTTTGCCAGAAGCAGATGATGATGTTCAAATTGAAATTAACCCTGCTGATATTGAATTACATACTTCTAGAAGCGGTGGCGCAGGTGGGCAAAATGTAAATAAAGTTGAAACAAAAGTTCAATTAACCCACAAACCTACTGGTATTGTTGTGGTTTGTCAGGTAGAGAGAACTCAGCTTGGTAATAGAGAAAGAGCTATGCAAATGCTAAAAACTAAACTTTACGATATGGAAGTTGAAAAACGCAACAGCGAAATATCCAGTAAACGTAAAAATTTAGTTTCAACGGGTGATAGGTCGGCCAAAATCAGAACCTATAATTTTCCCCAAGGTAGAGTAACCGATCATAGAATTAACCTTACTTTATATAATTTGGATGCGATCATGAATGGAGATATAGAGCCTTTAATTGATGGTCTTAGAACGGCAGATAATTTAGAGAAATTAAAAGAAGGAGGGTTGCTAAAAGAAGAAACTTCAAAATAAAAATGAATATTACGTATCAAATATTAGTTGAAGAAATTAAGAAAAAGAAGTCCCTTATGTGCGTTGGGTTAGATGCTGATATTCAATTTATTCCGAAATTTTTATTAAAGTATGATGATCCTATATTTGAGTTTAATAAATTTATTATTGATGCTACACATGACTTATGTATAGCTTATAAACCAAATTTTGCTTTTTATGAAGCAATGGGTTATAAAGGGTGGATTTCTTTAAAAAAAACCAATGATTATATTCCGAAAAATATTTTAAAAATTGCCGATGCTAAGCGTGGAGATATTGGAAATACGGCTACGTATTACGCCAAATCTATTTTTGATGATTTAGGGTTTGATGCCGTTACTGTATCCCCTTATATGGGAACAGATTCCATTACTCCTTTTTTAAAATATACCAACAAATGGGTGATTGCACTTTGTTTAACATCTAATACGGGTAGTACTGATTTTCAAATGAGTGTTTTGCAAAATGGAAATCCATTGTTTATAGAAGTTCTTCAAAAACTTTCAATGTTGGCTCCCAAAGAACAATTAATGTTTGTAGTTGGAGCTACTAGGACAGATCAATTAGAAATTATACGTAAAATTATTCCTGATTATTTTTTGTTGGTTCCAGGTGTCGGAAAGCAGGGAGGAGACCTAAAAAGTGTACTTTCTAATGCTTTACATCCTGTAAATTATGGTTTAATAATAAACTCATCTAGAGATATTATTTATGCTAGTTCTGATGAAAATTTTTATGAGTTAAGTCGAAAAAAACTTACTCAAATAAATTTAGACTATCAATACATCTTTTAGTTAGAGTAAATTACAATTTCATCATTTTCCCATCAGCCGATTTCTTAATGGGGCCTTTCTTTTTACCATAACCATATCCTACATCTTTTTTACTGCATGCCACTAACATGAATGTAGTAATTAAAAACATGAAAAAAAACTTAGTATTCATAACTTTATTTTTATCCATTTAACGTAACAATTTAAAAAAAGTTGCCATTTAATTTTATTTCAATATATTAAGCTATTTTTTACTTTTTTTATACTGTTCTCTTTCGTTTAAATATTCTTCTTTTTTAAACATAAATTTATAGAGTTCCCCTAAATGAATTCTAATATTCATATCGTAAAATGGAGAGGAAAATGCTTTGGAAACTTCTTTTTGAGCAAAATTATTTTTTTCAGGAGTTAATAAACGATATCCAAATCCTGTGGCAAAACCTAAAAATGGCCAAATTTTATATTCAACAGATCCATATAGTTCAATAATCCCAACTTTTTCAGAATATATAGCAGTATCTAATAAATTATCCATTCTTTTCATAGTTAAATTAGAGTTTCCTGAACCCAAAGCAATTCCGGCATCACAATTCCATCTATAGGTATCTTTCCATACATATTCAAAAAAAATATGCGAATAATTAAAATTTGTTTTTCCCAAAAAAGTATCCCCTTTTAACATGATATCAGGTACTCTTATATATTCACTAGCATACCCTCCTAATCCAAATCGATATTGATCTAATATATTAATTCCTAAACGCACTCCATTCACTTTTACCCATTGGTTTAAAAAAAATGAGCGGTGAGCATCCAGCCCTATTACTGGACGTAAATCAGCAAAAATACTTCTGTTTGGGTCTCTTTCTACAGAAGGGTTTGGATAATAAAATCCTACTATCTTGGATAGGTTAAAAAAGAATAAAATAAATACCGCTATATTATTTTTTAATGGCATGCAAAAAACGATTTTTATTATTTAAATCTTTTATTAGGGCAGTTTTTAAAAAAAGCTCCGATGTTTCAAATAATTTTTTTGTTTCATCACCTAAAAACTCACTAATTTCACAAAATAGTTCTCCATTATTTTTTAAATGTAATTTACAAAACTCTATAATATTTCTGTAATATATTAATGGGTCACTATTTGGTACAAATAGAGCAATATTGGGCTCATATTGAGTAACATTATTATTCATATTTGAGGCTTGATACAAAGGTATATAGGGCGGGTTGCTTATAATAACATCAAATTGTGGATATGTGTGTTTAATATTCGTAATATCATCCTGAATAAATAACACTGGAGCCTTTAATATGGTTGAATTATATTCTGCAACTTGTAAAGCGTCTTTTGAAATATCCATGGCCCAAATATTCCACATAGGATTAATGAACTTTAAACTAATAGCAATACAACCACTTCCGGTTCCAATATCTAATGCTTTTATTTGAGCGTTTTTTGTTATTTTTTTTTCTACTAACTCAACCAACTCTTCTGTTTCGGGTCTTGGAATTAGCACACGCTCATCTACATAAAATTTGTATTTATAAAAATAAGCTTCTTGTAAAATATATTGAAGCGGTTTCTCTTTTTTTAATTCTAACATAAGGTTTTGTACCCAACTATTTTTTGATGTTGAATCTAATAAGAGATATTTACTGTATACAATTGATCGAATAGCATGAATTTCAGACATAGGATATATGCCGGATAATTCATTTACAAAGTATTGATGAAAAATTTCTTCTGATAAAAACATGTCTGTGTAAAAATAAAAAAATGCGGTTGTATATAGTCAGTTAAAATTAAAAAATCATTTTTACGATTGCATTTCATTGAATACTGATTAAGTATACCTTTGCATCATTTATTATATGTTTAATTCATTCGACACTTTATGTATGCAGCGAGCCTTAGATATTTCTAAGTTAGGCAAGGGAAGTGTTGCTCCTAATCCTTTGGTTGGGTGTGTAATTGCATATGATCATAAAATTATTTCTGAGGGTTTTCATACTATGTTTGGTAAACCACATGCCGAGCCAGAAGCTATACATAAAGTAAAAGATCAGGAGGTATTAAAAAAATCAACATTATATGTTACATTAGAGCCCTGTAATCATGTAGGTAAAACTCCTGCTTGTACGGACTTAATTTACTCAAAAAACATTCCCCGAGTAGTAGTGGCAACCCGAGATCCTAACCCTTTGGTTTCGGGAAAAGGGATACAAAGATTAATAAATGCAGGTATTCAAGTAGAAGTAGGGTTGTTAGAAAAAGAAGCTATGTTTATTAATAGACGATTTTTTACTTGGCATATTCAAAATAGACCTTATGTTATTTTAAAATGGGCACAATCAAAAGATAGATTTATTAACCAAGTACATCAAGGAATTTCAAAACAAGTACCCATTTCGGGTGAATACGCTCAAATGCTCTCGCATCAATGGAGATCGAAAGAACAAGCGATTTTAGTTGGTACCAATACCGTATTAACCGACAACCCAAGATTAACCAACAGAAAATGGGTTGGAAACAATCCCTTGCGTATTTTTATAGATAAACAATTAAAAGTAGATAAAAACTACCATCTTTTGTCAGATGAATTTCCTACTGTTATTTTTCATAGCTCTACTTCATTAATTCAAAAAATACCTCATAAAGAATTTATTTATGTTAAAGATGATGATCAGTTTATGAATACTATCTTACAACACTTATATTTGAAAAACATACAATCGGTTATCATAGAAGGTGGGAGTGCAATTTTACAAACATTTATTGATCTTAATATTTGGGATGAAGCACGAGTATTTAGTTCATCCAATATATATTTATTAGAAGGGATTCGTTCACCTAATTTATCAACTATTCCATCAAAAACATTCGATTATAAAACAGATTCTTTAGATATTTTTTATAATAATCAACAATTATATGCTTTGGGTATTTCTTAGTATTGTATCAACGGTTATCATGTATGCTGGTTTAAAGTATGTTGGTATGCATCAAACCAACCGAATTCATGTTACTTTATTTAATTATGTTACCAACTTTAGTTTAGGGCTTTTGCTTTCAGGTAATTTTTTAGTCATGTTTAGTAAACCTTGGTTGCCCCATGCTATAATATTAGGTATATCAATATTTATTGTATTTATATTACTTGGGAAAACATCTACTTATTTTGGGGTATCTGTAACATCACTGGCACATAAAATTTCTATGATTATTCCAATTCTTTTTGGGGTTAAGTTATATGGAGAAAGTATAAATGTATTTAAAATTTCAGGAATTATATTGGCTTTAATAGGATTAATTTTAACATTATATAAACCTCAAAATGAGCGATTTGAAAGAAAATACATGTTTTTACCATTGTTAATTTTTTTAATCCCAGGATTTAACGACACTTTTATTAAATATGTAGAATTTTCATTTTTACAAAATGACACAGAGTTGTTTGTTATGAGTTTATTCTTTTTTTCACTCATAAGTGCTTTAATGTATTGTGTTGTAACCAGAAACATTAAATTCGAAATAAAAAGTATAAGCTCCGGATTATTAATTGGAATTCCCAATTTTGGAAATATTTACTTTTTATTTTTGGCGTTGGCTAGTGTTGAGGAAAGTAGCTTGGTTTTTGCATTGAACAATATTGGAACTATTGTTTTTTCAGTATTGTTAGCATATATTTTATTTAAGGAAAAGTTATCGCTAATTAATTGGGGAGGGATATTAGTTTGTTTGGTATCAGTTTTTATATTGTCGATAACCTAAAACTTAAAACACAATAAGCTTTTGAGGATCTACTGGCTTTCCCTCCAGCCATATTTCGAAGTGAACATGTGGCCCTGTTGTTAACTCACCGGTATTTCCAATAATTGCTATGGCTTCACCTGCTTTTACCCGTTCTCCTTCTTTTTTTAACAACATAGAATTGTGCTTATACACTGAAATCATATTAAAAGCGTGTTGAACTTGAATAATATATCCACTTTCGGACGTCCAACTAGATATTATGACTGTTCCATCGGCTATTGATTTTACCGCTTCATTTTTTGATGCTACTATATCGATTCCAAAATGTTTTTCGTTTTTATCAAATCCTGATGTTATTACCCCTTTTAAAGGTGGAAATAAAAATAATTTACTTAGGGTTTGTTCAACTTCACTACTTGAATTCACATTATAACTATCTTCTATTTCTACTAAGTTTCTTAATAAAGAGTCTTCCTTAGAGCTTTTGGCTTCCAAATTTTTATATTCTGGCTTTAATGAGTCGGGGTGAGTGCTTTGAGTTAATAGGATGGGTTCTCCATTAATAATACTTTGTATGTTTTTAATATATAAATCGAGTTGATATAACTTTTGCTCTAATGAATCGGCTTTTAAAACTGCTTTTGCAGCATTTCGCTTGGTATTTATATCTGAGTAACCCGGAATGTATTCACGCAAAGGAGTAAACGCAATAGTTAAAATAATAATGATGATAATGCTTATAGAAATAGTTCCTCCCCATATAAATACGTTCATAGGAGAAAGTAGAAAGGAAAATTTTTCTTCTAAGTTTTCATCGTTTATAATTAGTAAACGATATTTTAACTTAAGTTTTTGAACAATTTCCTTTCTAGGCTTACCTTTTACTTTATGAAGTAAACCCATTACACATTAAGCAATAGCAAGTTTTACCTTTTCGGCAGCTTCTTTTAGTAAAATTGCTGAATGTACTTTTAAACCTGAGTTTTCAATGAGCTTTTTTGCTTCTTCTGCGTTAGTACCTTGTAGTCTAACAATAATGGGAACAGGAATATTTCCAATATTTTTATAGGCATCTACAATTCCTTGTGCAACTCTATCACAACGAACAATTCCTCCAAAAATATTTACTAAAATAGCTTTTACGTTAGGATCTTTAAGAATTATTCTAAAAGCTTTTTCTACTCTTTCTGCGTTAGCAGTCCCACCTACATCTAAAAAGTTAGCAGGATCTCCTCCGGATAATTTTATGATATCCATAGTAGCCATTGCTAATCCAGCGCCATTTACCATACAACCAACATTTCCATCAAGTTTTACATAATTAAGACTTGCTTCTCCGGCCTCAACCTCAGTGGGGTCTTCTTCTTTTAAATCTCTCAAAGCAGCTAAATCTGCATGTTTAAAAAGCGCATTATCATCTAATGTTACTTTTGCATCTACTGCAATTATTTTATTATCCGATGTTTTTAATACTGGGTTAATTTCAAATAAGGAGGCATCAATTCCCTCATACGCTTTGTATAGATTACTAACAAATTTTACCATTTCTTTAAACGCATCACCACTTAAGCCCAAATTAAAAGCTATTTTTCGGGCTTGAAATGCTTGTAAACCTACTTTAGGTTCAATTTCTTCATGAAAAATTAAATGCGGTGTTTCTTCTGCTACAGTTTCAATATCCATACCTCCTTCGGTAGAATACATAATCATATTTCTTCCCGAGTTTCTGTTTAATAAAATACTCATGTAAAACTCCTGCGTCTTACTTTCTCCAGGATAATAAACATCTTGTGCAATCAATACCTTATGTACTTTCTTCCCTTTTGGTCCTGTTTGAGGTGTAACTAAATTCATTCCAATTATTTCTTGTGCTTTTTGCTTTAGATCTTCTAAGTTTTTGGCTAACTTTACTCCGCCACCTTTTCCTCTTCCTCCGGCATGTATCTGTGCTTTAACTACCCACCATTGGGTGCCGGTTTGTTCTGTTAGTTTTTGAGCTGCACTTACTGCTTGGTCAACAGTTTCAGCTGTAATTCCTTCTTGTATTCCTACGTGATATTTTTTTAATATTTCTTTTCCTTGATATTCGTGAAGATTCATGAGATATTTTTTTGATTTCAACAAAAATAAGATATTAAAATTTAATTTCAATACGATTTCTTTTTTTCTATTTTACATTGCTTTTTACGTACTTATAAAACAAATATTTACCTTTGTGTATGGAAAAAATAAAATTACACGATAAGTTTTTTACACTCTTTATTCCACATGCAGATATTCAGTTGAAAACTACTGAAATGGCTCATAAAATTAACGTTGAATACAAGGATAAAAACCCACTATTTTTGGTAGTTCTAAATGGTGCTTTTATGTATGCAGCAGAATTATTGAAAAATATTTGTATTGAATCTGAAGTAAGATTTTGCAGAATTTCTACTTATACAGGAACAC
>CAZEIM010000011.1:51003-61385 GCA_964512145.1 uncultured Flavobacteriales bacterium
AGTGAAAAATGTATTCGGTATAGAAGATATTGAAGAAAATAGGCATTTAATTATCATTGAAGATATAGTAGATACAGGATTTACTTTACATTATTTACATGGTGAATTAGAAAAGAAGAAACCCTTGAGCATTAAAACTACATCATTGTTATTTAAACCAGAATCGTATAAAAAATCAATTCATATTGATTATGCTTGTTTTAACATCCCTAATCAATTTGTAGTGGGATTTGGACTTGATTATAACGAAAAAGGAAGGAATTTAGCAGATATATTTGTGTTGGCAAATGATTAAAATTTCATTAAATTCTTTAATTTTTTTCCAAGCTTTGAATAAATTCATCTAGTCCTTTTAAGATTTTAATATTTTTAGAAGGTTTTTGAATTTTATTTAAAATAGTACTAGTACCAGATATAATGATTTCAGACTTTGAATATCCTTTACTTAATCCTGTGATAAAATTATTTAAATCATCTTCCGTAACAGGGTTAATAAATAGTGTGAAAATATGGCTTGGATAAACAGATTCTTTGACTTTTAATATATCTTCAAGTGGAACATGTTGGCCTAAATAAAAAACTTTTTTATTATGTTCTAACAGCAAATAATAGCAAAAAAGCAGGCCAATTTCATGAAATTCAGATTCTTTCAAAAAAAGCAGATATACTGAATCGTTTGTTGAGAGCTTTGTTTTTTTTAATTCATGTATAGCAACAATAAGTTTTTCTCGGATCAAATTTGTAATAAAGTGTTCCTGTGCCGGATTTATTTCATTAACTCCCCACAATATTCCAATTTTATACAATAAAGGGTATATTATTTTAAGCATCGTATTTTTAAACCCATGTTTTTGCTCACAATGAATAAAGATTTCATGGAATTTTTGTTCATTTAACTCAATCATGGAAATGATGAGTTGGTTTATTGAATCTTCAAAATTATTTTTTGAAGTTCCTTGCTGTAAACAAGACAAACATGTTTTGGATATTTCTTGAGAATTAAATTTAGCAATTTTTGAAATTTTATACCCATGTTCTATTAATGTAGAAATATTCAATAAAAGTTTTAACTCTTCATCATTATACCATCGAATGTTGGTATCTGTTCTTTCGGGATTTAAAATACCGTACCTTTGCTCCCAAATTCGAATGGTATGAGCTTTTATACCACTTAATAACTCTAATTGTTTAATTGAATATACACCCATTTGTTTAATTTTGGTATCATATATTTAAACAAATTAAGCTTTTTTATGTTTAATCCACAAACAAAAATTATGAATTTAAGATATTTACTGTTTAGAGTTTTTATTATACTATCCGGGCATGCTTTTACACAAGAAACAAAAGTAGTTGGTAAAGTAATAAATTATATTAATAATGAGCCCATCCCTTTTTGTAATGTTGTTATTCAAGGGTCAACTACAGGATCTGTAACCGATTTGGAAGGTAATTTTGTTATCAACAATATTCAGCCGGGCATTTATAATTTTGAAGCCAGTTGTTTAGGATTTAATAAAAAAATATTATTTGAAATTGAAGTTACCAAATCAAAGGTGGTTCAGTTAACGTTCGCTCTTGAAGAATCAGCAACAAAGCTTGAAGAAGTACAAGTTACCGCTTCCCCTTTTAACAAAACCGAGGAAAGCCCCGTTTCTTTAAGAACCATAGGGGTAGCCGAAATTCAAAGAGCTGCGGGGGGTAACCGAGATATATCAAGAGTAATACAAAACTTACCTGGTGTTGCAGCCAATGCATCTTTCAGAAATGATATTATTATTAGAGGTGGAGCTCCTAACGAAAATAGATTTTATCTAGACGGTGTTGAAGTTCCTAATATAAACCACTTTGCAACTCAAGGTTCATCAGGAGGGCCGGTGGGGTTATTAAATGTAAATTTTATTAATGAGGTAGATTATTATGCCGGGGCTTTTCCAGCCAATAGAGGTAATGCTTTAAGTAGTGTATTCGAGTTTAAACAAAAAGAGGGGAATTCAAAGAAAATTGCCGGAAATTTTATGCTTGGTTCAAGCGATATTGGCTTAACACTAGATGGACCTACCGGTAAAAATTCAAATTTTATATTTTCGGTTCGTAGGTCATATTTACAGTTTTTATTTTCTGCGTTAAAGCTTCCTTTTTTACCTACCTATAATGATTATCAGTATAAACATACGTTTAAACTAAACTCAAAAAATCAAATTTCTATTATTAGTCTAGGGGCCTTAGATAATTTTAGAATTAATGCTTCTGCTAATGATGGTGTTACAGATTCGGCAACGTTAAACAGAAATAATTACGTTTTAGGGAATATCCCTATTAATAATCAATGGAATTACACTTTTGGAGTTGTGTATAAACATTTTTCAAAAAATAGTTTTCAAACGATTGTGTTAAGTAGAAATATGCTTAATAATAGTACTACAAAATATACCGATAATGACGACACAAATCCGGATAATTTATTGCTTAACTATTCATCTGTTGAGGCCGAAAACAAATTTAGGTTTGAAAATACTGTTCGAAAAAACGGATTTAAAGTTAATTATGGGGTAAACTTTGAACATGTTTATTATACAAATAATACTTTAAACAGGCAATTAATTATTGGAGGATTACCTACCGAATTTACTTTTAATTCATCCTTGAGATTTAATAAATATGGGGTATTTTATTCTATTAGTAAAGGGTTACTGAATCAACGATTAATGGCATCGGTAGGTTTAAGATCAGATTTTGCCGATTACTCCTCCGATATGTCTAATCCATTACAACAACTTTCTCCCAGAGTTTCACTTTCATATAGTATAACTGAGAAGTGGAGTTTAAATTTTAATACCGGAAGGTATTTTCAACTCCCTGCATATACTATTTTAGGATTTAGAGATGCAAATGGGAATTTGGTGAATAAATCAAATAATATTCGATACATCTCTGTTGATCATATAGTAGGGGGGGTAGAATATAATCCGACCAATTACAGTAAAATAACGGTGGAGGGATTTTATAAAAAATATAATGATTATCCATTTTCACTGCGCGATTCTATTTCTTTAGCCAATTTAGGGGCCGATTTTGGAGTTATTGGTAATGAGCCGGTAAATTCTTCTTCTTTTGGAAGAAGTTATGGTTTGGAAGTATTAATTCAACAAAAGCTTAGCAAAGGGTTTTATGGAATTATAGCATATACGTTTGTTAAAAGTGAATTTTCTAATTCTGCCGGTAAATATATCCCTTCGGCATGGGATTTTGGCCATATTATTAATCTTTCGGGGGGTAAAAAGTTTAAAAGAAATTGGGAGTTGTCTATGCGTTTTAGGTTGTCTGGTGGTGCACCATATACCCCATTTGATGTAAATACTTCTTCTTTGATAAGCGTTTGGAATGTTAGAGGCTCGGGAGTATTAGATTATGACCAATTAAACACCTTAAGATTACCCTTTACCCATCAAATGGATGTTCGTATTGACAAAAGATGGTATTTTAATACGTGGAATTTAAATGTATATTTTGATGTTCAAAATTTTTACGCCAATGAAATTGTACAAGCTCCATTTTTAGATGTTGTTCGCGACAATTCAGGTAAGCCACTAATTAATCCAAGTAACCCATCAAGTTATACAACTCAACTTATCGAAAACTCTTCTACAACTGTTTTACCTACTCTAGGAATTATGTTAGAATTTTAATTAAATAACGTTTTGTATAATACGAAATGTATATACATTTGTTATTATGGATCAGGTAGTAACAAATCATATTGTTGACGATAAAAAAGTAATTTTAGATCAATATAAAAAACTTTTACGGGCATGTAAGCACATTCAAGACCCGGCCGATAAGTTGCTTATCAGAAAAGCTTTTGATTTAGCGTTAGATGCACATAAGGATATGCGCAGAAAGTCTGGCGAACCTTATATTATACATCCATTAGCGGTTGCTCAAATAGTTTGTGAAGAAATTGGACTGGGAACAACCTCTATCGTGTCTGCTATTTTACACGACACCGTAGAAGACACAGAAGTTACACTTGACGATATTGAAAATATTTTTGGGACTAAAATTGCTAAGATTGTTGACGGTTTAACTAAAATTTCGGGAGTTTTTGATCAATCATCTTCTATTCAAGCCGAAAACTTTAGAAAAATGTTGTTGACCATGTCAGACGATATTAGGGTTATTTTAATAAAAATAGCGGATCGTTTACATAACATGCGGACCCTTGGCTCCCTACCTCCACATAAACAAAGAAAAATAGCCTCTGAAACTTTATACCTATTTGCGCCATTGGCACACAGATTAGGTTTGTATAATGTTAAGTCAGAGATGGAAGACTTGGGTCTTAAATATACAGAGCCTGAAATTTATAATGAAATTGAGCAGAAACTTAGAAAAACTCAGGCAGTTAGAACTCGTTTTATCAATCAATTTGTATTGCCTATTGAGCGTGAAATGAGAAATCAAAACATGCATTTTGAAATAAAGAGTAGAACTAAATCTATACACTCCATTTGGAATAAAATGAAGAAAAAATCTATCCCCTTTGAAGAGGTGTATGATGTTTTTGCTATTCGAATAATTTTAGATGTTCCTATGGATAAAGAAAAATCGGAATGTTGGAAAGTGTATTCTATCGTTACCGATTATTATATTCCGAATCCTGAACGCTTACGCGACTGGATAACTACTCCCAAAGCAAATGGTTATGAGTCATTGCATACTACGGTAATGAGTCCAACCGGAAAATGGGTCGAGGTTCAGGTAAGAACGGACAGGATGGACCAATTGGCCGAAAAAGGGTATGCTGCACATTGGAAATATAAAGGTTCAAGCGGTGAAAGTAGTTTAGATGAATGGATTAATAAAATCAGGGAATTATTGGAGTCACCTGACAGCGATGCATTAGATTTTTTAGATGACTTTAAGCTAAATCTTTTTTCAAAAGAAATTTATGTATTTACTCCCAAAGGGGAGCTAAAAAGTTTACCTGCAAAATCAACGGCTATAGATTTTGCTTTTGATATTCATACACAAGTAGGTGAAAAATGTATTGGTGCCAAGGTAAATTCAAAATTAGTTCCATTAAGTCATGTATTAAAAAGCGGGGATCAAGTTGAAATTATTACCTCTAACAAACAAAAAGTAAACGAAAACTGGTTAAATTTTGCGGTTACTGCAAAGGCAAGAACAAAAATTAAGTTATTACTGAAAGAAGAGAAACGAAAAACCGCTGAAGATGGAAAAGAGATTTTGCAACGCAAATTTAATGCGAATAAAATTTCTTATACCGAAGAAAACATTAGTAAGTTGGTGGCGTATTTTAAGTTGCCTAATGCACTTGAATTATATTATAAAATTGCTAAGGGAAATATTGACTTAAGAATTCTAAAATCATTCCATAAAGTTGTTGATCAAAAAAATACTCCATCAAAACAAGACGAAAAACAGGTTTTTGAAAAACTCGTTACCGCATTTAGAGGAGGAAAAGAAACGCTGTTGATCGGAGAGAACATGGAGAATTTAGATTATAAACTGTCTCCGTGTTGTACACCTATTCCGGGTGATGATGTTTTTGGATTTATAACGATTAATGATGGAATAAAAATTCATAGAGTAAACTGTCCTAATGCTATTCAATTGCTTTCAAACTATGCTTATAGAATTGTAAAAGCTAAATGGACTAACCAAGAAGATATTGCATTTTTATCCGGAATTAAACTTACAGGAATTGATGATGTGGGCATACTAAATAAAATTACCAAATGTATTTCTAATGAAAATAAGGTAAACATGCAGTCGTTAAAATTTGATAGTGTAGATGGTATTTTTGAGGGATTTATTATGCTGTTTGTCCATGATACTTCTCATTTAAATAGATTGATTGATAATTTAAAAAAATTAGAAGGAATAATAACGGTACAACGAGTGGATAATAATGGTTAATCAAGAGGTTTTACATAAAGCATTAGAAATATTTAAAGCATATTTAGAACAGCATAATCAGCGAAAAACTCCTGAAAGATTTGCTATTTTAGAGGAAATATATTCACATAACGGTCATTTTGATGCTGAGTCGCTTTACATAATGATGAAAAATAAAAAATATAGAGTTAGCAGAGCGACCATTTACAACACCTTAGAGTTGCTGTTATCTTGCAATTTAATTAGAAAACATCAATTTGGAACTTCGATGGCACAATTTGAAAAATCTTTACAAAATAAACAACACGATCATATTGTAATGACCGATTCAAATGAAGTGGTAGAGTTTTGTGATCCGCGCATTCAGCAAATAAAAAAAACACTGGAAGAAGTTTTTGATATAGATATTTTACATCATACACTATACTTTTACGCTAAGAAAAAAACTTCTTCATGATTACTAACTTTGAATATTCATTCAATCCAAAAACATTTACTTTGTATTTTAAAGGCAAACTTTTAGAACACTCTCAGGCATTGGATGTATTAAAATTATTGGATGAATATGCTCAAAATAAAAAAATACAACACTTACATATAGATCTTTCTGAGTTAGAGTATATTAATAGCTCAGGACTTAATATACTTTTACAAATACTTACTAAGGTAAGAAAATCAGGTTTTGATGTATATTTAATAAATATATCTGAAAAAGTTAAACAATTATTGATAGTTACTAAGTTAAATTCAGTATTTAATATTATTCATGAAAATTGATGTTTTGTTAGGGCTCCAATGGGGAGACGAAGGAAAAGGAAAAATAGTGGATGTTATTACTCCAAAGTATGATGTAGTGGCTCGCTTTCAGGGAGGCCCTAATGCTGGTCATACATTAGAATTTAATAATCAGAAATTTGTGTTGCATACAATACCATCCGGAATTTTTAGAGAAAATAGTTTAAACTTAATCGGAAATGGAGTAGTGATTGATCCTATAACGTTAAAAAAGGAAATAGAAACAATCTCTTCGCATGGGTTACAACTTAAACAAAACTTATATATTTCTAAAAAAGCGCATTTAATACTTCCTACACATAAATTGCTCGATGCGGCTCAGGAGTCGGCAAAAGGACAAAGTAAAATTGGCTCTACACTTAAAGGAATTGGGCCTACCTACACCGATAAAATTGGCAGAAATGGATTAAGAGTAGGAGATACGTTGGAAAAAGATTTTATGGATAGAACAAATCAGCTTGTACTCCAACACCAACGAATGCTTAATGCTTTAAATTATGAATCTCCTAGTATTCAGGAAATGATGAATGAATGGTTAGACGCTTTACAATTTATTAAACAGTATAACGTATCGGATGGAGAATATTTATTAAATCACTGGCTACAAAATGGTAAAAAAGTATTAGCGGAAGGAGCTCAAGGAACTTTATTAGATGTTGATTTTGGTTCGTATCCTTATGTTACATCATCTAATACTGTTTGTGCAGGTGCTTGCACAGGCTTAGGTGTTTCTCCAAAAAAAATTGGTGAAGTATATGGTATATTTAAAGCGTATTGTACACGCGTTGGAAGTGGTCCGTTTCCAACTGAATTAAATGATGAAATAGGAGAACAAATCAGAAAAAAAGGAAATGAATACGGCTCTACCACCGGCAGGTCAAGAAGATGTGGTTGGTTAGATATACCAGCATTAAAATATGCGGTAATGATTAACGGTGTAACTAAATTAATCATGATGAAATCAGATGTATTAAGCGGATTTGATCAAATTAATGTATGCACAGGATATAATGTGGATGGAGTAAGCACAGAAGAATTGCCTTTTCGATTAGAAACAAGAGATATTAAGCCTATATATACCTCATTTAAAGGATGGTCTGAAGACTTAACACATGTTCGTAACATTAATGATATGCCTGAAAACTTTAGGCAATATGTAGAGTTTATTCAACAACAATTAGGTGTTCCTATTGAAATAGTGTCATGTGGTCCTGATCGAGAACAAACAGTATATATTTCCAAGAATAATAGTGATTTAAATTGAAATTAGAACGATTGTAATAATAGCTTAGCTATTGATTTGATTGAATAACTCTGCAAAAGGGATGTGATTTTTTATTTCATATCCAAGAGTTTTTAACTCTTCTATTAATCTATTCGTATCACCTGTTGAAATACAATGGATTCCTTTAATAGGATAATTCATTTCAGACATATTTATTCCTCCCCAAATTAAAATTTTCGGTTTTTTATTTCGACCAATAGCAGCGCCTATTTCAAAGTTAATCCAAAGGTTTTCAAGTGCTTCTTTGCGAGTAATTAATATTATAATCTCATCAAAAGTTTGAAGTTCATGAAAAATTTCTTGTAGCCAAATACCTCCAGCTTGTAAAGAATTCCAATCAGAAGTAAGAAAAACTTGATGTTCATTGTTTAAACTACACAGCAGGTTTTTAAATTTAATGGCAGTATCAATTGCTAATGATTCATGTGAAATAAAATACCTCATTAAATTCTATGTAATAATAAGCGATTGTAAATGCTATTAAATTTAGCTTAATAATATATGATACTAATCATTTTTATTAAGTTGTTATAAAAGCATATATTACTCAACCAAAACCATGATTTTATTGTTGGTTATTTCAACAACTCCACCATTTATTGCAAAGCTTAATGTTTGATTTTTATTATCCGTAATAGATATTTCTCCTTTTCCTAAACCTGAAATTAATGGTGCGTGATCTTTTAATACACCAAATAAGCCATCTATTCCAGGAAAATTAACATATTCAACTTCACCGGAATAAATATTTTTATCAGGGGCAATAATTTCTAATTGCATAGGAAATAAATTTATTTTTTAGTAGCTTCCGCCATCATTTTTTTACCTTTCTCTATAGCTTCTTCAATAGTTCCCACAAGGTTAAATGCTGCTTCCGGATATTCATCCACCTTACCGTCCAATATCATATTAAACCCTTTAATGGTATCTTCAATACTTACAAATACCCCTTTTAAACCGGTAAACTGCTCAGCCACGTGAAATGGTTGAGATAAAAATCGTTGTACTCTTCGAGCTCTGTGTACCACCAATTTATCCTCTTCCGATAACTCGTCCATCCCTAAAATAGCTATAATATCTTGCAATTCTTTGTATCGCTGTAAAATTTCTTTTACTCGTTGTGCAGTTTTATAATGTTCTTCTCCAACCACGTCTGGTGATAATATTCTTGATGTAGAATCTAATGGGTCTACAGCAGGATAAATACCTAATTCGGCAATTTTTCTAGATAATACTGTAGTAGCATCTAAGTGAGCAAATGTTGTAGCTGGTGCTGGATCGGTTAAGTCGTCAGCAGGAACATATACTGCCTGTACCGAGGTAATGGATCCTCTTTTAGTTGAGGTAATTCGTTCTTGCATAGCTCCCATTTCGGTAGCTAAGGTAGGTTGATACCCAACCGCTGATGGCATACGACCTAAAAGTGCTGATACTTCAGAACCAGCTTGTGTAAATCTAAAAATGTTGTCGATAAAGAATAAAATATCTCTCCCACCTGATTTTTCATCCCCGTCTCTAAAATACTCAGCCATAGTTAAACCGGATAAAGCAACTCTTGCTCTTGCACCTGGAGGTTCATTCATTTGTCCGAATACGAAAGTAGCTTTAGATTCTTTTAATTTTTCTTGATCTACTTTTGATAAATCCCAACCTCCTTGTTCTAAAGAGTGCAAAAATTCATCTCCATACTTTACAATACCTGACTCTATCATTTCTCTTAACAAATCATTTCCCTCTCTAGTTCTTTCCCCTACTCCTGCAAATACAGAATATCCATCATAACCCTTTGCAATGTTGTTGATTAATTCCTGAATTAACACCGTTTTTCCAACTCCAGCACCACCAAATAATCCTATTTTACCACCTTTTGCATAAGGTTCAATAAGGTCAATTACTTTAATACCAGTATATAACACTTCTGTAGCCGTAGATAAATCTTCAAATTTTGGAGATTCTCGGTGAATAGTGTATCCATTGCTATTATCTAATTGACTTAACCCATCGATTGCTTCACCCACTACGTTAAACAATCTTCCTTTAATCCCATCTCCAACAGGCATTTTAATTCCTGATCCTATTGCAGTTACTTTCATTCCTCTGCTCAATCCGTCAGTAGAATCCATAGCAATAGCTCGTATTGTATCTTCTCCAATATGCTTTTGACATTCTAATATTACTTTTTGTCCATTTTCTTTTATAACCTCTAAAGCATCTAAAATATTAGGTAAATTACCATGTTCTAGGCTAAAACTTACATCTACTACTGGGCCAATTACTTGAGCTATTTTTCCATTGATCGTTGACATACAAAAAATTTGTTGCAAAAATAGAATTATTTAATCGAATACAAAAAGTTTAATTTAAAATTTATCATATATAT
>CAZEIM010000011.1:61423-65305 GCA_964512145.1 uncultured Flavobacteriales bacterium
ATGTAAAGTGTGATTGTCGTTTATTTTAGATTTATAAATATGATTAAGTTTTTTACTTTTGTTGATGAAAATAAAAAGTATATTAATACATAATCGTGGAATATCAGTTTTTAAATAATATAGAATTTCCCGCAGACTTACGGAAAATTAATGAGAAAAATTTACCTCAAGTTTGTGAAGAATTAAGAGATTTTATTATCGATATAGTTTCCGTAAAAGGGGGACATTTTGGAGCTAGCTTGGGTGTGGTAGAGTTAACAGTGGCTCTACATTATGTGTTTAATACACCCAATGATATGTTGGTTTGGGATGTTGGCCACCAAGCTTATGGGCATAAAATTCTTACGGGAAGAAAAAAACAATTCCACACGAACAGAAAATATGGTGGGATAAGCGGATTCCCTAAAATTGCTGAAAGCGAATATGATACTTTTGGGGTAGGGCATTCCTCTACTTCTATTTCAGCTGCTTTAGGTATGGCCGTTGCTAGTAAATATTTGAACGAAAGTAGGCAACATATTGCTGTAATTGGTGATGGTGCTATGACAGCTGGATTAGCTTTTGAAGGCTTAAACCATGCGGGCATTGCTAATACAAACCTGTTGGTCGTTTTAAACGACAATTGTATGTCAATTGATCCTAATGTTGGAGCTTTAAAAGAATATTTAACAGATATTACAACCTCTCATACATACAATAGATTAAAAGATGATGTCTGGAATTTATTGGGTAGGTTGAGTACTTTTGGTAAAAATGTTCAGGAAATTACTTCCAAAATTGAGTCGGCATTAAAATCAGCATTATTAAGTAAAAGTAATTTATTTGAGTCATTAAATTTCAGATATTTTGGCCCGGTTGATGGACATGATGTAAATCATTTAGTGAGAATTTTAGAAGACTTAAAAAACATTCCGGGGCCAAAAATTTTACATTGTGTTACAAAAAAAGGCAAAGGATACAAACCGGCAGAAGATGGCAATCAAACAAAATGGCATGCACCTGGTTTATTTAATAAAGAAACAGGAGAAATAGTTAAGGTAGCTCCTACATCTCCTCAACCCCCTAAATATCAAGATGTTTTTGGACACACTATTGTTGAGTTGGCCGAACAGAATGAGAAGATTATGGGTATTACACCTGCTATGCCTACTGGATGTTCTTTAAACATAATGATGGAGGCTATGCCTGATAGAGCTTTTGATGTTGGAATAGCAGAACAACACGCTGTTACTTTTTCTGCTGGATTAGCTAAGCAAGGGTTAAGGCCATTTTGTAATATTTACTCCTCTTTCATGCAACGAGCTTACGATCAGGTAGTTCACGATGTAGCCATTCAAAATTTGCCGGTAGTGTTTTGTCTGGACAGAGCAGGATTGGTGGGTGCAGATGGAGCTACACATCATGGAGCCTATGATATTGCTTATATGAGATGTATTCCAAATTTAATTATTGCTTCTCCCATGAACGAGAGTGAATTAAGAAATTTAATGTATACCGCTCAGTTAAATGAAACACAACAACCCTTTGTTATAAGATATCCAAGAGGTGAGGGAGTTTTAACAAATTGGAGAACTCCTTTTAGAAAAATTAGTGTGGGAACTGGTAAAAAAATTGTTCAAGGAGAAGAAATCGCCATACTCACTATTGGACATGTTGGTAATTATGCGTTACAGGCTATTCAAAAAATAAATGAACAAAATATTTATCCTAGTCTTTTTGATTTAAGATTTGTAAAACCATTAGACGAAAATTTATTACACGAGGTTTTTACCCAATATAAAAAAGTTATTACTGTAGAAGACGGATGTGTTATGGGAGGAGTGGGGAGTGCTATATTGGAATTTATGGCGAAACATAATTATTTTGCTCAGGTAAAAATACTCGGGGTACCAGATTTGGTTATTGAGCACGGAACACCCGAGGAACTATTTGCTGAATGTAAATATGACACACAAAGTATAATAGATACTATATTGGAGTTACATGATAAAAAAACTCAAAAAGTTATAGCTTAATATATCTATTATTTAAACATATATTTAAAAAACAATAATACAATGAGAAAATTTGGGGTAATTACTTTTCCTGGTTCAAATTGCGATCAAGACATGGTTTTTGTTCTAAAAAATATTCTAAATCAAGATGTGGTTCAATTATGGCATAAGTCAAAAAATTTGATGGATGTTGATGTTGTGATATTGCCCGGGGGTTTTTCTTATGGAGATTATCTTCGGTCAGGAGCAATTGCTTCCATCTCTCCAATTATTGAATCGGTAAAGGAATTTGCCGATAATGGAGGGTTGGTTATAGGTATTTGTAATGGATTTCAAATTTTGTGTGAAACAGGACTATTACCTGGAGCATTATTGCATAATTCTAATCAAAAATTCATTTGTAAAAACGTTTTTATTACTCCAGAAAATAACCACAGTGTAGTAACAAAAAAAATATCTAAAAAGGCTCTTAAAATACCTATTGCCCATGGAGAGGGAAATTACTATATTTCTGATGAGGAGTTAAAAATAATGGAAGATAATCAACAAATTATTTTTAAATATTCGGATGAGTTTGGAAGGGTAAATGATGAGTCTAATCCAAATGGGAGTAAAAAAAATATTGCCGGAATTTCCAATGTAAAAGGAAATGTAATTGGTATGATGCCCCACCCAGAAAGAGCTGCTGATGTTTTGCTTAATAATACAGATGGTTTAGAGCTGTTTCAATCTATTATTAATTAGGATTGAATGAATACCAGTCTATTACTAAATGTATTTACTATTACTTTTTTATCCTTTCATTTATGTAATGCTTCTTTAAGCACATCATCTCCTAAATCAGAAATCAAACAAGAATCATCTCAAAATAATACAAATAAACTTATTGTTAATTCTTCCGGAAAAATTTTGGCAAATATTTCTGGTAATTTACATGGGTTTAACTTAGATGGTTTTTTCTTGCATTATCAAACAAAGTTTGATTCGTCATTTTACGATAAATTAAGAGAGTTGTCTCCCAAATTGTTAAGATTTCCCGGAGGTACTCTATCAAACTATTATCACTTTAAATTACCGGCTTATGGAGTGAAAAAAAACGATGTAGAAATTACTTCGGGAGATTTTATTAAAAAGTCGGCCGAAAAATATTACAATAAACAATTTGAATGGTTGCAAAAAAATAATACTCAAGATAATTTTATAGAGAGATATATTCAATTAAACAATCAAATGAGTTCTAATACAATTCTTACCTTAAACTTATTTACCTCAGATATAAATGAAATTGAAGAATTTCTTAGTTATCTTTCTAGAAAATCAATTCACATACCTTTTATTGAGTTGGGTAATGAATATTTTTTTAAAGCATATCAAAACGTATTCGCTACAACCAATGATTATATTACTAAAGCAAAAACGATTAGTAAAATAATAAAAAAATACTTTCCAGATGCTAAAATTGGGGTGCCTGTGGCAGATTTTTTAACGATAGACTTTACTAGTTTTTCTCCTCACTTTTCTCGAATTAAAGATTGGAATAATGCTATAAGCAAAGAAAATTTTTACGATGCCGTGATAGTTCATAATTATTCAAAAACAAAAAATTGCAGTTCTGTAGCAAGTGAAGAGAATTTACAATGTATTTTAAAAGCCAATACAGAACATCTTAATGTAGATTTCCCTCTATTTATAAAGTATTATAGGGAAAAATTCCCTAAGAAAAATATTTGGATTACGGAATGGAATACATCAAAACCTTTTGAAGTAACTTGCAACACATTTATTCAAGCCACATATTATTTAGAGTTTATGTTTAAAATATTTAATTATCCGGAAATTGAAGTAGCAAATTATCATAATTTACTAAGTGGTGGTTGTGGGTATAATT
>CAZEIM010000011.1:65365-69710 GCA_964512145.1 uncultured Flavobacteriales bacterium
TGAAGCTTCAAAATTATTATCTCCAATTTTTACAGAAAAATCATATTTGTTAAATGTAGAAAATAACCAATCTAACTATATTACGAGTGTTTTAATCGCCAACGATTCCATGTATTATTTATATATCATCAATTATTCTAATACTCAACGTTTTTTATTTTCTCCTTTTCTTAGCTTAGGTAATCTTACAAATAAAGAGGTATTTTATCAATATACCATACAAGCAGAAAATTTATACAGCGGAAATGGAAAAAATAATTTTAATAATTCTAAAAACATTCAAATTTCAGAAAACATAGTCTCAAATAGTTCTGAAATTACCTTAAATCCTTTGTCTATTCATTTAATTAAGTTTGCAAAATAATTTTTTTATATTCGTAAAAAAAAATCGATGAAAAAAACATTTATTATTTCTATCTCTTTGTTCATATTAAGCAATAGTACAAAGTCTCAGTCTTTTTCTGATAATTTTGATTCATATGTTGTGAATCAATATTTATGTACTCAATCTTCGCAGTGGAAAACCTGGAGTAATGCCCCGGGTTCTAATGAAGATGTTAGGGTATTTGACAACAATTCTAACTCACCTGCTCAATCTTTATTTTTTTCTTCTACTTCTTCATCTGGAGGGCCAGTAGATATTGTTTTACCTTTTGGGGCAGAACATACTACAGGTCAATTTACATTTTCTCATTGGATGAATGTTCAACCAAGTAAATCTGCATATTATAATTTTCAAGGAAAAACTACAATTGGTACTGAATGGAGTTTAGATTTTTATTTTTTATCTAACGGATCTTTACAAATGTTTAGTGCCGGTGAAGCCGTAATGGTTACAAATTATCCAAACAATAGCTGGTTTGAAATTAAAGTTGAGGCTGACTTAAATACCAATTCTTGGGAGTTATTTATAAACAATGTAAGTAAAGGAATTTTTCAAAATGGAATCAACCGAATTGCTTCTTGGAATATATATCCGTATAATCCATTAGCCCCATATCAAGCAGGATTTTGGATTGATGATGTAAATTATAATATTACACCTTTTACCTTGCCATGGATTAATGCTTCGGCATATTATATTAATATGCCAGGAGCAGTAGTTGGGCAATCAGGAACTCCAAGTGCCAAAATCAGAAATTTAGGGTCAAGTGTAATTAATAGTTTTACAGCAGAAATAACCTATAATGGGACTACACTACAAAAAAATATTTCTGGTGTTAGTATTCCATCCATGGGAGAATATGCATTTGATTTTTCAGGCACTTTTAACTTGGTATCTGGTTCCAATCCAGTAACTTTAACCGTTTCAAATGTTAATGGGGCGGGAGCTGATGGAAATACGGCAGATGATAGTAAAACTATTTATGTTAATCCTATAGTACCAGCACCTGGTAAAGTTGTAGCCGTTGAAGAAGGAACAGGTACTTGGTGTCAGTGGTGTCCTAGAGGGGCGGTTTATATGGATAGATTAGCGCAAAAATACGGTAAATATTTTGCTGGAATAGCGGTTCATAATAATGATCCAATGGCAGATCCTGTATACGATGCAGGTATAGGGGGATTAGTATCGGGTTATCCAAGTGCCTTAGTGGATAGACAAAATTCAATAGATCCTTCTGAAATTGAGGCTCCATTTATTACTCGACTAACTACGCCAGCAGTAGCTTTTATGGAAAACTTTGCAGTATTAGATACAATCAATGATTCTTTATTTGTTACGGTAAAAACAACGTATCAACAAAATGGTTCAGGAGTTTACAAGGTTGCGCTTGTTTTAACCGAAGATAGTGTTAAAGGAACGAGTAGTGGATACAACCAGTCTAATGCTTATGCCGGAGGAGGTAATGGAGTGATGGGGGGATATGAGTTATTACCCAACCCTGTTCCAGCATCATTGATGATTTATAATCATGTAGCACGTAGAATTTCTCCAAGTTTTGCAGGAACACAAGGAACTTTACCAAGCACTTTTGTATCGGGAGAGCAATTTGAAAATACGTTTAAGCTTAAATTAAACACGAGTTGGAAAATTAAAAACATGCATATTGTTTCCTTATTAATTGCTCCTGATGGTAAAGTAGAAAATGCTGGATATATTTCTTTAGAAGATGCATTGGAATATATTTTTGTTTCAGCATATGAACACAAAAATTATTTTAATTGGAGTGTTTTCCCTAATCCCACTAATACAAATACGAATGTACGTATAGAATTGAATGAATCAAGAAATATTGAAATGATGATATATAATTCATTAGGTCAAAGAGTAGGATATAAAAATTATGGAACATTAAATGGATTAAATGATTTGCTAATACAAACCGAACAATTAGAAAATGGGGTGTATTACATCGAATTAAACGATGGCACTAAAAGTTATTCTAAAACCTTAGTTGTTTATTGATTTTTAAAAAAATAGAGTTATTATTAAGGGGCAATCGGCCCCTTTTTTTATTTTTACACAAACAAATTTGTATTGTATACGTTTAAACGTTTCATGGTTCGATTTTATTTATTGTTAATTTTCTTTTTTATTTTCCATACCATTAATTCTCAGGATATTACAGTGGGTGCAGAAAGAATTTCTGTATATCTTCCATTACTTAAAAATAAAAAAGTGGCTATTGTTGCTAACCAAACAAGTATGGTTCAAAATACACATTTGGTAGATACGTTACTTTCTTTACATGTTGAAGTGCTCAAAATTTTTTCTCCGGAACATGGGTTTAGAGGTTCAGAAGACGCAGGAGCATATGTGAAAAACGGACTCGATATTAAAACCGGATTACCTATCATATCATTATACGGGAGCAATAAAAAACCTAAATCTTCTGATCTTAAAGGAGTAGATGTAATAATTTTTGATATACAAGATGTAGGAGCTCGGTTTTACACGTATATTTCAACTATGCACTATGTAATGGAGGCATGTGCAGAAAATAATATAACGTGTTTAATTTTAGACCGTCCCAATCCTAATGGGTTTTATGTTGATGGTCCTGTATTGGAAGAAAAGTATAAATCATTTGTCGGCATGCATCCAATACCGGTAGTTCATGGATTAACTATAGGAGAGTTAGCGGATATGATTAATGAAGAGGGGTGGCTTACAAATTTTCTAAAGTGTGATTTAAAAGTCATAAAATGTCTAGGATATACTCATAAAACGTTATATCAACCACCTATTAATCCTTCGCCTAATCTAAACCATCCAACCGCTATTTTTCTTTATCCATCTATTTGCTTTTTTGAAGGAACTGTGGTAAGCGTAGGAAGAGGAACAGATAAACCTTTTAGAATTATTGGGCATCCACTATTAGATTCTTTCCAAATACAATTTACCCCTGTTTCTAAGCCCGGAGCTCAAAAACCTATGTATGAAAATCAATTGTGTAAAGGTTTTAGTTTAGAAGATTTTGGAGCAACAACATTATTACAAATAAAACAACTGTATTTACCTTGGCTTATTGGAATGTATAAAAGTTATCCTAATAAAGAGGCTTTTTTTTCGAATGAACGTTTTTTTGATTTACTGGCAGGTACTAAAGATTTACGAATACAAATTGTAGAAAATTGGAGCGAAGAGCAAATAAAAGCTACTTGGAAAAAAAAATTAGATGAGTATAAAAAAATGCGAAAGAAATATTTGTTGTACGAAGATTTTGAATAAAAAAAGTCACGCTTAATAGCGTGACTTTTAAAAAACAATATTTTTAATATTTTACTTTTTAATTACTTTTTTAACGATTATGCCTTCTTCACTTTGTAAATGTAAAAAGTATGAACCTTGAGGTAATTCTTGCATGTTTATAACCTTTAAATCAGAAAAATTTTCATTTTTATATACCTGTTGTCCTGAAATATTATATAAACTTACTTCGTTTATTTTTTGATTGTGTTCAATCGTTAAAATATTTTGCGTAGGATTTGGATAAATTAATACTTGGTTTACATGATTATGCATCGATACTGTTGCCGAAACATCACCAATTACTAGGGTCGATGAAGATGTATTCACTAATTGCTCCGTTTCATTTAACGAAATCATTTTTACATCTTTAAAACCTAACACTAAATTTTCGTATGTGTTGGTTTTTCCTGATAAATCATCCGTAGTTACAATATTTAAGGTAGCAATTTGTCCAAATGCACTGCTTATATTTACTTGGTTAGTGCGCACCATACCTATGTGCAATTCACCAGATGCTCCAAAACGTTTTTGTATGGTAAACATATCCGTGCCCTCTATACCTAACCATGAGTTATTAAATACAGCATCTACACTTGAGGTGTCTACTAATGCTGGATCAAACGTTACAGTAAAGGCTATACCATACACATC
>CAZEIM010000012.1:0-8605 GCA_964512145.1 uncultured Flavobacteriales bacterium
AATAAGATATTTCATGCATTTGATTATTTTTAATATATAATGTATTATGACCAAAAACCCCCAACCAAATAACACGGTTGCTGTCTTCAGAAATATGAATGACGGCAAATAATTTATCTGTTTTAGCTTTTGCTAAATTAAAAGTATACTGTATTAGTTTATTTTCTTTAAAAAAAGCAAATCCATTATCGCATCCAATCCATAAGGTGGAGTCCGTAGAAAAATATATACTCCTTATTTTGAGATCAACCGGTATTGAATTATAATTGTAAATTTTATTTTCACTTAATTTAAACAACCCTTTTTCGAAAATTGAAAACCAAATATTGCCATAAACATCAATTTCTAATTTATTCACCTCCAAATTATTTAAAGAATCGGGCAATACTACTTTATAAAAAGTATTGCCATCAAATTTCATGAGGCCCTTGTTGCTTCCTATCCACAAAAATCCATTGGAGTCTTTTTTAATTACATGAGCACTAGAAGCCGGAAAATTATTTATACTGGTATAGTGGGATACTTTATAATCGCCTGAAAATTCAAATTGTACATTTTTAACAGTATAATACTCGAAGCTTACAAATGAAAATGGCTCTTGATTAAGGTTTAATAACGTATGTGTTGTATCAAACTTATCAAGTACAGAAAAACATACCTCTGCTCCTAAATAGGTTGGAAAAATTAATACAATTAAAAAAAACTTAATTTTTATACCATTCATACTTTAAAGCCAATTATACAAATATCATCCATTTGTTCCATATCACCTTTCCAGGTATGTATAGTATTATACAAAACTTGTTCTTGCTCATGCATGGGCAGGGTATAAATTTGTAACAATAGCTCTTTAAATCTAGAGTAATAAAACTTTTTATGTTCAGTTCCTCCTTTTTGATCTACAAATCCATCCGAAAAAAGATATATTACATCCCCAAGATTAAGTTTAATGGTTTGACTTTCAAAAACTTTGTGTTCGTGCATTTTAGATTTACCAATAGGTATATTATCCCCTTTAAGTACTATAATTTCATGATTTCTAATAATATACAATGGATTATACGAACCGCAAAAAATGAGTTCTAAATTATTTACATCCAGTGAGCATAAAGCTAAATTCATCCCATCTTTTACATCGGCTTCGGGAGAATTTTGTTTTAAAAATTCAATAAGTTCTTTATTTAAGGTATTTAAAATAGTGCCCGGATCGTCAATATCGTATTCTTTAACAATTTTATCTAACATAGAACTCCCTATAATAGACATAAAAGCACCCGGAACACCATGTCCGGTACAATCGACCACCGACAAAAGTATTTTGTTATGTATGCTTTGAACCCAATAAAAATCTCCGCTCACTATATCTTTTGGGAGGTATAACACAAACGACTCAGGAAGCAAATTCTTAATGAATCCCTGGTCGGGTAAAATCGCTTCTTGAATTTTTTTAGCATACTCAATGCTTTCACGAATATTTTTATTTTGCTTTTGTACTACTTCTTTTTCTTCATTTAATTCGAGTGTTCTTTTGTGAACTTCATTTTCTAATATTTTTTGTCGGTCTTTAAGTATCTTTTCTCGCATTTTTATATAGCCAATAATCATTCCAGTTAAAGCAAGTAAAGTAAGAGTATAAAACCAATATGTTTTCCAAAATGGCGGGGTTATTTCAAACCAAAATATGGCCTGATTACTCCTACCCCGGTGCGTATTAACAGCAATTACCTTAAAACGATATTTACCGGGAGAAAGATTAGAATAGGTTATTTCGTTTTTACCCGAAACTATTCCCCAATCTTTATCAACTCCTTCTAACATAAACTCGTACGACATATTGTTAGGGAAGGCCCAATCGATACCAACAAAGGTAAAAGTTACATGGTTTTGGCTATAAGGAAGCACGAGCTTTTCGGGCAATGAATACCAAGGCAAAATTTTAGAATACGTGAGTTGATATTCATCTTTTTGTTCATCCCAGTTTACCTCTTTAAAAAACAACTTTAACCCGGTAATATTAATGGTTGGTTTGGTTCTTTTATTCGAAAAAATATTGTATAAATTATACATCGTGAGATTTTTTTGTGTACCTATATATACCTTCTCTTTAGAAATATATAAAGCTTGATGCATACACGTGGCTGAAATAAAACCCTCTTGAGGGGTAAAGTTTTCAAATACGTTTAATGAACTATCTTGAGAAATGGTATAATTTTTTGCTCTTAAAATATTTAAACCATAATCGGTTGCTATCCAAATATTTTTATTGCTATCAATTCCTATAGATTGTATGGCATTACTGGATAATCCATTTTTTTCGGAATAATGTTTAAACGTATTGTTTATGTAGTTATAAATATAAAATCCCAAAAAACGAGTCCCTATGATCATCTCTCCTTGGTTAAGACCCTTTTTAATAGAAGTGATGCCTTTTTTATCTAAAAAATCTAAGTGCGTAAACTGATTGTTATTAAAAATACTAATTCCAGTTTCAGATCCTATCCACAATCTGTTTTCAAAGTCAATCCCTAAACATAATATTTCAAAATCAGCCAACCCATTATCTAACCCATAATGTTTAAAACTATTATTTGAAAACTGAACCAATCCTTCAAGCCCACCAAACCAAATATTACCCAAATGATCATTTAAAGAACTGGTAAAATAAGAGTTTGATTTATTCGGACCAAAATAGGCGAATCTTTGAATGGAATAATTGTTCTTTTTTATTTGAAAAAAACCATTTCCAAAAGTAGTAATCCAAATATTAGTAGAATCGTGACAAATAGATGTATGAGTTTTATCACTAAACGCAAAAAGACGATTAAACACACTATCTGTATTATTTAATGATTTATTAAATTTAAGGGTTTTATTTCCGGTAGAAATATAGCAAGAACCGTCAATCTGCTCAATAAATTTAACGGCACTGTTCATGCCATTATTATTTTGATGAAAAGGGATATATTGAAAACTACCCTCGTTAAATTTACTGACTCCTGTGGATGATGTAATCCATAAATTTTCACCGCTATCAAAAAACAAGCGATTAATTGATTTTGTTATTAAACCCTCTGAAACAGAAATAATTTCTGTTTTTTTATTTTTAATTAATATTAAACCCAAATTAGAGGAAATAACCATATTACCTAATCTATCTAATTTCATGTCGCGAATGGTCGTTAAATTTGGTGTATTTAATAATGTATCGGAAATTCTGTGCAAAGTATCGGAAACAATTTTAAATAACCCTAAAAATCTGGATCCTGCCCATATATCTCCATATTTATCTTGTGTAATCGAATGAAATTTATTTACATGTAAATTAAAATCGATCATGGTTTTTTGTTCCTTAATGGGAATTGATTCAATAGGAACCTTATAGTTTGTTAATCCATGCTGATTATACTTAAATATGCCACCACCAAAGGTTGCAAACCATATATTACCTTCTTTATCTTCAAAAATATCCTGAACACCATTACCAGTTTTTTCTTGCTTTAAATCAATATGCTTAAACGATTCCCCATCGAAATAATCAATTCCATTATTATTACCACCTAGCCAAACAATGCCTTTGGAATCACAAAATATTTTTCGATAGGTCATGTCATGTAACCCATGCTCTTGAGTGTATTGTATAAATTGGTTTCCATCGTATTTAATAATTCCATGATTGTAAACAGCAATCCACAAATGGTTGTTTTTGTCAAACTCAATCCCCCAAATTTCAAATTCTTTTAAATAGTGTGTATAACTTAGTCCATTAAATTTATTTAATCCTTTTCGGCTGGCAAACCATAAATTTCCATCTTTATCTTCTTTAACATCGGTAATATCGGAAGAAGATAAACCCTGCTCGGAAGTGTATAGTTGAATATTTTTTCGAGCATTAAAGTTAAGGGTTGGGTAAATAGCCGGGACAATATTTTTAGATGTTAAAATTATCTGTTCTGTTGCGCCTGCATTTTGTGTTAAATTTTTAGGGTTTTGTTTTTTACAAGCAAAAACGCAAATACTAAGAAAGGTTATCCATAAAAGGCGAAACTGCTTATGTAAAATATTGAAAATCATGCACACGAATGTTTCGTGTGTACGAAATTATTCCTAATTAGTTTCAGAGCTTTTTTTACGTGTTCGCATATTGAGCAATTCAACAAAAAATGAAAATGCCATACCAAAATAAATATAGCCTTTAGGGAAGTGAAAATGAAATGATTCAGAAAATGCTTCCGCTACCAGCATAATTCCAATCATAATTAAAAAGGCTAAAGCTAACATTTTAACGGTGGGATGACGATCGATAAATTCAGCAACATGTTTAGAAAATAATATCATAATTAACATAGATATAGCTACAGCAATAATCATAATTATTACCTCATCTACCAAGCCTATGGCTGTTAAAATAGAGTCGAATGAAAAAACAATATCTATGAGTGCTATTTGAAAAACAACATACGAAAGTGACATTTTTTTGGTTGTTATTGGCTTATCTTCACTTAAATCCACTTTTGCCCCAATTTCTTTGGTGGTTTTTATAATTAAAAATATACCTCCTGCTAATAATATTAAGTCCCGTATGCTTAATGTAAGCGCTGTTACATCTTGTATATTTAAAGAAGATAAGTTTAGGTTAATAATAGGTTGTTTCATACTGATAATCCAAGTAATGCTTAATAACATGATTGTTCTAAAAACCAATGCAAGCATTAAGCCTATAAACCTTGCTTTAGGCCTTTGATTTCCTGGAAGTTTATTTGAAAATATAGAGATAAAAATAATATTATCGATCCCTAAAACTACTTCCATAACCACCAGCGTAATTAAGGCAATAATTCCATCAAAAGTTAATAAAGCATTCATAGTATTTTTTTGCAAATTTATTCATTAAAATAGATTCTTTTTACTCTAGATGAAATTGAAGTTAAAATTTCGTACGGAATAGTTTTTACTTGTGTAGAAAGTTGTAAAATACTTTTTTTAAGTCCGAATACCTCTACCTCATCCCCTTCCTGAACATTTAAAACATCGGTAACATCTAGCATACACATATCCATACAAATATTTCCAATAGTAGGCACTTCTTGGTGATGAAGAATAAATGTTGCATTTCCATTACCAAATGACCTGTGAATGCCATCGGCATATCCTATTGGAATTGTAGCAATAGTGCTATTTCGAAGCACTTTATTTTTTTGAGTATACCCAACACTCTCGCCTTTTTTAATCTTTTTTAATTGAGAAATACTTGTTTTTAAAGTACTTACTGGGATTAAATTTTCAAAATGTTTATGATAAGCGCTAAATCCATACAACCCAATTCCTAATCGAACCATATCAAAATGTAAATTACTAAAACGTTCTATAGCCGAGCTATTAGAAATATGTGTTAAAAAAGGATAAGAAATATGTTCTTTAAGAAAAGTAATAATCTGGGTAAACTTAGTAATTTGATTATTTGTAAACGCATCATCTTGGGCATTGTCGCTAGAAGATAAATGCGAAAAAACTGAAAGTACATGGATATTTTTTTGCTCGCGTAATAAACGAACTACTTCTTGTACTTCATCAGGTT
Source organism: uncultured Flavobacteriales bacterium (assembly GCA_964512145.1). Lineage (GTDB taxonomy): Bacteria > Bacteroidota > Bacteroidia > Flavobacteriales_G > JALEGO01 > CAYOHR01. Next base: position 5,576 of record CAZEIM010000012.1, read on the forward strand.
CAAATCCTAATCGATGCATCCCTGTATCAAACTCAAGATGAATTCCGATGATTTGATGGGGATTTTTTAGCAGAAAGTATGCAATCTCATGCATTATTCTGATACTATAAACCACCGGCTCTAAGTTATATTGTAACATTCTTTCATAAAAGTATGTTTCAGGATTCATAACCATGATAGGTGTTTTTATGCCTTGTGATCTTAATTGTATGCCTTCATCTAGATAAGCCACCCCAATATAATCTACCTTGTTGTATTCTAATACTTTAGCAATTTCGTAGGATCCACTTCCATAAGAAAATGCCTTTAACATAGTCATAATTTTTTGCTGCGGTAATAACAAACTTTTGTAATAATTAAAATTATGTTCTAGTGCTTTTAAGTTTACTTCTAAGGTTGTTTCATGTACTTTGCGTTCAAAATATTTGGTAATACGCTCAAACTCAAAAAATCGAGCTCCTTTAATTAATACTAACGATTGATTAATAGGCTTGTTTTCAATAAAACGAAGAAAATCTTCTGTATTTTTAAAACAAACTATATTAGGTTCGTTCATAAAATAATGGGATAATTTTTCTCCTATACCATATATTTTATTTAAGGAGTACAATCGTACCATTTCTAAAATATGTTGGTATGTAAGAGCTTCATCAGAAACTTCAAGAATATCAGATAAAATAAGAATTTTATGTTTATATTCTTTTTCGAATCTACTCATAAAATCTAAGGCTATTTTTAGCGACTGAACATCTGAGTTATAGGTATCGTTTATAATTAAACAATCTGCCTTGCCTTCTTTTAATTCCAATCGCATAGCAACCGGATACAAAACATTTAATTTTTCTTGTATTTCTATGGTTGAATACCCTAAATACATAAGTAAAACGATACCATGTAAAGCATTTTCAATGGATGCATCGTCCTGAAATGGAATTTGTAATGTATATTTAGCCTTATTATAATTAATCGAAACCTGAGTTTGTCGGCTCAAGTATTGAATATCCGAAATATAAACCGGTGCATTTCTGTTTTTACGTGACCATGCAAAAGAAGGTAAATTTTTATGTAATATTTGCTGGTGTATTTCGATATAATCTTGGTTATATATAATTGTCTTGCTATTTTTAAAAAGATTCAATTTTTCCAAAACCTTTTCTTCCGTATTTAAAAAGCCTTCATCATGCGCGCTACCAATATTGGTAAATATACCTATATCAGGAGTAAGAATCTTTTGTAAATTAATCATTTCATTTGGCTTTGAAATTCCTGCCTCAAAAATCCCTAATGTATGATTATCATTAATATTCATAACGGATAAAGGCACCCCAATCTGTGAATTATAGCTTTTAGGATTTCTACAGATATACTGATCTTTCCAAAGCATTTGAAAAAGCCACTCTTTTACAACAGTTTTACCATTACTTCCTGTAATAGCAATTAGAGGACCATTAAGTCTTTTTCGATGATATGAAGCTAACTCTTGTAGTGCAACTACCGAATTTTTTACCACTAAAAAATTAACGTCTTTTCTGTTTAAATCAAACTCAACAACAAAATTTTTAACCCCTTTTTGGATTAATTCTTCTATAAAAACATGCCCATCATGTCGCTCTCCCTTAATGGCAAAAAAAATCATGTTGGGATACATATTTGTTCTGCTGTCAATACATATATGGTTAACTATTTCATGCTGTAAATTAATATGTGCTTTACCATGAATAATACTTGAAATTTCTTCTGCTGTATAATTCATAAAAACGTAGTATTTTTATGCAAAATACAATACTTTTTGTAATGGAACATAAAATAAGCAGTAAACAAAACCCTAAAATTAAACAATTACAAAAATGGTATAAAACAAAAGAACGAAAAAAGGATAAAATAATATTGGTTGAGGGAATAAAAGAAGTAAACATGGCTTTAGAGGCTGGATTTGAAGTGTTAGAGTCGTATATTGTTCCTGAAATTATAGAACATAAAAATCAAGAAATTCTGTATAAGTTACCCGAAAATAAAATCTTTTCGGTTAGCAAGCAGGTATATGAAACCATCGCATATAGAGAAAGTAGTGAAGGTATAATAGTTGTATTTAAAGAAAAAAAAATTGAATTATCTGATGCATTTAAATGGATATTAATTTTAGAAAATATTGAAAAACCCGGAAATTTAGGCGCCATTTTAAGAACTGCAAATGCTATGGGTATTGATGCTATATTTATTACCGGAAATAGTGTTGATGTATTTAATCCTAATACCATCCGATCTAGTTTAGGGGCTGTTTTTTTTACTCCGGTATTTGTTTTAAATAATACCGAAGCTGAGCAATGGTTAATAAAACAAGGATTTAATATTTATGTTACTTCTTCTAAATACGCCTATGAATTACCTAAGCTAAAGTTCAGTAAAAGAAAAGCCATTGTATTTGGATCGGAATCATTAGGTGTAACTGATTTTTGGGAAAAAAATACATACGAAAAAGTAAAAATACCCATGGTAGGAAAACCTACCTCATTAAATGTTTCAGTAGCAGCCGCTATTGTTTGTTATGAGATTTTTAGACAAGAAAATTATGCGTAAAATTTTATTCATTACCACCCAGCTACCATACCCTGCATTTAGTGGAGGCAGTATTAAAACGTGGAATATGTTGCAATATTTTAAACAACATTTCGAAATACATTTTGTATGCCTGTTAAAAAATGACGACCAATTGCATGAAAATGAATTTATTACATTACTTAATCCAAAAACTTATTTCGCAAAAAAACTGAATATTCCTAGAAATATACCAAACTTTATAAAGAGTTGTTTTTTTTCCAAAACGCTAAATATTTATAGAAATTATCACCCAGAAGTTAAAATAGAAACTGAAAAATTATCGAAAATATGCGATGTTATTATTGTAGATCACTATGAGGTTTTTACGTATGTTCCGCATGAGTATCATTATAAAACGATTCTACACCAACACAATGCAGAATATGTGATGTGGAAACGCTTAGCAAATATTGAACAAAATATACTAAAAAA
>CAZEIM010000012.1:8621-44120 GCA_964512145.1 uncultured Flavobacteriales bacterium
TGAAAGTTGGCGCATTAAAAAAGCAGAAAAAACATTTTGTACGAATGCTTCCAAAATATGGGCGGCTCCAAACGATATTGATGCGTTAAAATTATTGGGTATTGATTCTAAAAAATTTGAAATTACATATCATTTAGGAGATGATAGGGCATTAGGGCTTCCCGAAATAGATTTTTCGAAAACAGAATGTGCAATGCTGTATGTTGGAACTTTAAGTTGGGAGGCAAATATTGATGGTTTGTTATGGTTTTTTAACGCTTGTTGGCACGAGATACAAAATAAAGCAGAAAATGTAACTCTTTATATTATTGGTAAAAATCCGGATGAACGATTATTACAAGCAAGTGAAAAATTTAAAAACATTGTTTTTACCGGTTTTGTTGAAGACTTAGAACCCTATTTTAATAAATGTAAAGTAGCTATTGCCCCTTTGCGATTTGGAAGTGGCACTAAAGTTAAAGTGCTCACATATATGTACAGAGGTATTCCTTGTGTTACCAGTAGTATAGGAGTAGAAGGATTAGAAATTACACATGGAAAACATATGTTTATATCAGACGATGCCAATTCATTTACAAAATGTTGTATTGAACTATTAACCTCCGAAAATTTATGCAAAACCATGGCAAAGGAATCGAGAGATGTAGCATTAAAAAATTATAGTTGGGAACCCGTATTAAAAAGTCACGTGGAGAGCATACAAAAAAGATTTCATTTAGAATCTTAGTTATATCCTAAAATGAATGGTATTTATATTTTTATAAATCTTGGAAGAATAGTTATAAAAAAGCCAAAAAAGGTTACGCCTGCTTGTGTATCCAATGAATCTTCTGTGAGCATTGAAATAAGTTGAATCATTAAAAAACAAGAAAATAAAAGATTTTTTTTGAATGTTTTTAACATTATATAGGCTAAACTAAGGCTAATTACTACCGTCCCTAATACGCCAAACTGAATTCCCCAGGTTAACCATTGATTATGTGGTTTTAACCAAAATTTTGGAGCATCTTGAAGGCCTGATGATTGGTAATGAATTAACATTGCATGTAAAATGTTACCCGTACCATGACCAAACCATAATTTATCTTTTATAGTTTTTAAAGATATTTTCCAAAATTCTATTCTCTGTGAAAATGATCCGTTATGAGGAGGTATTCCTTGTACATATCCATCCAACTCCCAAAATGTTTCGTATATCCGTTTCCTAAAACCCGATATGTTCGTAAATCGAACATTGGTAATTCCAAATTCGATATTTTTAACATCCTCTTGCGTAAGTTGTTCAAGCCCTTCAGCATCTTTGCTTAAATTTTTAGATGTTAAATACCTAATAAGCGTTGAAAATTGAGGTTGCCCAAGCGAATCTTTATCAAAAAAACCATTTGAACTTTTTATGTTCCACCCATTTTCAAGCTCTAACCAACATATATTTCTCCAAATATAGTTTCCGTTTTCCTTTTGCATATTTTTAATGTCGTGTTCGTATTTATTTCCATGTTGAGTAAGGTTTTTTAATGTTTCTTCCTTATAGTTAGAGTTCCTAAAATATCTCCATTCTTGAATTGCTATATAACATGGAACTATAAATACTCCCAAGCCAAGTACTAATACAAATAATGTATATTTTGTATTAGCCATAGAACGTTTTAATAGAATCATTGAAAAGAAAAAGGTACTTACCAATAATACTATTAATCCGGTTAAAGATTCAGAAATAAATAAATACCATAAAAACCAAGTTCCTAATAATAAATACATATAATTCTTAACATTACAGCTTAAAAAATAAACACATAAAAAAATGGCAAATACTATTTCTAATGAAAACCGAATATGAGAAATAAACCTAGATATTTCTCGAATATCTTTATAATAATACGGTGGTAACAGGTGTAAATAAATACCTGTAGCAAATAAAGTACCTGCAAATACAGAAAAAATAAAAAATTTAAAAATCCATATTATTTCTTTTTCTGATAATGTATAGTATGAATATACTAGTGGAAAAATAAGTAAAGGGATTTTAATTTTTATCTCGTGTAAGGCGCTTTGCAAATCATTCGAAGAAAATATAAATAAAACATATATCCAAAACAAAATGCTTATAGCAACAGCTACTTTATTTTTAAAATAATAAGATAATTTTACAGAAATATTTCCGGTTAATATCCAAACCCCCAGTAAAATAAATTGGGAAACACTCATTAAAAAATTGGACAAAGGCAGGCCTATCGTAAGAATTATAGTCGCTGCAAAAAAATATTTCTGCTCATATTTTCTAAGATGCTGCAAAAGTTTCAACATCAATTATAATATCTTATATAACATACCTTTCAACGCGCAAAGTTTTATTTTATTTTTCAGAATGCAATATTTAACTCCATCATTTCTAATGAACATTAAATATTCTCCAAAAAAATATGGCAACCACTATACTTAATATGGTTAAACCCAAAAATAGAACATTAAAACCAAACATATCTGCCACAGTCATACCAATAGATGGGCCCAAAATATGACCAAACCCATATGCTATAGTATACAATGCAGAATATTGTCCTTGATTTTTATTTCCTGCTTTTTGCAAAGAATACGTCATCATAAAAGGCATGGTTAAAATTTCGGATAACGAAATAAAAATAATAAACAACATAACCAACCACCATACTCCATCACTCAACATTAAGGTAAAGAATGAAACTGCTAAAAACAATACCCCGGCAATAATCCATAAAAAATTTCTTTTGCTTTTTTCGAGCTTTAATATTAATGGCATTTCTACTAAAACAACGATTAGTCCATTAATTCCGAGTAATATACCTATATCTCCCTCCGTATATTCATGAATTTTATTTAAAAATTGAGGAAATGCCGTGAACAATTGAAAAAAAACAATGGCATAAAGCATAACTAAAAAAATAAATGCTAAATATTTTGGATCTTTATAAGGCGATATAACATTTACATCATTTTGTAAAAACCCGCGATTAACTTGTGCAGAATTTTTTGGAATAAAAAAATACAAAAAAACAGCTGCACATAAACTAGTTAAACCATCTAATATAAACAACCAATTATATCCAAAATACATAGCAATAAAACCACCCAATACAGGCCCTAAAGTAAACCCGACATTTGTGGCCATTCTCATTAAAGCCAAAGAACGTGTTCTGGTTTGCTCATTGCTGTATAAAGCTATTGCTTTAAAATTAGCTGGTCTAAATATATCAGCTAATAAAGCATGCAAAAAAACTATGGAATAAATAAAAATTAAATGATGACTAATTGGTAAAAAAAACAACACACATCCTCCCGAAATGAGAGAAAACAGCATAACATGTGTAAAGTTTTTTTTATCTGTTAACCAGCCTCCTAAATACGCTCCAAATACACTTCCAATTCCATAAACACTCATTACCCATCCTGCCTGAGTTAAACTATAACCTAATTCTTTAGTGATATATAATGAAGTGAATAAAAGCACCATAGACCCACTTCTATTAATCAATAAAATAAAAGATAGTATCCAAACTTTTTTAGAAATATTGGAAAAAGAATCCCTATAAAGTGTTAATAAATTTAGCATGAACTAAAAATATACTCGATCCCAATCCTTAAATACAGGTTCAAATCCTTTATGAATAATTATTTGTTTAATTTCATCTACTGATCTGGTGTCATCAACCTCAAACTGCTCTAATTGCATATTTGGATTAGTATATCCACCGGGATCTGTTTTTGAACCTGCACTCATAGAGGTAATTCCTAATGGAATAATATGATCTCTAAACTTATTCGATTCTCGGGTTGACATAGATAATTCAACCTCAGGATTTAATAATCGGTAAGCCCCAATTAATTGCACCAATTGCTTTTCCGTGATAGTTGATTTTAATGCAATTCCTCCAGCACAAGGTCTTAATCTTGGAAAAGAAATTGAATATCTGGTTTTCCAATATTTTTTTTCTAGATAATTTAAATGTAACGCGGTAAAAAAGGAATCGGTTCTCCAGTCTTCAAGCCCTATTAAAATACCTAATCCAATTTTATGAATATTTGCTTGTCCTAATCTGTCGGGAGTTGCTAGTCGATAAGCAAAATTTGATTTCTTACCTTTTGGGTGATGTTTTTTATAATCTTCTTGATGATACGTTTCTTGATATACTAATACTGAGTGCAGTCCTAACTGAATTAACTCCTCATACTCTTCCATTTCTAATGGTTGTACTTCCATAGATATCATTGAAAAGTAAGGTTTTAATAGCTGAATAGCATTTTTAAAATAATCTAATCCAACCGTTCGATTTGCTTCGCCTGTTACCAATAAAACATGATCGTAACCCATGTTTTTAATAAATTCTGCTTCTTTAATTATTTCATCATTTCTCAACGTTTTTCTAGGAATTTTAACATCTAAGCTAAACCCACAATACGTACAAATATTTTGACATTCATTAGATAAATACATGGGAATATACATTTGAATAGTATTTCCAAACCGTTGACGAGTAAGTTTATAGCTTTCTTGAGCTATTAATTCCAAATATGATTCGGCAGCTGGTGATATAAGGGCTTTAAAATCTTCTAAATCTCTATTTTTTTTAGAGAGTGCGTGCTCAACATCTGTGTTATTTTTTGAATAAATAGAGCGTGTTACTTCTTCCCAATTATATGTATTAAAAACAGATTCAAACATACTCATTACTCATCTAAAAAGGCAGTTAACGGGCTAGATGCTTCAGCAGTATGTATATATCCTCTATATTTTGCTAAATATGCTTTTCTTCCTGCCTTTACTGCCCATTTAAAAGCGGTGGCCATTTCTACCGGATTTTCAGCAGTTGCAATAGCAGTGTTAACCAGAACTGCATCTGCTCCCATTTCCATGGCTTCTGAAGCATGCGATGGAAGACCAATTCCAGCATCTACAATTACAGGAACGTTGCTTTGCTCAATAATAATTTCTAAAAAATCTTTGGTTTTTATCCCTTTATTACTACCTATAGGAGACCCTAAGGGCATTACAGCAGAAACACCGGTCTCTTCTAATCGCTTACATAATACAGGATCAGCATGAATGTAGGGCAAAACAATAAATCCAAGTTTAACAAGTTCTTCACTTGCTTTAAGTGTTTCAACTGGGTCGGGCATTAAATACTTTGGGTCGGGGTGTATTTCAAGTTTTAGCCAATTTGTTTCAAGGGCTTCTCTCGCCATTTGAGCCGCAAAAATAGCCTCTTTTGCATTTCTAGCTCCAGAAGTATTAGGTAAGTATTGAACATTCATATTTTGTAAGAAATGCAAAATATTTTTATCTTCTTTGGTTATGTCAATCCGCTTTAAAGCCATGGTAACCATTTCTGTTTCACTAGCAATAAATGAATTTTGCATCATATCTCCAGAGCTAAATTTACCTGTACCGCAAAATAATCTTGAATTAAAAACCTTATCCCCTATTTTTAATACATCAATCTCCATAATCTTACAACGTTTTATTTATATACTCGATGAGCTGTTTTGTGTCTGGGCTGTTTTGCATTAAGCCTGAAACCGCTATCCCATAAGCGCCTGTTTTCATAATATTTTCAATATCTTTTTCTTGAATACCTCCTACAGCAAATATAGGCAGATGAATGTGATGTTTTTTAACTTGTTGCAAAATTTCAAATAGTCCTTCAATTCCTAAAATTTCATGTAATTTTTTCTTAGTTTTTGTATATGCAAAAGGCCCTAAACCAATATAATTTGCAGAAGTTTTTGAAATATCCTTAATTTGATGAAAAGTATTTGCTGTTGCGCCAATAATTGCTCTTTTACCTAGTATTTTTCGAGCATCTTCTATATTCATATCCTCTTGCCCTAAATGTACTCCATCGGCTTTTGTTTTTTGGGCAATTATCACATCGTCATTCACAATAAATAACGCACGATTCTCGGTACATATTTTTTTTATTTCTTGAGCTAGATATAGTTTTTCTTCAAATAAACTGTCCTTACTCCTAAACTGAACCCACGGGCATCCATAATTGCATAATTTACGCACAAAAGTAAGTAAATCATCAGCGTTAGGATTATGCGTAATATATTGCCACTTAGGTAAATTCATTTTAAATATTTCTATCTTTACAGCAAAAATACGCGAATACTTGTTAATTTTAAGTTTTTAACAGGCTTATCGCAACGATACAGGTTAAAAAAATTATGTAAATATTATGAATAAAAAAGTCCAAATATACCTACCAATAATCATTTCTGTGTTTTTTGTATTAGGTATACTGGTTGGTACTAGATTATCCTCAGGGTATAAAAAGAAAAGCCCTGTTTTTTTAAGATTAACCGATATGGGATTTAATAAAATGAATGAAATTATAAACTATATCGAACAAGAATATGTAGACACTGTAAATAGATCCCAATTAATTGACAAAACCATTAATAGCCTCTTACAAGAACTTGATCCCCATTCCTATTATATTTCATCTAATGAATTTGCAGAAATTAATGAACCATTAGAAGGGTCTTTTGAGGGTATTGGAGTGGAGTTTACTATACAAGATGATACAGTGCTTATCATCTCTCCAATTGCAGGCGGCCCTTCTGAGGCAGTTGGTTTAAAGGCTGGGGATAGAATTGTAGAAGTAGAAGGCGAAAATATTGCAGGAGTTGGAATAACCAATAAAAAAATCATGAAGTTATTAAAAGGACAGGGAGGTAGTCAAGTTCGAGTTGGAATTTTAAGAAACGGACAAGCGGTAAAACAATATGTTATTACGCGTGGTAAAATTCCATTATATAGTTTAGATGCTGCGTATATGATTGATTCTATTACAGGATTTATAAAATTGAGTCGGTTCTCTAGAACTACTTATACTGAGTTTATGGAAGGAGCTCTTAAGTTAAAACAACAAGGCATGAAAAGATTGATATTAGATTTACGAAATAATGGTGGTGGATATTTAGAGGAAGCGGTCAAATTAGCCGATGAGTTTTTAGAAAAAGGCAATACCATTGTATTTACTGAGGGTAAAGCACGCCCTAAAAAATATTACAGAGCAACCACTGCTGGAGAATTTGAAAACACCCAAATTCGAATATTGGTTGATGAAAGTACCGCTTCTGCTAGTGAAATTATTTCTGGAGCAGTACAAGACAACGATAGAGGTATCATATTAGGAAGACGAACCTATGGTAAGGGACTTGTACAAGAACAAAGTAATTGGCCCGATGGATCAGGACTTCGTTTAACCATAGCAAGGTATTATACACCAACAGGCCGAAGTATCCAAAAACCTTACGACCACGGATCAAAAAATTATCATTTAGAGCAATATGGTCGATTTGGGAAATTAGAAGTTGCCATAGATACCCTAACATATCCTGATTCTCTTAAATTTTATACAAAAAATGGAAAGATGGTTTTAGGAGGTGGAGGAATATACCCCGATATTTTTGTTCCAATTGATACCCTTTACAGAACGAATTATTTAATTGAAATGTTTTATACAGGAATAATAAGGGATTTTGCTCTACAATTAGTTGATAAACAAAGAGATAATTTATTAAAAAAATATGAAGATTTTTATACATTCAAAAATAAATACTCCGTATCTAGTTCTGTATTTAATGATTTAATCATATATGCTCAACAAAAGGGAATTAAAAAAAATCAACGCGAAATAACGCTTTCAAAAAAACTAATTGAAAATTATTTAAAAGCCAATATCTCTAAGTATTTATATGGTAATAATGGCTTTTATTCAGTATACAACACCCAAGACGAAGCTGTGTTAAAAGCTATAGAAGTAAAGGACTAAAAGTCCACTAAAAATGGATTGTTATAAACAGTTTTAAAAATAGTTACCAATCCAACCAATAAAACTAACAATAACACTATTTTTTTAAATACAGTTTCGGAAATGAAATCTAACAAATGCTTGCCTATATATGTTCCTAAAATACTAACAACAAGTAATAATGGTACTAAATACAAATATTTTTGCTGAATATATCCATTATAAGCATATATTATACTCCTAGAAGCATCAACCCCTAAGTCAATTACTGCAGATGTAGCTATAAAAACATTTTTTTCTAAATTAAATGCGGCTAATGTAATTCCTCTAATAGCACCGCCAGTGCCTAGCAATCCTGCTACAAATCCAGATATCCCACCACCTAACAGGCAATTTTTAGAAGATGGAAGTATTGTATAATTAGTTTTTATAAGTAAAAAAATGCTTAAAATCGTTAATACGCACCCCAACAAAAATTCAAACCAATGCCCCTTAACATATTTACTCAATATTGCTCCAACTATAACAAGAATGACTGATGGAACCCCGATTTTAATAATTAAATCTTTTCTAACTCCTTTTTTAAAAAGGGCAATTTTTGAAATATTACTCGATAGATGAAAAATAGCTGTTATCCCCAAAACTGCATTAAAATCGAAAAAAAAAGCAGCAATGGGCACAAACAGTAAAGAAGATCCAAATCCACCTACCGTGCCTAAAATTTCAGCAATTAATGCTAAAAATAAGAATAGAACAATTAAATAATCCAAAAAAATAAAAAAATTAACTCAAGCGTTAGTTACCCTGCTTATGTTGTGAACTCCATTAAATGTGCCCGAAGTGGGACTTGAACCCACACGCATTGCTGCACACGCCCCTCAAACGTGCTTGTCTACCAATTCCAACATCCGGGCTATTATTCAAAATACTTTATTTTACAATTAATTTTGCAGAGTAATTTTTTGTGCCTGAGGTTGCTTGCAATAAATAAATGCCGGGGTTTAACATAGAAATATCAACGATGTTTTTATTAGTAATATTTTTAATAAACACTTTATTTCCTAAAATATCATAAATCTCAATATTGTCTGCATAAGTCTCCAAAGAAATAAAATCAACAGCAGGATTTGGATAAAAACGCAGGGTATTTTGAGGAATGATATTTTCAGTCACCCCAACTGGCCATGTGCCTACATTATACGTTTCAATTGCTTCACACCCATTAATATCGGTTACTGTTACTGTGTATGATCCAGGAAATAAATTCTCGTTTGGATTATTAGAGGTTAAATTACTCCAAGAGTAGGTATATCCTGGAGTACCTCCAGAAACAGATAATTCAATTTCTCCTCCATTACAAGTATTACATTGTGCATTGGTAATTGTTTCAATAATATTGATTGCTGAAGGCTCAGAAATTGTAATGCTAGCTGAAGTTATATCTAAATTAGCATCTGTTACTGTAACCGAATAGGTTCCTGCACTTACACCAGACAACACAGGTCCACTAGTTGAGCCCGTGTTCCATATGTATGTGTAAGGCGCTACCCCTGGTCCAACTGTAGAAAAATTAACAGTAATACTTCCATCACTTATTCCATTACAAGTAGGGCTTACGCTCGTTAAATTTACGGCTAAATTTCCTTTATATATATACGAAACTTCTTCGGGAACATCATTTTTATCAACGGTCATACTAACTAAGGTATATCCTTCATTATTAGCATACCACTCATATGTTCGTATAGTATCTTTTATCGGATTAGTATCAAAAAATGGCGGAACTGAAGTTGGCATTTGCCATATACCAAAACTCAATATCCAAATGGAGTCAACCGTGTACTCAATTTTCTTTTTTCTAAGCACTTGTAATGTATCCCCAGGAATTATCATCTCTCCGTATGCATCTATTTCATTTACACTATATCCCCAGTGAGAAATTCTTACAGAGTCAATAAAGGTTATACTTGGATCTATATCTGTAGCTTTTACCGTTCTTTTAAAATGTGTGGTATCCAAAAATGAATCTCCAAAATTTGTAGGGAAATTTAATACACGTTGTGGTCTTTGAAAAGGTACCGGCAAAAAAATTCCAGCACCAGTGATATCGCCATCTATACCGGTTATCTCAACTTTTGAAGAAACAGCATTTAAATATGCCACAGCATTCGATGTAACATACGCAATATTTGAAAATGGAAATAAAGATCCATTAATTGTAGTACTAGGGTTTACAAAGTTGTTTATGGAATTGTAATGTACTTTTAAATCGTTAAAATTCCAGTTTTGTAACCCAACTCCTCCAGGCAATACAGTAGCGTCAGGCATAGTATCAACAGCAATTTTCACATCATCTCCTATAGATGCAAAATCAGAAAAATTTAAAGTTATTTGAGAATATGCTGTAGAAAGTGAAAAACAGACAAAAGGAATGATAAATTTTTTCATACGTGATATTTTATACAAATATACTTAAACACATTTAATTTTTTTCACAAATTAAGGGCTTAATTGTTTTTATGATATACCTGTACCTGTAATTCAAAAAGTTTTTTATAAATCCCATTTAAATTCATGAGTTCATTATGAGTACCTTGTTCCATAATTTCACCATTTTCCATTACCAAAATTTTGTCCGCATGTTGTATGGTAGTTAATCTGTGAGCAATTACAAGCGATGTACGTCCGGTCATTAATTGCTTTAAAGCTGTTTGAACCATATTTTCTGATTCGGTATCTAAAGCAGATGTTGCTTCATCCAAAATTAAAAATCCGGGGTTTTTTAAAATGGCCCTGGCAATGCTAATTCTTTGTTTTTGCCCTCCCGACAACTTACTTCCTCTATCTCCAACAATAGTTTCATAACCTTTTTCTAAGGTTAAAATAAATTCATGTGCAAAAGCCATTTTAGATGCTTTCATAACCTCATCTTCTGTTTTGTCTGTATTAAATCTTATGTTTTCAAATATGGTATCGTGAAACAAAAAAGTGTCTTGAGCTACCATTCCTATACCCTTTCTCAAACTCTCAATACTATAGTTATTTAAGGGCACATCATTCACTAATATTTCACCTGCTATAGGATCATAAAACCGACACAGCAAATCGGCCAATGTTGATTTCCCGCTACCTGATGGCCCCACTAAAGCAACGGTTTGCCCTTTTTTAATAGTAAAGCTAACATTGTTTAATACTTTAGTTTTATCGTAAGAAAAAGAAACATTTTTAAACTCAAGTTCTTCAATCTCTTGTAAAATCAATGAATTTTCTTTGTTGATAACATTGTTTTTTTCAGATAATATTTCTTGAATCCTATCCAAGGAAGCATTACCTCTTTGCACATTAATGTAAGCAGAAGTTATAGCTTTAGCATGAGGAATTAACAAAGCAAATAGAACAATAAAACCAATAAATTGAGAAGGACTAACCCCCTCTTCTACTAAAATCATATTTCCTCCAAACCAAACTATCGTAATCATAACCAAAGTAGATAGAAATTCACTAACCGGAGAAGCTAAATCTTTCTTTCTGTATACACTAAGCATAAATTTATAATATGAATTATTTTCACGATTAAATTTTTCAGAAATAAATGACTCGGCATTATTGCTTTTGATAATTTTTAAACCAGATATCGTTTCTTCAAAAAATGATATAATATCCCCCATTTTTTGTTGCCCTTGTTGTGCTTTTTTTCTTAATATACTCCCTAATCCTCCAATAATAGCGCCTGATAAAGGCAAAAAAATCAAAATAAATAAGGTTAATTTTACACTGATACTTAATAAAATAAATAAATAAACAATAAATGCAGCTGGATCTCTAAATAACATTTCTATAGATGTAAGCATAGTCCATTCAACTTCTTGTACATCATTACTTACGCGAGAAAGTATATCTCCCTTTTTTTGTTTTGTAAAAAACCCTGAAGGTAACTCTAAGACTTTATAATATAATTTTTGTCTTAAATCTTTAACAAGTCCTACTCTTAGTTTGGCAATAAAATACAATCCTAAATACGTAAATAAATTTTTTAAAAATATTCCGAGTCCAATAATTAAACAAATGAGTAGTAATGCGTATTCCTTGCCTTGCTCTGAACTCGTAATGATGGCAGCAATTTTATAATCAAAAAGGCTTTTAAAATAATTGAATGAAAAAGAAAAAGCAGGAGATCCTTTTGTTAGAATAAGCATATATTCTGCTTGACTTTTTTGAAAAATTAAATCTAAAAAAGGAACAATAAGGGTAATAGAAAAAGCAGAAAATACTACTGCTAGTAAATTAAACAAAATATTTAATAATGTTTCCTTTTTGTATTTACTAAGTAAAGAAAAAAGTTTAGTGATTTTTTTTAGCACTTAATGGCTAGTAATTTGCGTTAATGTGGGAGCAACAGGATTCGAACCTGTGACCCCCTGCTTGTAAGGCAGGTGCTCTGAACCGGCTGAGCTATGCTCCCAAAATTTGAATGCAAATATATAATTTTTTATTTATTGAATATGTTTTTTATAAAAAATTTTATTTTTTATAAAATCTGAAAGTTTAAGATTAGTTTAGTGTTTTAAATAAAGTGTATTGATTAATACTTTACGAAAATACATTAAAAAACAACTTGGAATACAGCGGATTCAGTCCAACGAAAAAGAGGTATTAAAAGGCGGTACAGCAACGTTTATATATAGAGTGCTTAGCATGGCTTTAAATTATGCTATTTTATTAATTATTTCGAAGTATTATGGACCAAAAGGGGTTGGGGAATACAACTTAATGACAAGTTTTTCTAGTATTCTTACGATGATTGGGTGTTTAGGTTTTAGCACATCAGTCGTTCGATTTGTAGCACAATATGTCGGACAAAATAAATTACCCCATATTTTATCCCTTCATAAATCAGTAATTTTTGCATGTACCATTCTTTCATTAGCAATAACCTTAATATTTATGGTTACATCAAAATATATAGCTGAGTATTTTTACAACGACTCTTCTTTACAATCTTCTTTTATAATTTTAGCGGTTTCTGTTCCGTTTTCTGTACTCACAACCATACAAGTTGAATTTATTAGAGGATTTAAAAAAGTAAAAATATCTGAATTTTTTAGAAGCGTAAGTATTGTTGGACTAAATACCGTATTTATTTTTATTGCACAGTTTTTATATAATCAACACAACATGCCATTCATAACCTATTGTGTTGCGGTTTTTTTTACATTTTTAGGAACCACCTTAGTACTAAATAAAAACATACATGAGCTAAAAATTAATCTGAACCATTCTATTGACGATGAAAAAAAATTTTCTTTTCGTTGGCACTTAATTACATCATTACCCATGATACTCACGGCATTTATTCAGTTAATAAATGGCAAAACTAATACCCTCATGATAGGTTCTATGCTGTCAAAAACAGAGCTTGGGGTGTTTACCATGGCATTTAAAATAACAACCATAACTAATTTTGTATTAGGGGCGCTAAAAACCATTGCTATGCCTAAAATATCGGAATTATTTTGGACAAACAAAAAGGAAGAATTAAGTAATATGGTACATATGACCAATAAGCTAATTTTTATATTTTCATTTCCTGTATTTATCATACTTCTGGTTTTTTCTAATCCAATTCTTAATTGGTTAGGCAGCGAATATTTAACAGGAGTACGTTGTATGCAAATTTTTGCATGTACACAGTTTATAAATTCTTATTGCGGTATGGTGGCTGTTTTTTTAAATATGACCGGCCATCAACGTTTTTTTTTATTAATAATAGGCATTTCGACCTTATTAAATGTAATGCTTAACGTATTATGGATACCCATATATGGTATTGATGGTGCTGCTTATTCTGCATTAATTTCGACATTAATTTGGAATGTTATCGGGGCAATTTTTATCTATCAAAAACATGGTATTGAAACCTATTTTAACATATTTAAACAAAAAAGCCAAAAAATGAACCCGAAATAAAATTTTTGGCATTATTTTTGGCAAAATACTACAAACCAATAAACTTTTTACTATGAAAAGACTTTTCATTTTAGTAGTTGTAACCTGTATGGGGTTTACTACACAAGCTCAAAAATTTGCATACGTTGATTCGGAATACATTCTTAAAAACATTCCAGCTTATCAAGATGCTCAAAAAGCATTGGATGAGCTTTCAGTTAAATGGCAAAATCAACTCGAAGCAAAATATACCGAAATAGACCAATTATATAAAGCCTATCAAGCTGAACAAGTATTATTAACCGAAGAAATGAGAAGAAAACGAGAGGAGGAAATCATCTTAAAAGAGAAAGAAGCAAAAGAATATCAAAAAGAAAAATTTGGTGTAGAAGGGGAGCTATTTAAAAAAAGACAAGAATTAGTACAACCCATTCAAGAGGAAATTTATAAAGTGATTAAATCTATTGCACAAGTAGAACAGCTGGCATTAGTATTTGATAAATCTACTCAATCAAACATTCTTTTTGCAAACAGTAAGTTTGATAAAAGCGATGAAGTATTAAAAAAACTGGGATATTCTAAATAAAAAAATATATTTGCAAAAAAAATGTTCATGAAAAAATTAATTCTTCCATTATTTTTAGCACTTTTAGTTAGCTCTTCGTTATCAGCTCAAATGAAAAAAATGGGCTATATTAATTCCAATGATTTATTAATGTTAATGCCCGAGAGAAAACAAGCAGAAGAAGCTCTTCAAAAAGAAGCTCAAGCATTAGAGCAACAATTAAAAACCATGTCAGCAGAGTACCAAGGAAAAATTGAAGCTTATCAAAAAGATGAGGCTACCATGTCTGATTTGTTGAAACAAACTAAAGTTAAAGAGATTCAAGATTTAGAGGAGCGAATTAAAAACTTTCAAGAGTTAGCTGAAGAGGAATTGAAAAAGAAAGAAATGAGCTTAATTGAACCAATTTTAGATAAAGCCAGAAAAGCTGTAAAAGAAGTTGCCGATAAAAACGGATATTCTCATGTGTTTGATACAGCTACCGGGCTCCTTATACATGCGCCTGAAACAGATGATTTACTCCCTTTGGTAAAAAAACATTTAAATTTGTAATTATAACACAGCCCCGAAAGGGGCTTTTTTATTTGCATAAACCCCAACAACTTATATAGTTTACCGGTTGTAATATAAAACATTAAAATTAATTATAAACGAAAATGAAAATTGGAATTTTCGACTCAGGAATTGGGGGACTAACGGTAGCAAAAGAAATTCATACGTTACTTCCTCAGTTACAAATTATTTACTTTGGAGATACAGCTCATTTACCATATGGTGAAAAATCAAAAGAGTCGATTATTCAATACTCCAAAAAAATTGGTGACTTTTTAGTTTCTCAAGGCTGTGAACATATTATTATTGCTTGTAATACGGCATCTTCTTTTGCTTATGAGTCATTAAAAAAACATCTATACGGGAAAGCTTTTGTTTATAATGTTATTGATCCGGTAGTAGATTATGTTGTAGAAAACCACCCACAAAAAAACATTGGTATTATTGGAACTAAAGGCACCATAAGTTCAAGAATTTATCCGAGAAAAATACAAACCAAAGACAAAAAAATTAAAGTTAACTCCTTAGCTACTCCTCTTTTAGCTCCAATGATTGAAGAAGGATTTTTTGATAATAAAATCAGTAAAACCATTATCTTTAATTACTTATCTAAAAAAGAATTGAAAAATATTGATGTGCTTATTTTGGCCTGTACACATTATCCTTTAATTAAAACAACTATACAATCTTACTATAAAAAAAAGGTGGATATTTTAGATTCGGCCAATATAGTGGCTAAATTTATTTGTGAAAAATTAAACATAAAAACCTCACAGGCTATATCAATGAATAAACATCACTTTTATATCTCAGATTACACAAAATCTTTTGAAGAAAGTGCTATTAATTTTTTTGGAGAAAAAATTAAACTCTCTAAAAAAGACCTTTGGAAAAATGAATAATAAATTTACGCCTCGTAATGCCCCGTATAAAAAAGCTGTTTACCTTATTTTAATTTATATTATTGCTCAATTCGTCTGGTGGGGGTATTTAATAGTTTCTCAAAGCTATTCTATCGAAAAAGCATTACTTTCAAGAAAAGTATGGATGGTTATAGGGGAAGGTTCAATCTTTATAGTATTAGTGGTGGTTGGGTTTATTCAAATAATAAAATCTATTGAAAAAGAGCAAATTTTAATCCATAATAAGCAAAATTTTTTGCTTTCAGTTTCTCACGAGTTAAAGTCACCATTAACCGCTATTAAATTATCCTTACAAACATTAAAAAAAGGTGAAATACCTTTTCATCAGATTCAAAAAATATCCGATATTTCAATTCAACAAACCGAAAGACTTTCAAAACTAGTAGATAATATACTTTTAACATCAACACTCGAAAACAATTCATTTACACCATACCTTGAAAAGGTAAATATAAACGACATATACGAGCAAATAATAGATGAATTACTTCTACTATATAAAAAACCAAAGGAATTATATGTTTTTAAAAATAATACAAGCAATCATGTAATAATTGATAAGGTAGCATTATATTCAATTCTATTTAATCTAATTGAAAATGCCACAAAATACTCTCCACTTGAAGCGCCTATTAAAACTTCATTAAGCCTTAACAATCATCATTATATTTTAACAGTATCTGATTCTGGAGCAGGCATTTCAGATCCGGATAAAAAAAAGGTGTTTAATTTATTTTATCGTGTAGGGGATGAAAATACCAGAACAAACAAAGGGACTGGTTTAGGATTATACATCGTTAAAAAAATGATTCAAACATTAAAAGGAGAAATATTCATTAAAGATAATACCCCTAATGGTTGTATTTTTGAAGTAATTTTTAAACAAAATGAGTAAAAAAGTTTTATTGGCTATATTAGATGGATGGGGAATAGGGAATAAAACCAAGTCAGACGCTATTTATCAGGCTAATACGCCTTGTATGGATAATCTGTTAAATGTATATCCAAACGCTACTCTAAACACCTCCGGTGAAGATGTTGGTTTACCAAAAGGGCAAATGGGTAATTCTGAAGTTGGTCATTTAAACATAGGGGCAGGCAGAATTGTTTACCAAGAATTAACTAGAATAAGTAAATCAATTCATGAAGGTGATTTTTTTAAAAATCATGTGCTAATAAACGCATTTCAATATGCCGAAAAAAATCATGTAAATGTGCACTTTATGGGTTTATTCTCAGATGGGGGTGTACATTCTCATATGGAACATCTTTATGCGTTAATTGATATGAGCAGACTTTATTCATTAAAAGGGGTGTATATTCATGCATTTTTAGATGGTAGAGATACCGACCCAAAATCAGGGTATAATTATATAAAACAGTATTTAGAATTAGAACATCCAATGGATAATTTTCGTTTAGCAACAATTATTGGAAGATATTATGCTATGGACAGGGATAATCGATGGGAAAGAATTCAAAAAGCTTATAATCTGCTAGTTAATCGGTCCGGAACCCAAACTCATAACTTTTTAAATTCCATCCAAGAACATTATGATAAAGGAATAACCGATGAATTTATGGAACCCCTATATAATGCAGAATTATCAGACACCTCCATAAAGCCAAATGATGTGGTAATTTGTTTTAATTTTAGAACCGATAGATGCAGGGAAATAACCAAAGCATTAACACAAAAAGATATGCCTGAATACAATATGAAAAAAATCCCATTGCATTATGTAACCATGACAAAATATGATGATACTTTTGATAACATACAAGTTGTTTTTGAAAAAGATACTCTTCAAAACACCTTAGGAGATGTTTTACAACAGCATGAAAAATGTCAAGTCAGGATCGCTGAAACAGAAAAATATCCTCATGTTACATTTTTCTTTTCGGGGGGGCGAGAAAATCCTTTTCGTTTAGAAAAAAGAATATTAATTAACTCCCCAAAAGTTGCTACGTATGATTTAATGCCCCAAATGAGTGCTTATGAGGTAACCGAGCATGTACTTATAGAAATACAAAACAACAAGCCAGATTTTATTTGTTTAAATTTTGCTAATGCTGATATGGTTGGGCATACCGGAGTATATGATGCTATTATTAAAGCGGTTGAAACAGTAGACGAATGTTTGTGTAAAATTTTGCAAGAAGCCAAAAAAAATGAATACTCAATAGTGATTATTGCAGACCACGGAAACGCGGATATTGCTATTAATTCAGACGGTAGCCCAAATACCGCTCATACAACGAACCCTGTGCCAATAATTGTAATTGATAAGGACACCAAACTTGTAAAAAATGGCATATTAGCAGATATTGCTCCAAGCATACTAAAACTAATGAGTTTACCTCAGCCTAAAGAAATGACTGGTAATATTATAATTGCTTAAACGTACGATTATTCTTTTTGAAATAATATTTTCTCAGTCATTTCACAGATAATATGTCCTATAAGCATATGACATTCTTGAATTCTGGGGGTATCTGTGCTGGGTATTTGAATGATGTATTGACATAAATCTTTCATTTTTCCTCCATGTTGACCCGTTAAACCAACTACAATAATTCCTTTTTTATTAGCTGTTTCTATAGCTTCTAGAATATTTTCTGAATTACCACTAGTTGATAATGCCATAAGTATGTCTCCCTTATTTCCCATCGCCTCTACCAATCTACTATACACCATGTTATACCCATAGTCATTTGCTACGGCAGTTAAATAAGAGCTGTTCGTATGTAAGGCTTCAGAAAACAAAGGTGGACGATCAAAATAATATCTGCCACTTAGCTCTGCCGCTAAATGTTGGGCATCGGCAGCACTACCTCCATTACCACACCATAATACCTTATGATTTGTTTGATAACATTTTATTATTTCTTGTATGATTTGCTCAAGTTTTTGAAGTAAAATATCTGAATGTAAAAAACTTGTTTTTACATTTGTAGACTCTTCTATTCTTGATTTAATAATAGACAAATTCATTTTTATATTCTAAGCAAATATACATTCTAAAAAATGATATCAACACAAATGATATGAAGAAAAAAATGAAAGAATATATGAATATTTAAGCAAACTTTTTTACATTGCATCTTACATAATATTTACACTATGAAATTAGATATTGCGCTGCTAAAAAAAATTTGTGAAACACCCGGAGCCCCCGGCTTTGAATCTAAAATTAGAACTCTTGTGTTACAAGAAGTTAAAAAATATGCTCATACTGTGTCGCTAGATAATATGGGTAACGTATCTGTGTTTATTAAAGGAAACGACAGCTCCAAGAAAATAATGTCGGCTGCACATATGGATGAAATTGGTTTTATTGTTAAACACATTGATGAACAAGGATTTATTAAATTTCATACTTTAGGCGGATTTGATCCTAAAACATTAACATCTCAAAGGGTTTGGGTGCATGGGAAAAAAGATTTAATAGGGGTAATGGGAAGTAAACCCATACATGTTATGAGTGATGAAGAAAAAAATAAAACCCCAAAAACAACCGATTATTTTATCGATTTAGGAATGTCTCAAAAAGAGGTAGAAAAATATATTTCTGTAGGCGATTCTATTACAAGATATCAAGATTTAATTGAAATTGGCAATCAATTATCGTGTAAATCGTTAGATAATAGAATTTCTGTTTTTGTTTTATTACAAGCCATAAAAATGCTAAAAAAACCTTCTTATGATTTTTATGCGGTATTTACTGTGCAAGAAGAAGTTGGTTTAAGAGGAGCTCAAGTTTCTGCTCAAGCTATACAACCCGATTATTCTATAACGTTAGATACTACTATTGCTTTTGATGTTCCGGGAGCAAGGCCCGAAGAGATGGTTACAAAATTAGGTGGAGGAACTGCTATAAAAATTATGGATTCTTCGGTTATTTGCGATTACCGAATGGTGCAATATTTAAAAAATATTGCCAAAAAAAATAATATTACTTGGCAACCTGAAATATTAACAGCAGGAGGTACAGATACAGCCAATCTTCAGCGTATGACACCAGGAGGCTCTATTGCGGGAGCCATTTCTATACCCACAAGGCATATTCACCAAACAGTAGAAATGGTCAATAAAAATGATGTGCAAAATTCAATAGAATTGCTGGCTAAAGCAATAGAAAACATACACACATATAATTGGAAATTTTAATGTAACTTTACATTAAAATTTGTATTATGAAATCTAAATTACTATTCATATTAAGCTTAACCTTTTTATTGAGTATTTTTTATGTTTTTTATTCGGATAAACAGGTTACAAATGCAAGTACTTCAGGCGCTCCCGCAGGACATACAGGTGTTTCCTTAGCGATATCTGGTGAAGCTTCCTGTACTAATTGTCACACCGGAACACAAATAAATGGGGATAGTGCTTTATCTATAACACATAACATTCCGGTAGCTGGTTATGTTGCCGGACAAACATATTCTATTACGCTCATATTAAATAAATCGGGTATTGTTAAATCCGGCTTTCAAATAGGTTGTTTTCAAGGAACCACAAACACTCAAGCGGGTAGCTTTGTTTCTAACACCGATGTACAAACTTTATCTTCTGGTAAATACGCAACCCATAAATCGACCAGTACTTCAGGAACAAACGGTAGAAACTGGACATTTGATTGGATAGCTCCTATCACAGGAACCGGAAATGTAACTTTTTCTTTCTCAGCAAATGCTAGCAATAATAACAATACCACATCGGGAGATCAAATTTATCATAATTTAATTTCAGTAACTGAAGATGCTTCTATAAGCACACAAAATATTCAACTAGAAAAAAACATTCATGTATATCCCAATCCAATAAAAATGGGCGAACCATTACAAATTTATACCTCAAATAATGAGTCTGCATCTATAGAAATTTTTGATGTAAAAGGAACAAATGTTTTTTCTCAAAAATTAGCCTTGCAAATAGGGATTAATGTAGTTAATTACTCTAATATTTCAAATGGTATTTATCTAATTAAAGTTACAACGCCTACTAAACAATTTCAGCGCCAATGGGTTTTTTATAATTAATTTGTTGCGCAAAAAATATTCATGTTGATTACTTTTAAAATAGCATTACGCTATATTTTTTCAAAATACTATAAAAATTTAATTAATTTAATTACAACCATAGCTATTTTTAGTTTGGTTATTGGAACTATTTCATTAACCATTGTAATGTCGGCATTTAATGGATTAGATGATTTAATAAAAAACTTATACGAATCGTTCGATCCAGATATTAAAATTATGCCCAATAAGGGTAAAACTTTTTTTTTAAGCGATATTCCATTAGAATCTATAAAAAACATACAAGGTGTTGAAGCTATTTTGCCTAGTATAGACGAAACTGCATATGTTAAATACGAAAATAATGAAACTATCGTTCGCATAAAGGGTGTGGAACATGACTTTTGTAAATCTGTACCTTTTGAAAAAACAATAGTAGAAGGAAAATATTTACTACAAGAAAGTGAAATGCCTTTTACTGTTATTGGATATCAAATAGCTGCAAAGCTGGGAGTATATATAGCAGATTTTCCTAAAAAAATTGACATATATGCCGCTAGACGCAATGGAAAAATAAATACCATGAATCCAGAAACTTTTTTTCAAAGTAAATCGGTATATCCATCGGGTGTATTTGCAATTAATCAAGATTTTGATGCAAAATATATGTTAACCTCTATTGCTTTTGCAAGAGAATTATTTGATTTTTCAACAAATGAACTGTCTTATCTGGAAATAAAGGTTAAAAGTGGTTACTCTAAAGCAGCTGTTAAACAACAAATTTATTCCATAATAAAGAATGAAAATTTCACGATAAAAACAAGAGAAGAGTTAAATGAAGTGGTGTTTAAAACCAATAAAACCGAAAAGTGGATAACCTATTTTATACTCTTATTTGTATTGATTATTTGCTTGTTTAATTTAATGGGAGCTATAACTATGATTTTACTGGATAAAAAAAAGGATATATACACCTTATATTCCATGGGTTTATCTGTTAAAAAAATTAAACAAGTTTTCTCATTTACGGGAATTGCTATTACCTGTATTGGCACAATTACCGGACTCATGCTAGGTATTGCTATTTGTTATGCGCAAAGTAAATTTAACTTAGTTACCATACAGCAAGGTATTGTTGAGGCCTATCCAGTTAAAGTAAAATGGCAAGATATAGTACTTATTTTTTCTACGGTTACAATTATTGGGTATTTTGCCGGTTTAATTCCGGTAAACCTACTGATTAATAAAAAGTCGATTTATGCAAAAAATTAAAATAGTCCTTTTATTTATATTTATTCTTTGCACTGCTTTATCTAAAGGTATAAACGATTGGGTAATTACTCCCAACCTTGGTCAATACTCTAATCAACTTGGGGAGACAAGAAATGATATTACTGCAGTTGTAAAAACACCTCATTATAATTTAGCTTTTAAAAAAAATGGTTTGTCATATTATTTTTATAAAGTAGAAGATGTTCCGAATGAGTTTCTTAACGACTCACTATTAAACCTTCTGAAAGCTGGAAATTCAATACAGGGGAAAAAAGTTTCTTATTTGCGTTTTGATGTTGATTTTAATAATGCAGAAATTAACCCAACTATTTCTTATGAAAATATAACCGGTCATATTTCAAACTATTTTCTTGGCCAACTACCTGAACCTTTGCAAAATATTCCCTCATACCAAAAAATTACGTATCACAATATTTATCCGAATATTGATTTTGTTTTTTACGTCTCAGAAAATAAACTCAAATACGATGTAGTAGTAAAGCCCGGAGCCGATCCCAATATTATCGAATTTATATTTCCAAATGAAAATAGTGAAATTCGATTATCTGAAAATACCCTTCAAATACAAACTCAAGCTGGTACATATACAGAAAATATTCCAAGTGTATACGAATTAGAAAATCCATCCAATCAAGTTTTATGTGATTACATTATTGAAAATCAATCCGTAAAATTTAATGTTTCAAAATATGATACTACTAAAACACTTATAATTGACCCCGTAATTACCTGGTCAACATATTTTAATGGAGGTTATTCGAATGAAACATGGACCAATCCTGTCTTTGACGATTGTTCAAATATGTATGGAGTTGCATATACATACAGCACCGTATTTCCAACCTTAAATGCAGGCGGAAACTGGTTTGTTAATGTATTTGATAATTCTTTTCCTAATATTACCGAACTAGTGTTTGTTAAGTTTAATGCAAGTGGCGAGTTAATTTGGTCGACTTATTATGGCGGTAACTCTGGAGATTATTTAAATGTTGACTATGGAAAAAACTTAGCAATTGATGGATTAAACAGAGTGTATATTACAGGTAGAACAAGTAGCAGTAATTTTCCATTACTAAATGCCGGAGGTAGTTCTTATTTTGAGTCTAGCACAGGAAATGATAGGGGTTTTATATTGTGTTTTAATGAAAATGGAAATAGATTATGGGCAACCATGTTTAACCAATCTGTTGCTTCAACTATGGGAAATGGTTCACAAATCAATGGAGTTGTTGCAGATGCTTCAGGGAATTTATATTTTACGGGGCAAACGTATCGTTTTAACAATAATGATATCCCTTTAGCAAATCCTGGAGGAGGAGCTTATTATCAAAGTACATTTAATGGAACCCAATGTATTACTATGGGTAAATTTAATGCCAATCATCAGCTTGTTTGGGGCACCTATGTAAACCATCCGGCTACAAATTTTGAGCAGGGACATGATATTGATATAGACTTATTTGGCAATGTATTTATGATTGGTAGATCTAGTATTAATAATGGTTTAAATCCAAACCCGGCATTTATAATTACAAATCCAGGGGGTGGAGCATACATTCAAAATTTACATGGGAGTCCGGGAGGAGGAGGAGCGACAGGCGATATGGTAATTATGAAATTCAAACCAGATTTATCGTTGCATTGGTCTACATTGTACGGAGGTAATGGTGGGGATATAGGTTCACATATTGAAACGGATAAAGATGGAAATGTTTACATAGTTGGTCGAGGAACAAATAGCACCGATTTTCCTGTTTTAAATCCAGGAGGCGGAGCATTTTATAACGGCACCTCAGTAGCAAATTTTGCATCGTTTGGAATTAGAGAAAGTTTTTTACTTTGCTTCGATAATAATGGTGTTAGAAAATGGGCCACATATGTTAACTCAGGAACCGAAGGAAATACTCTTTTTGGGATTGGGTTGGATAATGCCAGCAATTTATATGTTTCGGGATATTGTAAAAATGATTTTCCTGTAGTAAACCACCCCGGGTACTATTTTCAATCATCCAATTTAGGAATAAATGATGGTGTGTTTATGAAGTTTGATGAAAATTTTAAATTAAAATGGTCAACGTATTTTGGAGGCTCTGATAATGAATCTTTTTATGTTAAACCAGCTGTTTTTCAAAACATATGTGGCGATACTATCTTTGCAACTTTTGGTAACTCTAAATCAACCGACTTCCCAGTACAAGACCCATTAACTGGAGCTTGGATGCAATCTTCCATTGGCAGCGGAGCTTCTACTTCTTCTGTATTGGTTCGATTTTTAATGCAAAATAATAGTGATTCATCGCATGTATATGATACTACGGTATGTAATAGTGCAAATGTATTACTCGATGCAACTAGGCCTGGAGCTACATATGTTTGGCAAGATGGATCTACCGATTCAACCTATTTAGCTACAACCAGCGATACATTTTGGGTAGATATCACCTATAATTGTTGTACGTACAGAGATTCTTTTATAGTAACTATATTAGAACCTCCAATAAAAAAGGATACCATAGCTTGCGCTACACAACCTTTACTATTAAATGCATTAGTTCCTGGAGCTACCTATTTATGGCATGATGGTTCTAGTAATGCAAGCCTATCTGTATCTCAGGAGGGTGTTTATTGGGTGGATATTACCGTTCAAGGATGTACTAAACGAGATACTTTTACTGTTGAATTTTATAAATCAACAGTATTAGACACAACCATATGTTCAGGAAACTCCATAGTATTAACACCAGGATATTCAGGTGCAACCTATATTTGGCAAGACCTTTCTACCAACACACAATATTTAGCAACAGATTCTGGAAAATATTGGTCGGAAGTGAATATTAATGGGTGTATTTTTACCGATAGTTTTTATGTTGCTTATTACCCCTCCGGCTCTAATATTGATACCTTTATTTGCGAAGGTGATTATATTGTATTAAACTCATATACCATTGGTGCAACCTATCAATGGTTTAATGGAGATATAAATCCCTTTTTAGTGGTTGATACTCCAGGTGTATTTTGGGTAGATGTATTTATTTCCAGTTGTTCGTACAAAGATTCATTTATCGTTCAAATGAATCCGGTTATAAGCTATTCTAAAGATACTTTTATTTGTAATAATCAAAATATATTATTACAAACTTTCTTGCCAGGAGCATATCTTTGGAATGATGGTAGTACTTCTACATCTTTTTTTAATACAAATACAGAAGGAATATACTGGGTAGATGTTACACAAAACGGATGTACAAACAGAGATTCATTTATTGTGTTTTCATATAAAAACAATTTATTTGACACATTAACTTGTTCAGGATATTCGATAAATTTACAGGCACAATCTATCGCTGGCGGAACTTATCTCTGGCAAGATGGCGTAACAAATGGAACTACCTATCAAGCTACTCAAGATGGAATTTATTGGGTAGACATACAAATTGGAACATGTTTATTTAGAGATAGCTTTTCCGTTCAATATACCAGCTATCAACCATCGGTATTAGACACCTTAATTTGTAGTGAAAATATTAATTTACCTTTAAGCGTTTATACCCCCGGAGTTTCTAATTATAGTTGGAATACATTACAAAATACTCCAAATATTCAAGTAAATCAAAGCGGTATATATTGGGTAGATATTTCTTTTGGGAGCTGTGTTTTTAGAGATAGTTTTATTGTTTCATCCTTTTCAGACCCTAATAACATAGACACGACCATTTGTTTAGGAAATTCAATAACACTAGATGCTGAAATTTCAGCTCCAGGAACTTCCTATATTTGGAATAATGGAAATATCACACCTGAAATATTCATTTCTAGTCCAGGTACATATTGGGTAGATATCAGTAACCAATATTGTGTTAAGCGAGATAGTTTTATAGTAAATACATACAGCGGAAATTATAAAGATACTACCGTATGTAGTGGTACAAATGTACAGCTTGAAGCAAATTATTTTTCTGCAGTTTATGTATGGCAAGATATGATTACCAACGCATCAACTTTTTTAGCTACGCAGGATGGCGTGTATTGGGTTGATGTTACAATTTTAGGCTGTACTTTTAGGGATAGTTTCGTTGTATCGTATTATCCGGCTTTAGGCGATGTAATTGACACTTCATTTTGTTCCGGAGATATGTTAATGCTTAATGCCTTTACTCCCGGAGCTACTAATTATCTTTGGAATAATGCAAACACAAATGCATTTATTTTTGTATCATCTCCGGGTATTTATTATGTGGATATTACTCTCTCAGGATGTGCATACCGAGATAGCTTTATAGTATCTTATTTTTCACCCCCTGCTCCAAACACCTTTTATGTGAATGGTTGCCCTTCCTCGGGAGCAGTTCTCGATGCATCCGACCCTATAGCAAATAATTATTTTTGGAGTAATGGACAAACTTCGGCTATAAACACTGTATATTACCCCGGAACTTATACCGCTCAAATTTACTATGGCTCATGCTATAAAGTGGATACATTTATTGTTCAATTTTCTAATTTGCCTCAAGGAGTAAATATTTCTATCGACTTGTGCCCGAATAATTACGTTTTATTATATGCAACGCCCCCAGGGGCTATATATACATGGCAAGATGGTACTAATGACGCCTTTCATTTAGTACAAGAACCAGGAATTTATTGGGTAGATGTCCAAATTAACGAATGTATTAAAAGAGATACATTTGAAGTTGTACTTAAAAATATTTATGCCGGAGGATATATTGATACATTGATTTGTTCAGAAAAAGAACATATTCTTAATGCGTTTGTTAGTAATGCCGAAAATTATGAGTGGAATACAGGAGAAACAACGTCTGCAATAATTATAAATTCTTCAAATTTATATATTGTAAATTATCTGTTAGAGGGTTGTTTTATTTCTGATTCTTTTTTAGTAAGCTTTTATTCAAATGAAAATGGCTTACTGGGAAGTGACACTGCTTTTTGTAAAAAACAAGAATATCTCTTACAACCTTCCATTTTTAATGTTTCTTCCTATGAGTGGAGTACGGGAGATACCACTGCATATATTTTAGCAGAAAGCTCTGGAAATTATTGGGTAAATGTAACTACAAGTTGCGGTATATTAATGGATACGGTGTTTATTCAATTTAATTTATGTGAGTGTTCAATATACATCCCCAATGCTTTTACTCCTGATGATAACAAATTAAATGATACATTTAAAACTTTTATTTCATGTCCTGTTAAAAAATATTTACTAACTATACATGACCGTTGGGGGGAACTATTATTCCAATCCACCGATCCTAACCTAGGGTGGGACGGTACATATAATGCAAAATCTTGTCAGGATGGTGTGTATACATATAAAGTTCAAGTAACCTATCAACATCAAGAACAAGAGACTGAGGAGTCTATTTTGGAATATGGTCGAATTATCTTACTAAATAGTTTGGATTAATTTAATAAACTAATCCATGGAAGTGTTGTAAACTAATAAGGTTTAGATGTATAAACAAAAAAAAACTGAATTAGTCCTTGAAATAATAAAAAAATCAGCGAATTAAATTAACGTTTCCTCTATACTCAAATTCCTCCCCATATATATCTGTAAACTTTAATTTCCAAACATAAACATCTTGTTTTAATATCTCATTAAAACCTAACTCAGGAGCGGTTCCATCCCAAGCACTCTTAATATCCGTTGACTTAAACAATAATTCACCCCATCGATCGTAAATAGAAAACTCATAAAAATCAGAGATAATCCCGAAAAATACTGGGTAAAACAACTCATTTCTCTTATCTTCATTAGGTGTAAACGTATTGGGTATAAAAAACAAGGTAACCGGTTTAACAAAAGCATAAAACATGGTGTCAGATATACAACCCTCTTCTGAAACTATTTGTAAATATACCGGGTATCTGCCTGTATCTTCCAACAAAAACTGTTCATGTGCACTTCCATGAAGGCTGTTATAAAAATCGAATATTGGATTTTGTTCAGTACTTTGTCCTAGCTGAGTATTTAAATCATTATCCATAAACTCCCAATTCCAAGAAACAATATTTCCAAGTGACTTATCAAAAAACTTAAATTTCATATCTCTTATTGTGGTTGGATTGGGGCTAATAATAAAATCCGCCACCGGAGGTTCAAAAACAACCACTGTGCTAGTAGTAGTTCCAAAACAACCATCATCAGTATATCCCGATAGCTGAACAGTATAAGTACCCGGATTATAGTAAATATAATTTGGAACCGGAAAACAGCCTAAGGTTGTATTACCGTCTCCATAATTCCATATACAATTTTGAAACGGATACAATGAAGCATTCACAAAATTTACTTGTTCTCCTGGGCAAATTTCTGTCAACTCTGGAGTAATGGTTGGGTTTTTAGGTTCAAAAAACGAAATGGTAACCATTGCTGTTGCATCAGGGGAACAACCATCCGATACGGTTACTACGTAAATTACTTGATTTGGATAAGTTCCTGTAGGAATTAATTGATATGTAGATGATAAGGAATTACCACCATCCCAATTATATGAATATGTATTATTAGGATTTCCTCCACTAGCAGAGGCGGTTAAAGTTACTTCATCCCCTTCACAAATAGTTTGATCTGAAAATGCATTTGCCACTAATGCAGGATAAAAAGTAACACAAGAAATTACATTGGCCGATTGACAATTATTTGCATCAGTAGCATATACTGTATAACATGTATTGCCAACAGGATTATCTGTATTTGGGCCTGCAGTATTCCACCCATTATCCCATATAAAATTATAAGGAGTTGTACCTCCTGAAGCAGTAGCATTTAATGATACAGTACCTCCTACACAAATAATAGTATCTGAATTTACATATGCTATGAGTTGATCCGGTTCAAGTATGGTTATAGTACCGCTGGCTGTACATCCATTTCCATCTGTAGCGGTAACATCGTAAGTCCCTGCACATAATAAATTAGCTATATCGGTATTTGCGCCATTACTCCATAAGTATGAGTAATTTCCGGGAGTAGTTCCTCCATTTGCTATTGCAGTAGCTGATCCATCACAAGCATTAAAGCATGTGTTATCTGTTTTACTAATATTTAGAGTAGGTCCGGCTTTATTAGGAACAATAATTGAATGTACACTATCACATCCCAAATTATCGGTTATTGTAATTTGATATGTGCCGGGTATTAAGTTGTATGCTGTATCATTTGCTTGATTTGCTGCATTAACATCCCACAAAAATGTATATGGTGCCGTAGCTCCCGAAACATTAAATACTTGTGCTTGACCATCCGGGTTATTACAATTAGCCGAATCAGAAGAAAAGGAAAAAACAAACCCGGGAGGGGCAGAAATAGTTATTACAGTATCTGCTGAACAATTATTTGCATCGGTAATGGTTAAGTAGTAAACCCCTGGTGACAAATTGATAATGTTTTGAGTTATAGCCCCTGTAGACCAGTTGTATGAATGAGGAGCAATACCTCCGATTGGATTGGCGATAATATTTCCATTATTAACATTAAAACATGTTGCATCTACAAAATTAAAGTTTGGAACTAATTGTAAAGGCTCTGTTATTTGAATAGTTGAATCAAGTGTACAATATAAAGAATCAATCCAAACCCCCACTATGGAATAAGAGCCAATGGGTAAATTTTGAATAATATTTTGAGTTTGCATGATGCTATCCGGTTGGATAAAAAACAGAATGCTATCAACAGGCTGAGAAAGTTCAAATTCGGCCGAACCATCAGAATACCCAAAACAGGAAATATGATCTATAATAATTTGATCTATTTCCATGTCAATCACCTCAATATCTAGTGTACCTGAAGCACCGCAAACACCCCCAATAGTATAAGTAACTGTATGTATTCCAACACCGGCTATTCCGGGATCAAAAGTAGCTGTATTTCCATTTACGACAACACCATTACCACTCCAAACTCCAAAAGGGTAAGAAGCAGCCATGGTATCTGCAGGTTCTGAAACGCATAATTTTTCTCTAAAAATTATAAACACATCTGGTGGAATTAAGCCTGGCGCAATAGTAAAATCTTCTTTTTTCTCACAACCTCCGGCATCGGTAATGGTAACTTGATATGTGCCTCCTGCTAAATTTATTGCAGGATTTGAAATCTGACCATCACTCCAGTTATAATTGTAAGGTGCCGTCCCATTGGATGGAGTTAAGGTAATTTGTCCATCATTATCTCCATAACAAGTTTCATTTACTTTTACAGAGTCTAAATCAATTTGAGGGCAAATAATATCAATTTCATCTGTACCTTGACACCCGGCAGCATCTGTAACTGTTAGCGCATGTGTTCCACAACCAAAATTAGTACTGGGTCCACTAGAACCATCGCTCCATGCATAAATATAAGGAGGAACACCTCCGGATAAGTTTGGTACTGTATTATGTGAAATATTACACGGAGCATTAGGGATATCAGGACCTATATCTACTGTTAATCCACTTACAGTAATACAATACGATTGTGAAAAAGTACCAAAATAAGGACAATTGTCATCATATACCGTTACGGAAAAACAATGAGGCACATTGCTTATATCAGCAGCAGTTGGTGTCCAGGTTAATGTTGCAACGGGAACATACGGATCCGTATAATCAACCGTCCAAGTTGCACCGGGAATAGCATTATTCCAATCGATAGTAACCAAATCTCCTCCATCAGGATCGCTTGCACTAATACTTAATGTAAGAGGAAGCCCTGCGCAAATAGCTGTATCTGTGTTACTTCCAGAAATAGGATTTTGGTCAAATCCGGTAGAGTTAGGGTTTAAATTATTACATGGAATCGTATAAATTTGCATATCTCGAATTACCGATCCCACTAAAATACCGTTGGAATATTCTTTTACTTCTAATGCAATTACTGTTATGGTTTGAGTGAGCGAGTTAAAGCATATTTGACCTGTAGACGGATCAAAAGTAAAAGGAAATGCCGGGTTGCTGTTTAAGGGAGACCCTACTGAATATCCGGCAGTGTAAGTTACTGTAGAGTTTCCGTTAGAAAGAGGGGTAATAGCTGTAAAAACTAAAGAATCTCCATCTGGATTTATCGTACCATGATCAAAACAATAGTCGGACTGGGTACATACAAATGGAATGGGGTCGTTCGCAAAAGTAACGGAACTGTTACAGCTATCCGTTAAATTATTTAAGGTTGCTTTAATATGTAAGTTTTGACTACCTGGGTTTTGTATGGTTTGTATGGCAGAGTTTCTGCAACACAACTCATAATCAAAAGTCCAATCTAAACATTTTGCAGGAAGTGTAACTATTTTTTTATAGGTGTATTTTTGTATACCTGGATTAGGACCTCCATTACATTTTGTTTGTGCCGTGGGACAAACAGGCGTAATTTCAACAGGAGGGCCGGATTGATTTAAAATTAAAGTAATAGCAGAACTCCCAACAATACCACAAGAAGGTGCGGTAATTTTTACGGTTGCTGATGATGGTGCTGAAATTCCACTACAATCTCTATAAAAAGT
The DNA here is from genome assembly GCA_964512145.1 of uncultured Flavobacteriales bacterium. GTDB lineage: Bacteria > Bacteroidota > Bacteroidia > Flavobacteriales_G > JALEGO01 > CAYOHR01. The sequence goes on from CAZEIM010000012.1 coordinate 40,225, forward strand.
AAAAGTAACTTCATAGTTATTTCCACCTAAACATTTATAAGATAAATCTGCTCCAGCGGCATGGGATGCAAATGAAATTTTGTACTGAAAAAAAAATATTAAAAATACTGAAAAAGCATATATTTTTTTCATGATATTTTATTTTAATATAATAATAACGAAAAAAAATACGGTAGTTGCCTTAATTATAAAACTTTAACATATGAATAGTCTGAAAGTTTAAATATATAAACATCTGAATTTTCATATCCATAGTTTGAAGAAGCTTTATAAAAATTAAATCGCATACCATATGTTGTATAAGAATTATTAAATGTAGGATTAAAATAAAATAAAGTATTAAATCCGGCTAAAACGTACTTATTTATGGGAACTGAAAAAGTAGTTGATATTTTGTTATACAGGAGTCCATCTTCCATTTCCTTAAAATCATACGAGCTTGAAAAATGAGTATTGAGTGTTTGTAATTGATCAAAATCTAAATTATTCAGCTCTCGTAATATGTCCGATCCAAACAACAAAATTTGTTGATCCTTAGCATAATGCTGAATTTTATTTATAAAATCGCTTAAAAAAACATTATCATCACACATCAATAAAAGAATATTTTTTTTGGTGGCTGATAAATGAGGTGTTATCTTGGAAATATTTACCGTTTTCATGTTTATATAAACTGCTGAATCTTGTATGAATTTTTCATCGAAAGAATGTAATAAATTAAACTTACTTTTTAATTGTTTTCCAATTCCCTGGTTTTGCGATTCAAAGTCAATAATAATTAATTTATCTTTTGAGTGATTTTTACATATGTAATCCCCCAACTTAGTATATTCTATAGATTGTGAAGGAAATATTTTATATGCATTTGGTGAACTTTCAAGAATTTTTGATGTGTTTTGTACCGGACAAACAATGGGTATGGAGTATTTTTTTAAATATTCCGCTACTAGCATAAAACTACTTTTATGCAATGGACCAATCACTAAATCAAACGTATCTAAACGATTGTTTTTAAGAATTTGCGTGGTTAAAACGGTGTCAGCATCTACATCGTAAACTCTTAAAGAAACTGAATATCCTAATAATTCAAGAGAATCTTTTGCAGCTAATATTCCGGTATAAATATCTAACGCAATGTTTGACTTTGGATAAATTCTATCCCTTTTAAGTAGGGTAGAATCATTTTGTTTTAAGTAAAATGGTAATAATACAGCTACAGAAAATTCTTTTTTTACATCAACAGAGGTGTCCTGTAAATTTTTAATGGCTGATTTAAACAGCTGAAAATGATTTTTAGGTTCTTCGGAATAATTGGTTATTGAATCTTTTTTTACTATTTCTGTTGTATTAAATGCACTAGAAGTACTTTTTGATGTAGGATAAATGGTTAATTCCATATTTTCTTTTAATCCGTTTAGTTTGATGATGGGATTATAAAAAACAATAGTATCGATAAAAACATCATACATTTTTGAAATAGAGTACAGTGTTTCCCCTTTTTTTACTGTGTGCTTAATAATATCGTTTTTTTTATTTTGTGTAATAACAGGGAGATTAATTTCTTTTACCGGAATTATTATTTCATCGTGTAATTTAAGTCCATTTTCTTTAATAAACATATTATGCTGCACTATACTATCTATAGGAATAGTATATAACTTAGAAAGCCCATACAAGGTTTCCCCCTTTTGAACAATATGTAAATAATAATATTTTCCGTTATGCTTAATTAAATTATTATTTTGTTGTTGCGCTAACATATATATGTTTGAAAGCGTAAACAATACAATATACAAACATGGTTTAATATTAAACCGTTGAATCATTTTATACATACTATTCCCATTCAATGGTAGCCGGAGGCTTAGAACTTATATCATATACCACCCGATTTACTCCTTTAACCTTATTAATAATTTCATTGGAAATATGTGCCAAAAACTCGTATGGTAAATGAACCCAGTCGGCTGTCATTCCATCGGTCGATTGAACTGCCCTAAGTGCAATTACCGATTCGTAGGAGCGTTCATCTCCCATTACTCCAACAGATTGTACCGGCAACAAAATAGCTCCGGCTTGCCAAACCTCATGATATAGATTGTGTTTTTTAAGCCCCTGAATAAATATGGCATCTACATCTTGCAGTAAGGCTACTTTTTTTGGGGTAATTTCTCCCAATATTCTTATGGCTAAACCTGGACCGGGAAAAGGATGTCGTTGAATAATCGCATCAGGTAACCCTAATTCTTTACCCACCAGGCGAACCTCATCTTTAAATAATTGATGTAAGGGTTCTACAACCTGTAACTGCATAGTTTCGGGTAACCCTCCAACATTATGATGAGATTTAATAGTAGCAGAAGGACCTTTAACCGACTTTGATTCAATGACATCGGGGTAAATAGTTCCTTGTGCTAGCCATTTTACATCTTTAATCTTATCGGCTTGTTCATCAAACACTTCAATAAAGGTATGGCCTATAATTTTTCTTTTTTTCTCCGGATCAGATACTCCTTGAAGCTTAGAATAAAATATATGCTTAGCATCTACCCCAATTACATTTAAGCCCAAGCCAAGGTATTGATTTAATACCTCTTCATATTCATGTTTACGGAGCAAGCCATTATCGATAAAAATACAATACAACTGCTTTCCTATAGCCTTATTTAATAAAAGAGCTGCAACCGAAGAATCTACTCCTCCGGATAAGCCTAATACTACTTTATCTGCTTTTATTTTTTCTTGTAAATACGTCACTTCATTTTGAATGAATGAGCCAGGTGTCCAGGTTTGTGAAGCCTTACAAATATTTAGCACAAAATTTTCTAACATTTGTTTTCCGTGTTTACTGTGGTAAACCTCGGGATGAAACTGGACTGCTGTAAATTGATGAGAAGGGACCGTATAAGCAGCAATTTCTACATCTTTAGTAGAAGCAATTTTTATAGCTCCTTTGGGCAATGTTGAAATAGTATCCCCGTGCGACATCCATACTTGACTTTCTAATGGAATATTATGTAAAAATGTATGATTTGCATCAACAAACTGTAAATGAGCTCTTCCATACTCGCGTATTTTGGAAGGAATTACTTGACCCCCAAACGTATGTGCATATAACTGAGACCCATAACATACCCCTAACACCGGTACTTTATTAAGAAATAAAGAAAAATTTATTTCAGGATGCTTATCCTGATGAACCGAAAAAGGGCTTCCCGAAAGGATAATTCCTTTTAGATGTGTGAAATCTGCTTTAAATTCATAAAATGGGACAACTTCGCAATACACATTTAATTCACGCACTTTACGGGCAATTAACTGGGTATACTGTGAGCCAAAATCTATAATATCAATTCTATCCAAATGCACAAGTAAATATATGCAAAGGTAACATGAATTTAGATTTTATAAGATAAAATCATCTAAAAATAATTTACCTCTCTTCTATATTTGAAGATTTTATGGCTCTTTTTCTAGCTTCTTTTGAGTCCATTTTTTCTCTCATTTTTCTCTCATTTAAATAATCTTCATAAGATTTTCCAATTATTTTTTCATATTCAAATTTCTCTCTTCCATGTCCTATACTTTTTTCTTCACCAAAACCATACAATTCAGGATATAAATAATAACCTTTTTCATGTTGTTGTTTATCTACTTCTGGAATTAATCTATACTTTTCTGCATACTTATCTTTTCTAATACCAGTTACTTGCCAAGAAACTTTTAGACCGTCATAACCACCTGAAATTATAAATTTATTATTATTAATTTCTTCTTTTATATAAATATTTGAAAACCCTCCAATACAAGTAATTTGGTATCTATATTCCATATTTAAATCAGAAAAATAATCCGGTAATACTACAGTAGCTTCACCAGAAGAATTTAAAATAACA
>CAZEIM010000012.1:44148-46652 GCA_964512145.1 uncultured Flavobacteriales bacterium
ATCATATCGGGACTTTCGACAAAAGAATGATATAAATATTTATTTTCGGGATCTAACGGATGATCAATTTTAAAACTACCACTTCCTTTAGATAATGCCCCTGTAACATCTAAGTTGCCATTAATTGTTACAGCATTTGCCCCAAAATCTCCGTAAATAAGCGGAGATGCTGTTCCACTATTATCTATGTATAATCTATTACTTGCTGTATTCCCATTTCCAGCATTATAGCCTAGTAATACAGAAGATGCCATTGCGGTATAAGCCCCTTGATACAAAGGATCTGCTCCAAGAATAACATTGTTTGAGCCATTGTTTTGAAATGCTACACCTGCTCCAATATACACATTATTGCCTGCGGTTGTGTTACCATAGCCACAATCAGTACCTATTGCATAGTTTTGATCCCCAGTAGTAGTTTGCTGAAGTGTACCTACTCCTAATGCTACGTTCTCAGCTCCGCCTACAGCGATAGAAGCAAGAGCATTTGTTCCAATACCTACGTTTGAAAGTCCTGCTGTGCCAGCAGGTCCAGAATTTTGACCCATATAAATGCTTTGAAAATCACCAGCTCTATGAAGAAACCTTGCCCCTCCCCAATACATTGCTCCTGCAGAAGTAGACGAGAAGAAATCAACATCTCCTGCTACTCTCAATTTCCTTGGTGTTGTTGTTGTGCCAATACCCACATTCCCATCGGTTGAATTTACAAATAAGGCTGTTGTGCCATTGTCTTGAACAGAAAAATTACCGGTACTATTCATGTTAAAAATCATATTATTGGCACCTTGAGTTACCGTAGTCGCTGAAGTTAAGCTACCACTACCACTATAAATTCCATTTCCATCTCCTCCTCCTGGATTACCCCAGGTGCCATCTTGTTTTAAGTAGAGAGTACCGCCTACTGTAAAACTTGTAGTGCTTACTACACCGGCATTGTTTACCTGCAAAATCCCCCCACTCGCTGGTGTATATGCTAAAAAACTTAATGTACCATCGGAATTAATTCTTAAACGTTCAACTGCATTTCCGGCAATACCGGCAGTAGTAGGCTTTGTAAAAAAACTAAGATACCCTGCTCTATTGGCTGAAGTATGAGTTGATCCAGCAAAAGCACGAATCATAACCGAACCATCAACCGTTTCGGTTTGTGTGTTGTCTTTACTTCTAAAGGTAATTTCACCCAATATATTTCCTGAAGTAACATTAAATACTTCTCGTTGAAAATCTAATTTTGGATCCCCCGCAAGATTTATAGATACTTGTTTATCAGGACTAGTGGTTCCAATACCAATATTACCATTGCTTGAACTAACATAAAAAGAAGTTATCCCGGCATCTTGTACCATAAAATTACCAGCTCCTGACATATTAAAAATCATATCATTAGCCCCTTGAGTAACTGTAGTAGCTGAGGTTAAGCTACCACTACCGCTATAGATTCCATTACCATCAGCACTTCCTGAAGGAGTTTGCCAGGTGCCATCATGTGACAAAAACTGACCTGCACTACCCGCAGTTAAAGAAGTAATATCTCCTGTACTATTAGCTAACAACACTCTATTCCCTGTTCCGGCCAAGGTACTAATACGCGTAGTTCCTACAACATGCAATACCTGTAATGGGGAGGTTGTTCCTATACCAATGTTACCGCCTGAAGGTTGTAAAGAGATATTTCTTTTAATTCCGGCATCATCCAATTCAATAGAAGCATATCTGTTAGTTGCTGTAAAATCGGTTTTAATTCCAAACCGAAGTGTTAAAGGGCTTGCCGCATCGGTACTAGCCAAAGAAAATATATTTTCTAGTGCAGCAGTCGTAGCTTTAGCGTTTGACCCTCGAACATCTAGTTTTAAAGAAGGATTAGATGTTCCTATTCCAATACTACCTCCACTTAATATAGTAAATCTTTCGTTCGTAGTTGTAAAAAAACGTATGTTAGCCGCCTCTCTTTGTCGTATTTCAAAATCCCCTGATCCTGTACCAAGAATTAAATCCGTGCCATCAGTGTTTGTTGCACCAGTAGTACTATTTGTTATTTTAATCCCCTTAGAAGTAGAAGCAGCATTTTCATGTATATGTAAATACTGCTGAGGAGTAAAAGAAGCGTTACCCATCCCCACGTTTTGTGCATATAACACAGTATTGTGGATACTGACACAAAATAAATAAGTATATATAATTTTTTTCATAACACTATAATTAAACAACATTTCGTACGATAATACTTATAAATGGTTTCAAATACAAGTTAATTTTACTGATGTTTAACATTTTTTTTACTTTTTTCAAGGTAATAAGACCCTAATTCTAGTTGGTTAATATTTAAATAGGTGTATCCAATGTTTAATAAAGTATTGGGGTTAAGGGAGTCTACCGCCAGTGATTCAAAAAAATATTTTAGTGCATCGGTATAATTTGCTTGCATGGCGTTGGCTACTCCTAATTTTATTAAAATATCGGTGTTATTAGGTTCTAATTCATAGGCTTTTTGCAAATATTCC
>CAZEIM010000012.1:46682-68927 GCA_964512145.1 uncultured Flavobacteriales bacterium
GCTTTGGGAATATTGTTTAAATCTTTGCCATATATTTCCCCAACTAAAGACAGTACTTGTACTTTATTTGGATAATATTTTAACAAAACATCGGTAAATGCTAAGGCCTCGGTAAACTGTTTTTTCTTTTTTAAGGTATCTGCAATAAATAACAAGGCATTTTCAATATCTTTAAAAGCCACATCTTGTTGCAAGCCGCTTTCGTAGGATGCTATACTTTCTTTATACATACCGGCTTCATAATATACATGGCCTAATATGGTTTTTGATTGTATGTAATTTGGAAATAATTGCAATGATTTTTGTAAACAAAATATAGCTTCATTTATATATTCCTTCTTTTTATCGGAATTTATTTCATTTTTAGCTAGTTCATAATATGCCCCACCGGCTGCCATATGCACTTTTGTGCTGGATGAAGATATTTTATAATCGGCCAAGGCTAGGGTTTGATCGTTTTTCCATGCATTATTTCTGTCTATTGTTTTATAGGAAAAACTAATAATAAGTACCCCTAATAATAATATTTTAACATATCTTAAAAACTTATTGTTACTATTCAATAAAAACCATGCTAATATCATACTAAATCCTAAAGATGGAACGTACATAAACCGCTCATTCATAAAGGAGCCTATTTCAAAAAAAATATTAGAAAATAAGATGAAGGTGCCTAAAAAAAACAAAGTTCCAAATGCAACGATTTTTTGAGTTTGAGTTGAATTCTTTTTAATTATATACCATACTCCTAATATCAACATTCCTAAATACAATACAAAACTCATGACACTTTTAAAATTTGACCAAGTATAATAAGGAAAAGACTTACCCCATACAAAATCAGAAGAGGCAAAGGGATGCCATGGATAATAATCGTGTGTTAGTGGGTGTGGATATACTAATAATTTAACATACATACCCATGGTGTAAAAAATACTTGGGAGTTTTTGGGTTTCTTTAGCATACATATACGGTTTATTAAGCAGCTGATCTGGAACCTTTTCTGATACCACATCCCCTAACACTTGAGTTCTGATTAAAAAATAACCTATAAAAGCCACCAGTATGGGCAATAGTATAATAAGTTTTAATCTTACGTTGGTTAATTTATCTCTAAATACCCATAATGTTAAAGGCAATACCCCCAAAAAAGTAACCACACTTTCTTTAGAGAAAAAGGCTCCGGTAAAAAATAAAAGAGCCAAGATCCCATATTGAATTTGTTTTGTTTTATGGGTAGGATTAATATCATAGGCCTTAAGTGAAAAAATAAGACCTAATAGCGCAAATAAAAAAGCCAATGTTTCATCTAAACTTTTAATATTGGCCACAACTTCGGTATGCAAAGGGTGTGTAATATATACTAGGGTAGAAAAAAATGCCCAAATAGAAATATTTTGATTGATTGGGATAAATAGCATTTCTAAAAAAATACATAAAACGACTGCTGTTAATCCGTAAAAAAAAGCATTGGATACATGAAGAATTTGAGCTACTTTTTTGGTTTTAATTTCGGTTATATTTTTAGTCTCATAGTTTTCAGGACCAAAATACTCCCAAATAAGGGCAAAATAGGCTATAGATAATGGCCTATACCTTCCTCCTTCTACTAAATTTTTTTGTTGTCCAAAAAACCCATAAAATGAATCTTTAGTAAAAATATCACCTATACCATCGATGCCCTTTTTGGTAAATTGATTATAGCTAATCACCATTTTATCATCTAATGCAAAATCGTGATTAAATGTATTGGCATAGAGAAAAAATCCTGTTAAAAACAAAAATATTTTATTGGTGTTTTGAAATTGTAATCTCATAGAATGGGTATAAAATTAATCTTTTTTTATTACACATAAAATAATAGTAATTTTGTAAAAATTAGAGTGTTTTGAGACAAAGGTTCTACAGTGTTTTGTTTTTTTTATGCTTTTTAACACCTGTGATTACATCTTATGTTTTATTAAAGAACCAACAAAAAAAAATACGAAAAGAAGTAAAAAGAACATTAATGAATTCTGTTCATAAAGATGAATTGGTGTTATTAAAATTTTCAAAGGCAGGACAAAAAAAATCCCTGCGATGGAAACACTCCAAAGAATTTGAATACAACGGGGAAATGTACGATATTGTAGATACCCAAGTGAGTGAAGACAGTATTTATTATTGGGTTTGGTGGGATCACAAAGAAACAAAACTTAATAAAAAATTGGATGATTGGGTTGCGTTTGTGTTAGGAAATAACCCTAAGAATCAGGAAAATCAAAAACAACTACAACATATTTTAAAATCACTTTATTTCACAGAGGATACAGAAAAATTAGCTTTAGCATTTATTGAGGTAAAAAAGAATTTTTATTTCAAACAAAAATATTATGATTCGATTTTTCATACCCCTTTGATACCTCCCCCTGAAAAATGTTAAAAAATAAATTTAAAAACTGCCTGATTGTATAATTAAAGGCAAACTAAACTCATTTTTTAACTTTTTAAACAAAAACCATGAAAAAATATTTTACGTTGTGGTTATTGTTTGGATTGATATGTACTACATATTCCCAAATAATATCCATTAAAGATAACGAAACACAAAAGCCTCTAGAATTAGTCACTTTATTAAGCACAAATCCTTATGCATACACAACAACCAATGCAAATGGACAAGCTGATATTTCTGCATTTCTTAAATCGGTAAAAATTGAAATCCGAAGACTTGGTTATAAAACTATTAAGACCAATTACACGGAGTTAGAAAAGCAAAATTTTGAAATAAAATTAATGGTTTCATCTACTCAATTTGACGAAGTAGTTATTTCGGCTAATCGATGGATTCAATCATCCAAAAAGAGTCCTTCAAAAATTTCGATTATCTCTTCTCAAGAAGTTGCTTTACTGAATCCGCAAACCACGGCTGATTTATTAGGAACATCTGGTGAAGTATTTATTCAAAAAAGTCAACAAGGGGGAGGAAGCCCTATGATTAGAGGTTTTGCCACAAATCGATTATTATATACGGTAGATGGTATTCGAATGAATTCGGCTATTTTTAGAGCAGGAAATATTCAACAAGTAATTTCGTTAGATCCTTTTTCTATTGAAAACACCGAAGTTTTTTTTGGCCCGGGCTCTGTTATTTATGGTAGTGATGCCATTGGTGGGGTTATGAGTTTTCAAACGCTCACGCCACAATTATCGTTAACCAATAAATCATTGGTAATAGCTAAAGCAGTTAGCCGATATTCATCTGCCAACCAAGAAGTAACCAATCATTTTGATGTGAATGTAGGCCGGAAGAAGTGGGCATTTGTTACAAGTTTAACACATTCAAAATTCGGAAACTTGAGAATGGGTAAAAACGGGCCTGATGAATATTTGAAGCTGTTTGTTGTACAGCGAGTAGATAGTGTGGACAGGGTATTTGAAAATACAGATCCTAGAGTGCAAAATCCCACAGGATATTCACAAATAAATCTAATGCAAAAAATTAGATTTAAACCCAACAATTCATTAGACTTTCAATATGGATTTCATTTCTCAGAAACTTCGGAATACTCCAGATACGATCGGTTAATTGAAACCAACCAAAACGGATTACCTGTTTCTGCAGTGTGGAATTATGGCCCACAAATTTGGATGATGAATAATTTGATGATTACTCATAGTAAAAGCAACAAAATGTATGATCAAATGAGCCTTCGAGTAGCTCAACAAAACTTTGAAGAAAGTAGAATTGACAGAAGGTTTAATCATCACAGACTTCGAACCAATTTGGAAGAAGTACTTGCTTATTCGGTAAATTGGGACTTTGACAAATCTATTAACAAACATCGTTTATATTACGGTACTGAATATGTGCTAAATGACGTAACCTCAACAGGCACTGCTGTTGATATTAGAAACGGAAATCCTATGCTTGTACCTGATAGATATCCGGCTTCTAAATGGAGCAGTTATGCAGCTTATGTAAACTATCAATATATTGCCTCCGAAAAGTTTCTAGTTCAATTAGGTGCTAGATATAGTGCGTTCAATATTCAATCTGACTTTACACGACATCTTGCTTTCTATCCATTCGATTTCACAAGTTCTACCGTTAAAAATTCAGCAACAACAGGAAGCATTGGACTTGTTTACACACCAACTGAAACTTGGAAAATCAGCGTAAACGGAAGTACTGGTTTTCGAGCTCCAAACGTGGATGATATAGGTAAAATATTTGATTTTGTAAGCGGTGAAGTAATTGTGCCGAATACATCTTTAAATGCCGAGTACGCCTACAATGGAGAATTAAGCATTTCAAAAATCTTTGGCAATGTGGTTAAACTTGATGCAACGGGTTTCTATACCTATTTAGATCATGCTATGGTTCGGAGGCCGTTTGAGGTTAATGGAAAAGATAGTATTTTGTATGATGGTCAGTTAAGTCGAGTATATGCTATTCAAAATGCAGCATACGGAACTGTTTATGGTTTCAATACAGGAATAGAGTTAAAATTACCTTCTGGTTTTAGCCTTTCTGCTCGCTATAATTATCAATTGGGTAGAGAAGAAATGGATAATGGAGATGTTAACCCTTCAAGACACGCTGCTCCCGCATTTGGAATCACACGTCTCTCTTATCAAAAAGACAAATTGATTATGCAATTATATACGATGTACAGTTCCAAAGTGAGCTATGAGAGATTAAATACAGAAGAAAGACAAAAACAGGTAATTTACGCAAAAGATACAAATGGAAATCCATATTCACCTAGTTGGTACACCTTAAATTTCAAGGCAATGTATCAGTTTCATCAAAATCTTACGATAAGTATAGGTGTGGAAAATATAACTGATCAGCGTTATAGACCATATAGCTCTGGATTGGTAGCTGCAGGAAGAAATTTAATTTTTTCTTTACGTATTCAATAATACTATTTAGCCAAGGTATATTTTATATCCTTGGCTAAATTTATTTTTTTGTATCCTCTTCTAAAGGAGCATCTCCAATATATTTTCCATTTCGGTATTGTTCAATATTTTTTAAAATACCGTTTTCATCGTATCGGTAATACAAACCATTGATTAATTTATAATTTTTAAAAAATCCTTTTTGAGAAATTTGTCTGTTTTTATTATATAAAGTATGGTCTCCATTGCCATTAAATGGATTTATTTTTTTATCTGCTTCATTTTGTACCGCATCTTTTTCTACAGTAGCTATTTTTTTGTCATCAATAATTTCAACTGCATTTTGATTTTGTGTTTCTTTGGTTGGAGCAAACTCTTTTGTTTTTTGATGGTTAACCACACCCGGTTCATCGTAAAATTTGGCAGATTTTAGTTTTCCATCTTCATAATATTCTTTAAACTCCCCAGTTTCTTTACCATCTCTTACCTCACCTATAATCATAAGCTGACCATTTTCATGATAATATTTTTGAACGCCATCCCGTTTGCCATAATTATTAAATACAAACTCTTGTTGAAGCTTACCGTTTTCATAATAACGTTTAAAATTACCAACGTTTTTATTGTTTCTCCAATCGCCCTCCTCTTCTAATTGGCCATTTTCATAATAAACTTTGTAAGAACCATTAGGTCTATTATTTACATAATTGATGATGGTATGAACTTTTCCCGATGGAAAATATTTAGTCCAAATTCCTTGCTTTTTATTATTTATAAACTCCCCTTCTTCAATTACCTGATCAGGTTTATATCGTTGCTCATCCAACATTTTCCCATACATCTTCCAATGTCCTTGCCTTAAATTATTGGCATCTATACGGTTAATGGTATCTCCGTTCAATAAAAGAAATGATTGAGCGGGCAAAGAAAATTTATAAATAAATATAAAAAATAATAAAATCAAAGTTTATCAAAGAAATTTATCCAGAAATAAATATAAAAAATGATACAATAAATATTTTAATGTTTTTATACATCTTTAATTATACGTAAAATACAAAAAAACGTTACTAATTTTAAAAATACAAAAGTAGTTAATTATAATGATACAATAAATATAGTAGAACTGTTAATTCAATTTTTAGCCATGTTGTTAAAATATCAACTGGTTTTATGAATTATCTTTTGTGGTACCCTAATTGACTAGGTGAGCTTTGCAGAAACTGCAAAGTGTATTCTTTTGCTTGTAAACACGCTTTAATTAAAGGATAATGTAATGCTAAATAAGAAGTTAATGCACTTGAAAAAACACAACCAGAACCATGTTTTGGGTAAACAATACTTTTAGCTTTAGATCGAAACGGATAAACCTTGCCTTCTATTGTAAACAAATAATCTTTACCTATATCATGTAGATTATGCCCCCCTTTTAAATACACATTCGTGTATTTTGATAATTGCTTAGCCGACTCTACAGCATTACTGTTTTTAATCAATAATTCAGCCTCCAACCAATTGGGACAAATCATAAAAATATTTCTTACAATATGCTCAATATTATAAATACTTTCATGAATTTTAAATCCGGTAGAACTAGACAAAACTGGATCCCATACTATTTTCGCTTCGGGACGAATCGTTTTTATTTTCATAATGATTTTATTCAATACTTCTACCGAAGGAATCATTCCTATTTTTATCCAATTTACTGGATAATGGGAAAGTAGTAGTTCGAGTTGATTAAATACAATGTTTTCATCAGTAGGATGAATAGATAAAAAATCTTTATCCGTTTGAATGGTTTGAGCAGTAACAATACCTAAGCCGTACACTTTACATTGTTCAAACGTTTTTATGTCGGCTGAAATACCTGCGCCAGAGGAAGGGTCAAAACCTGCAACACTTATTACATATGGTCTTGGTGCTTTCAGAAAAACAAAACCTTATAAATATATTTCACTGCCTTTTTGTACAAACTCTTTGGCTTTTTCTTCTAGCCCTTGCTCAATAACCTGATTTTCTGATAATCCTTGTTTTTGAGCATATTCTCGAACATCTTGAGTAATTTTCATAGAACAAAAATGTGGCCCACACATAGAGCAAAAATGAGCCACCTTAGCATTATCAGAAGGGAGCGTTTCGTCATGATATAAACGAGCAGTGTCTGGATCTAACGATAAATTAAACTGATCTTGCCATCTAAACTCAAAACGAGCTTTACTTAAAGCATTATCTCTATATTGCGCGCCCGGATGTCCTTTCGCTAAATCAGCAGCATGCGCTGCAATTTTATAAGTAATAACTCCCTGCTTAACATCATCCCGATTAGGTAAGCCCAAATGTTCTTTAGGGGTAACATAACATAACATAGCGGTTCCATACCATCCAATCATAGCCGCTCCAATACCCGAAGTAATATGATCGTATCCAGGAGCTATGTCTGTAGTTAAAGGGCCTAACGTATAAAATGGAGCTTCGTGACACTCCTTTAGCTGTAACTCCATGTTTTCCTTAATCATATGCATTGGAACATGCCCCGGACCTTCAATCATTACCTGGCAATCGTGCTTCCAAGCAATTTTTGTTAACTCTCCTAAGGTTTTAAGTTCTCCAAATTGAGCCTCATCGTTTGCATCTGCAATGGAGCCTGGCCTTAAACCATCCCCTAGTGAAAATGAAACATCATAAGATTTCATAATATCGCATATTTCCTCAAAATGGGTATATAAAAAATTTTCTTTGTGATGAGCTAAACACCATTTTGCTATTATGGATCCTCCTCTAGAAACTATTCCGGTAACTCTTTTTGCTGTTAATGGTATGTAGCGCAACAATACTCCTGCGTGAATTGTAAAATAATCCACCCCTTGCTCAGCTTGTTCAATTAATGTATCTTTAAATATCTCCCAAGTTAATTCTTCTGCTTTTCCTCCTACTTTTTCAAGCGCTTGATAAATAGGTACTGTTCCAATAGGAACCGGAGAGTTTCGTATAATCCACTCTCGGGTTTCGTGAATGTTTTTTCCGGTAGAAAGATCCATGACTGTGTCAGCTCCCCAACGTATGGCCCAAACCATTTTTTCAACCTCCTCTTCGATGCTCGAAGTAACAGCAGAATTACCAATATTGGCATTTATTTTAACTAAAAAATTTCGACCAATAATCATAGGTTCAGACTCAGGATGATTTATGTTAGCTGGAATAATAGCTCTTCCTGCAGCAACCTCATCACGAACAAACTCAGGAGTAATAAGGGTTTTTGGAGTTTTAGCACCAAAGCTTTGTCCGGGATGCTGAACATTAAATTGATTCCACTCTTCTATCTTTTGATTTTCTCGTATAGCTATATACTCCATTTCTGGTGTAATGATTCCTTTTTTAGCATAATGCATTTGAGTTACATTTTGACCCGTTTTTGCTTTAAGCGGTTTTTGTAAATGCTGAAATCTTAAATGACTTAATTCGGAACTTTGTAAACGCATTTTCCCATATTCTGAAGAGATTTCTGGCAACGTATGTATATCGTTTCTTTGTATGATCCAATTTTGTCTGATTTTTGGAATTCCTTTTTTAACATCAATATTAACCGATGGATCGGTATAAGGACCTGAAGTATCATATACAGTTACCGGAGGATTTTTTATTTTATCAAACTGTCCATTTTGAAAAGTGGCCGGAGAATCTGTTAATTCAATTTCCCTCATGGCAACCTGTATCGGATGAATTTTTCCTGAAACATATATCTTTTTTGAACCGGGAAATCCATCTCGAGTAATTTTAGAGGATGCACCTGGTATTATATCTTTTGTTGCTTTCATATTTTTAAATTTAACCTCCCTGAGAAGCTCTAATAAATGTTAGTTTTTGATTATCTTGAACGATGAAATTTTTCCAGGATGTTTTTGAAATTATTTCCTGTTGAAAAGCAATTGCCAAACCTTTAGAATCTATATTTAGCTCTTCGAGTAATTGCTCTAAGGATATATTATCTTGAACTGAAAAAACTTCGTTATTAATATATATATTCATACTTACATATAACAAAAAGGAGTGCTTTAAGAATTACTTTTCCCAACGCAGGTATTAACCTGATCTGGTAATAGGGTATATTCTCAGATTAGGAATTGCTTCCCAAACACCCCTAAAGCAATATAAAAGTACATAAATTTTGAGGCTAATGGTATAAAAAATGGCTTTGGTTGTTTTTTTTAACAAAAAAACCGAGTGTAATAGGAAAAAAATATTTTTGTGCAGATGAAAAATTCAATAAAATTTCTGTTACAAAAAATATTTGGTTTTAAAAATTATTTATTTGTTTTCTCATGGTTTAAAATAAATACGTTAAAATTCGATAAAAAAGAAAAAGACTTTTTTTTCTTTTTAAAGCAAATCCCTAAAAACAGCGTTGTTTTAGATATAGGAGCAAATATTGGAATTATGACAGCTCACTTAGCAAAATCGAAAAAAAAATTACGTGTATTTGCATTTGAACCTATACCTAATAATATTCATGTTTTAAAAAAAATATGCGCATTTTATCAATTAAGTCAGGTTGAAATTATGGAAATGGCCTTAGGAAATGAAAATGGACAGGCCGATATGGTAATGCCTGTTATATCCAATACTAAAATGCAAGGTTTAAGTCATATCATACACGATAGTATTACTGAATTTAATGAAGGAATTACCTATAAAGTAACTATAAAAAAATTAGATGACATTGAATTACTTAATGCATTAAATCAAGGTGAAATTAGTGCTATTAAAATGGATGTGGAAAATTTTGAATATTTTGTTTTAGAAGGAGCCCGAAAACTTTTATTAAAACATAAACCTATTATATATACTGAATTGTGGGAAAATGAAAACAGAACAAAATGTATTGATTTACTTGAATCACTGGGTTATACAACTCATGTTTTGCAAAACAACCAAATGCATATATACAAAAGGGATAAACATAAAGCCCAAAATTTTATATTTCTTGTCAAAGAAAAAAAGGCTTAAAAAAGTAGAGGTCCCGAGCGGATTCGAACCGCTGTACAAGCTTTTGCAGAGCTCTGCCTAGCCACTCGGCCACAGGACCAAACTTATGAGTTTATATAGTAAACGCTTATAATGATAAACGTTTTATAAAGAACGAACCACAAATTTAGTTTTTTTTAATTAAAAAAACATCATACCATTACTTTTTTGGAATGAGCTAATATTTTTTCTTAATACTATAAGCTGAGTTTTCTTTTAAAATTTTTGCACGAAAAATATTGATTAAAGATTCTATGACTAATTTCATTTCAAAAAATACTATTTTTACAAATAGAATATTATGATAAAATTTGCCGCTATTGATATTGGTTCAAATGCCATAAGATTACTTATTATGGATGTAAATCATGATGAGTATCCAGTAAAATATACTAAAAATACTCTTCTAAGAATTCCTTTGCGCTTAGGTGAGGATGTTTTTGAGTCCGGAAAAATATCGAAAGAAAAAAAAGATAAGTTATTATGGGCATTACTTTCCTTTAAATATTTATGTAAAGTGCATGACGTTGTAGACACAGTTGCGTGTGCTACTTCAGCTATGCGAGAAGCTCAAAATGGAAATCAAGTTATTCAAGAAATTGAAGAGCAAACGGAATTAAAGATTGAGTTAATATCTGGCAGAAGAGAAGCAGAAATCATTCATTCCTATAAATTTGAAGATTTAGGCATAAAAAGTTCACAAAACGCCTATTTATATGTAGATGTTGGAGGAGGGTCAACTGAAATATCATTATTTCATCTTGGAAAAATATTACATTCAAACTCGTTTAAAATTGGTACGGTTCGAATGCTAAAAAACAAGGTGGAAGCCCAGGAATGGGAAAATATGAACCAATGGGTTCAAGAAATTTCAAAGCCCTATAAAGATGTTCATATTATTGGATCTGGGGGTAATATAAATAAGGTTATTAAGTTAATAAATCAAAAAAGAAACGATTCAAACATCTCACTATCAAAACTTAATAAATTATACAAAGAATTAGAAAAATTAACTTACAACGAGCGGATTAAAAAATATAATTTAAATCCAGACAGAGCGGATGTTATTGTGCCTGCGTTAAAAATTTTCACTCAAATCATGCAAAAATCTCATGCTCAAAATGTAATAGTGCCTAGAATAGGTTTAGCTGACGGATTGATTAAAATTTTATATGAATCGTATGCTAAAAAGTATGCGTTATTAAATTTTAGCTGATGCATGTTCCGAACTGAAATAAACATAACCCCATGGATTAAAAAGATATCCTACCATCATTCTTTAGCTTTTGTTGGATCGTGTTTTTCTGAAAATATTGGAAATAAGTTTTTACATTACAAGTGGCATGCATTGGTAAATCCATTTGGAACCGTATACAATCCTGTTTCTCTTAGTCGTATTATTACACAGGTTACTCATAAAAAAACATATACAGTATCCGATTTAGTTTTTTACAATGCTGTTTGGCATAGTTTACACCATCACTCATTATTTTCTTCCGAAAAGGAAGATGAAATAATAAATAAACTCCATCAAATACAGGAGAATTTTTTGAATTTTATTCAAAAGGCAGATTTTATGTTCATTACGCTAGGCACTTCTTGGGTTTATGAGTGGAAGAAAACTGGAGAAGTGATTTCAAATTGTCATAAAATACCGGGCGATTTTTTTACTAAACGACTTTTATCGCCTGTAGAAATTGAACAATCTATAGAAAAGATTATTGAAGATGTATCATCAATAAATAAAAACATACGTTTTATTTTTACAATAAGCCCTGTTAGACATATAAAAGATGGTTTTTTTGAAAACAATGTCAGTAAAGCGTTGTTGTTTTCGTCCATTTTTAATATCATTCAAAAAAAATCAGAAAATACAGAATACTTTCCCGCATACGAATTATTAATGGATGACTTAAGAGATTATCGATTTTATAGCTCCGATTTGCTACACCCAAACGAATTGGGTATTCAATATATTTGGGAGAAAATAAAAATAGGTTGTATAGATGGAATTTCTCATGAATATATGCATGATTTTGATAAAATTTTTAAGAATCTTCAACATAAAGCATTTCATGAAAAAAGCAGAGATTATATTCTGCATTTAGAAAAAACAAACAACATGATACATACTTTTGAAAAAAAGTACCAAAAAGAATATTTTACAGAAGACGAAAAGAATGTTAAGCCGGTATGACCTGGAGTTATATAGATATTTTTTTACTAATTCCATTTTTGTATGGTATAGTTAGAGGTTTTATAAAAGGATTTGTGTTTGTTATGATTTCTATGGCCTCATTATTTTTAGCTATATTTTTAGCTATAAAATTATCAGATATGTTGGCAATCTACATGGTTAAAAATGGTTGGATTTCAGAAAACTTATCATATATAGTGTCCTTTTTGCTTATTACTATTAGTGTAATTATTTTGCTAATTTTAATAGGTAAAATTTTAGAAAAGATTTTAAAAACATTACAACTAAATTGGTTAAACAGAGTAGCCGGAGCTTTAGCTGGAGGAGTGCAGTTTTTATTAATTACCTTATTAATGTTACATTACATAGAAAAAATTGATAATACGTTACCATTTTTACCTAAAGATGTAAAAGAAAAAAGTTTGTTATGGGAAAAAATGATTCAATGTAAAAATAAAACTGGAAATTTTTTATTTAATTCTAGTTCTTTATTTATTAAAGAATAATACAATTATTTGAAATCCAATTTATTAAATCTATTAAAACTACATTTAACCAGCGTAAAAGAAAAATATTTTGTAAAAAAGCACTTTTTTCTTGGTTGATTGTTGTTTGATTATATTTTTGTATAAACTAAACTAATTATTATAACCTATGTCTGAAACAGCTAAAATAAACCTCAACGGCAAGGAATATGAACTACCGGTAATTACAGGAAGTGAGAATGAAAAGGCCATAGATATTACTAACCTAAGAGACCTTACTGGGTATATTACTCTTGACTCAGGTTATAAAAACACAGGAGCTACATTAAGTAATATTACATTTTTAGATGGTGAATTAGGTATATTAAGATATAGAGGTTATCCCATTGAACAATTAGCTGAAAAATCTACTTTTTTAGAAGTCGCCTATTTATTAATTAACGGTGAACTACCTAGTAAACAAGAGTTAGAAGCCTTTTCGAAAAAAATATCCATGCATACGCTTATACATGAAGACATGAAGCGTTTTTACGAAGCATATCCTTCAAAGGCACACCCAATGGGGGTTTTAGCTTCGATGGTAAGTGCACTATCTACTTTTTACCCTGAAGTTGCAGGGAATAATGCGTTAGAAGAAACAAACTTAACAATTATCAGATTATTAGCTAAATTACCAACTTTAGCTGCTTGGTCTTATAAAAATTCTTTAGGACATCCGGTTATGTATCCTAAAAACAGTTTAAAATACTGCGAAAACTTTTTGTATATGATGTTTGCAATGCCGACAGATGATTATGAAATTGATCCTGTAATTGTACGGGCATTAGACAAACTGCTCATTCTACATGCCGATCATGAACAAAATTGTTCTGCATCAACCGTAAGATTGGTAGGATCTTCCAAAGCAAATTTATATTCATCAATATCTGCCGGAGTGAGTGCATTATGGGGCCCTTTACATGGGGGGGCAAATCAAGAGGTAATTGAAATGCTTGAGAAAATCAAAAATGACGGTGGAAATGTTGAAAAATGGGTGAACAAAGCAAAAGATAAAAATGATTCTTTCAGGTTAATGGGATTTGGTCATAGAGTTTATAAAAACTTTGATCCAAGAGCTACCATAATAAAAAAAGCGTGTGATGAAGTACTTGAAAAACTTGGAATACAGGACGAAGTTTTAGAAATTGCTAAAAAATTAGAAGAAGTTGCTTTAAAAGATGAGTATTTTGTAAGTAGAAAATTATATCCAAATGTTGATTTTTACTCTGGTATTGTGTATAGGGCTTTAGGCATCCCAACGGATATGTTCACAGTAATGTTTGCGATTGGCCGTTTGCCTGGATGGATTGCACAATGGAAAGAGATGATTGGCAATAAAGAGCCTATTGGAAGACCAAGACAAATATATACAGGAAACACTACTAGAAATTATCCTGGATAGTTTTATTATAACTCTCAATATAGTTTTATTTAAATAAAACTATATTGAGAGAAAACACTCCCCAAACAAATTATTTTAATTAACGTATTGTGTATTTTATACTTAAAAAAAACGATGTTTGGGTTTTTCCATTTGTAATTATAATTCTGTTTATTTTATCTTCTGTATATTTTTTTAACGAAACTGCTTTATCAAATACTCCAAACCAATATGTAGCGTATATTTTAAATACCATTTTTATTGTTTTACAGAGTATTGTATTTAATGTTTTTTTTGAACGCACTAATTTATTCCCAAAAAAAACTCATATTCCAATATTAATACATTCATTATTAAATTTTTATATTATAAACATCCAATTATTTAATGTTTATTTTTGGCTTTCTGTACTCCTGCAATTTTTAGTTTATATATACTATTTTTATTTTTTAGATAAGATTCATAAAAACACTATTTCGAGCATGTTTTATATGAGTTTATTTTTAGGATTATCTGTGTTATTTTCCGGATACTCTTGGAGTATTGCTGTGTTATTTTTAATAGCCTTTTTTAGTGGACAAAATATAAACTTCCGCATATTATTAATTGTGATATTTGGATTATTACTACCATTTATATATTACTATAGTTTTTGTTATATTTTAGATATTCCGCAAGGTTTTTTTAGCTATAAAATACCTTCATATAATGCTTTATACAATCCAAAAAATATTATTTTTTTAAGCATCTTATTAATCTCTTGTTTAAGAGGAATTTACCTTTTATTGTTTAAAACAAAAACGCCAACACTTAAAATCAGAAATTTATACTCGATGCAATTTATTTTTTTAATAGGTTCAATCATCATATTGATGTTTTCAGTAAACAACCCTCTGTTGCTTTCATTTTTAGCATTACCAATATCTTACTTTATTTCGTATGGATATATTTATGCTAAAAAAAATCTTATCTCTGAGTTATTAATGAACTTATTTATTATTTCATATATATATATGAACTTGCCTATTTTTGAGCTCTAACATATAAATAAATTCCAAAGCCTAAAAAAATAATATTAGGAATCCAAACTGCTATAAGTGGGTTTAGTCCCGCGTTAGTTGCTAAAACAGTGGCCGTTTTTTGAAATAATATATAAATTAGGCACATACCTACTCCACTGGCTAAGTGTAAACCTATGCCTCCACGTACTTTTTTACTGGCAATTACTACTCCTATTAAAGTTAATACATATGCCGAAAAAGGCATAGAGGTACGTTGGTGTTTTTCTAATTCATAAAAAGCAATTTCATCGGATCCCTTTGCAATTTCTTGTTCTATGTATTTATTTAATTCAAGTGTATTCATAGAAGCTACGATATTGCTTTTTTTAACAAAATCTTGAGGAGATATGGGTAAGGTAGTATCTTTTTGCCATCCGGTATTTAATATTTCTAAGCTATCCAAAATAAAACGCTCCTGATAATTTCGCAAACTCCATTTGTTTTTTGTGGAATCCCATAAAAAACTTGATGCATTAGCCTTATAAATCATTTTATTTCCATCCCATTTTTCAAGTGAAAATTTAAACCCCATATTTGTTCCTGTACTAAAAGATTCGAAATACAAATTTTCTTCATTTGAAATGGCTATGTGTGTATTTCTAGAAGAGTAATTAAAAGCCTGCCGCACATATTTATCTTCAAACTCCAACCGCTCTTTATTAGCCTTTGGAATAATGAAATGATTCATAAATAGAGCTAAAAAAATAAGCAAGGTAGATGCTGTAAAATAGGGAACTAAAAATCTTTTAAAAGATACAGATCCTGTTAAAATAGCAACAATCTCTGAATTATAAGCCATTTTTGAGGTAAAAAAAATTACCGCAATAAAAGTTATTAATCCACTAAATAAATTGCTATAAAAAAATATAAAATTCAAATAATACTCAAAAATTATAGCCTTTAATGGGGCACTTTTGCCCACAAACTCATCTATTCTTTCGGAAACATCAAATACTACCGCCAAAGACATAATGACAGCCAAAATAAAAAAGAAAGTGGTTAAAAACTTTCGTATAATGTATCGATCTAATATTGTAAACATTATAAGCGCTGACTAACTTGTTGCACCATTTTTTCTTTCCAAATCGAAAATGTACCTTCTAAAATATTTTTACGTGCCTGCTGTACCAACCACAAATAAAAACCCAAATTATGAATAGAAGCTATCTGCGCTGCTAATCGCTCATTGATGTGAAATAAATGTCGAACATACGCCTTTGAATAATACGTGTCAACGTAGGTATGGTTATCTTCATCTAATGCCGAAAAGTCTTCTGCCCACTTTTTATTTTTAATATTTATTACCCCTTTAGATGTAAATAATTGACCATTTCTAGCATTTCGTGTAGGCATAACACAATCAAACATATCTATTCCTAAGGCAATACATTCTAATATATTTTCAGGCGTTCCTACCCCCATTAAATATCTCGG
Source organism: uncultured Flavobacteriales bacterium (assembly GCA_964512145.1). GTDB lineage: Bacteria > Bacteroidota > Bacteroidia > Flavobacteriales_G > JALEGO01 > CAYOHR01. The sequence continues at coordinate 63,192 of CAZEIM010000012.1, forward strand.
CTTATCTTTTGGTAAATATTGAGTAACCAAATCGGTCATTTCGTACATTTGAGCTGCTGGTTCTCCTACAGATAACCCTCCAATGGCATTCCCTTGCGCATTTTTATCTGCAATATATTGGGCTGATTCTATTCTTAAATCTTTATAAACACTCCCTTGTACTATAGGAAACAGCATTTGAGGATAATCATACTTTTGTGCATTATTATTGTGATATTGTAGGCATCTATCTAGCCAATTGTGTGTTAAATGCATAGATTTTTTAGCATATGAATAATCACATGGAAATGGAGTACATTCATCAAAAGCCATGATTATATCTCCCCCTATAAACTGCTGTATTTCTATAGCCCTTTCCGGAGTAAAATAATGCCAAGAACCGTCTATATGTGATGAAAACTTTACCCCTTCTTCCGTAATTTTTCTTCGGTGGGCTAAAGAATATACCTGAAAACCTCCGCTATCGGTTAGTATAGGTTTATTCCAATGAATAAATTTGTGCAAACCTCCCGACTTATACAAAATATCTATTCCGGGTCGTAAATATAAGTGATATGTATTGCCTAAAATTATTTGTGCTTTTATGTCGTTATCTAGCTCTCTTTGATGCACCGCTTTAACCGTTCCTGCTGTTCCTACAGGCATAAAAATAGGCGTTTGTCTGATGCCATGAGCAGTTTTTAACTCTCCGGCACGTGCTTTTGTATACTTATCTGAATATAAAAGTGTAAAACTCATGGTCATCAAAAGTACACAAGATTTTTAAGTACTAAAAATATCATGAGATTGTTCTTATGGTAAGTTGCGCAAGATGAAGGATGATAGTAACACTATTATAAAACGCTAACAGTATATGTGTGGGTAAATAAAGTTACAAGTTAGGGCTTTAATTTTTGGGAATATAAGCCTCCTGTAAAATTCGGTTAGGTGGTGTTCAATAATATTCAATTGTTCTGTCGTAAAAGTATCTTGGCTCACCGTCATTCAACATTACCTGATTTACCCAATGTCCTTTCTCATTAAATGTAAATGAATATTCTCTTAGGTAGTTTGTTTCTTTTGATTTGTATTTGTAACCGGTTGAAAGCCCGTTTTTGAATGGCAGGAACTCATATACTCCATTGGGTTTTCCGTATTCGTCTAAGGAAATTTCTTTTATCAGGTTATCATCTTTGTCATATTCGTTTTTGTTCCAGTAAACTAATTCGTTTTCACCACGAATTGCTTTTTCTTCAATCACTCTTCCCATATTGTCAGAGTTATAATAAAAGGTGCAATCTTCTTCTTCATCGTCACTTGTCATCAGTATTTCGTGAATATTTTCCTTATAGGTGTGGATGCATTCAGAAATCACAATAGGGTCCAAACTGTAGTAAAATGAACGAACAGTTTCCCTTTCAATTCTTCCTTTCTCGTCATATTCAAATTCACTCAGCGAAATCAATTCATTCTTTTCTGAAAGCAAACTCATGGCGGAAAGCAAAATACCTTTGTGGTTATAGCCATAAATTACTTTGTAGTTTTTGTTTTTCTCTATATGAACACTGTGAAGTAATAACCCTTTACGATTGAAAAACAAATCGTAGTTGTCAAACGATGGTTCCATTTTAAGGTGTAAAGTTTTTCGTTCCACTTTCGGATAAGCTGATCGCAAAGAGATTTTCTTTATCCCCTTTTCGTATTGTGAATTGTATTTTTCAAACTCGTCTAAAAACATTATATCTTGTTGTTGTCTTTTAAAAACTTCAATAATCTTAAAAGCATTTCCCTTTCACAATCGTTTAATCTATCATAATTTCCAGAAATAAAATCATTATAAGTAATGCCAAATCTTTGATCTAAAGCAAATGTAAGAACAGGATTAACTAGCTCATTTGGAATACGAATGATAATTTCTTTCTCAATTGATGTTTTCATGATATCATTAAACCCACAGTTAAAGTAGTGAGAAAGTATGCTGTAGTAAATTGTACTGTTCAAAAATTCTATGGTTATTTTTGCCTTTCTCAAACCTTTATACAACTCTAATAAGCAAAGCGAAATTGAAAAAGGAATAAAGGAAACATAACTACTCTTTGGGTTAAAGTACTTTTCTTCCTTATTGCTTTCTTCAGTAAATTTTGCCAGCCAATTACTTTGAATATCAAATATTTGATCAATGAGCCAATGATAATTTGATGAACATTCCTTTCCGGCATTTTCTTCTGTTACAATAATATTATTAATCATTTGCCCTACCATACCGGAATAAATGGTTTGCATGTTGGTATATCTGTGTGAAATTGCTGAAATGTCAATCCTATTTTCAATTGCTGATGAATACATTAACCCGATAAATCGAATGTGATAGTAAAGCGGTAAATCAAACCCTTCAACTTCTTTTGTTTTGGGATGATAATGTTCTTTATTGTAGATATTATTTTTGCCATGTTCTGCCTGCAAATGTTTTGAAACATGGTCGGTAAAAACCATCAGGATCCCATTATGAATAGATTGCTGTATGTTGTCCTTAAGTGCCTTGTTTAAAAAAGGTTTATCATTCAACATACAATGCTCTTTTATTTCAGAGTAATATGCCGAATTTGGATTTTCTATGAATAACCTAAACACCTTTTGAAATGATTTCTCCTGATTGAAATTGCGCCAGATCTTTAATAACACTATTGGATCCCTATCTACAAATACTTTCAAAACATCTTCGTTATCGAACATCTCCTCATACTTGTTCCAATTAGAATTTATAAAATCCACTGATTCATATTTTGTAAATAGTTCATGAAAAAGAACTTGATTCTGCTTTACATTAGAGTAATAAATAGCATAAATGGATTTTGACATTTTATTTTTGGGAACCAACCAATAAAGCCTAATTAAAACATATATCAAAAAAGTTAGCACAATCAAAAATGCCAAGTTCTTAGGCTCAATACCTTTCTCAATTGTAAATGGGGCTCTCTTTAAAAAAGTAAATTCATTGGATAGTTCACAGAAAAATAATAAAATCGGTATCTGAATTAATAAAAGGTAGCCTATAATGACTTTTTCAATTGTAAAGAGTTTCGCAAGAAACAATCGAAGTTCATTTTGAATTAAAAAACCCAAAAATGCAGATAAGATTGAAACAACGGTAAACCAGTCTGATACATTCATATTCTCACTCATTGTCTGAACTGGGATTTTTGAGATTGGATGATTTTGGGATTGTACTTCTTATTGGTTATCCGATGATATTCCAAACTCTTTGAACCAAAATTTATCAGCATTCCAATTTCCATATTATATGCTTCCAAATAATTCATGGCTTGGGCAATGTGTACATCCTCTAATTTGATAATGGCTTTCAATTCAACCATTATCAAATCTTCTACAAAAAAGTCAACCCTTCTTGTTCCTATTTGTTGCTCTCTATAAAAAATGGGCATTTCCAATTCTCGTTTAAAACCTAATTCGTGAAAAGTAAACTCTATTTCCAATGCTCTTTGATAAATAACCTCTTGAAAACCATTACCTAAGGCACCATGAACCTTGAAGGCTGCTGCTAAAATTCTTCTTGTTATATCTTCGTATTTCATAGTTTGTTATTATTTGTTTGAACTCATTGTCTGGACTGTGATTTATGGGATTTAAGGATTTTCATATTTCCTTTCCTGATTAATAGGAAAATAATACCACATTCCCAAAAATCTTAAAAATCTCAGTTCAGACATTTTTATACTCCTCCTCACTCAACCAAAAATCTTTATCTATTATTTTTACTTCATCATACGTGAGTTCATAGAGCTTGTAAACAAATACATCTATTTCTCGCTCTAAGGCGGTGGTGTCTTGGTTTTTACTTTTAAGAGAAAGAATTTTTTCAACTCTATCTATCAAACCCTTTTGCTTTTTCAATAACTCATCTGCTACTGGAAATTGCTTGATATCTTCAACAAGTATTTTAGGGAAAGCTCCTTTGGTAGCCTTAGGAGAATTATTAAAATGTAAAAAGCTCGCCAACCTAGAGTTCAGAATGGCTAAAATTGCTTTTAATTCAATTTCTTTCCCCTCAAGCAAATTGATTATAGAAGGGTCATTGTAAAACTCTTCCTCAGTATAAGCAGCAAAGATTGAAGGGTTTGTTATCTCTCTGATTAAAATCCTTGGTTTTGTAAAAAACTCTTTACGCCTTGGGTTTGCAATACCGCTTGAGTAATCAATCCATTCTTTACCATTCCAATTCACGTCATACCTTGTAATATCTTCCCCCCATAACCAAGGCTTTAATCTACTATTGATCTTTTTATCAAAATGATAGATTCTGTTTTTTATTGTTTCATCATCTTGTCCTTGATACTTATCATAAGCAATCAAACCTTGAGTCATTTCAGGTAAGTAATTTGCTAATGGTTTTGATTTTTTCTTAATTTTTATAATTAAATCAGAAACATCTTTCTCAAGTTTAAATGCTAAGCCCCAATTCTGGTTAAAGAGCAATATGTCATCAGAACGCAAAGTAGTTCTTGGATTAGAAATTAATTCTGAGAAAGAAGTTGCACCCACATTATTCCTGTATCCTATATTAACAGACGGACCGTTGGAGTTAAATATGAAAATAATATTTCTAACAGTAGCACCTTCAAAAAAATCAAAATTTGTGCAATCAAGAATCTCTTTTATATTCCAATTTTCAATTAATTTTTTTCGGTAATTTGATGCAAAAACATTGAATAAAATTGAGTTAGGAATAATATAGCTACAATGCGTATTTCTTCCTGTCCATTTCCTTCCAAGTTCAATGAAGTAATAATAAATCTCATAATCGGGAACTTTCCCTAAGGATTCAATTACTACATTTCGGTATTCACCCTTTATTGAAACACCATAAGGCGGATTTCCAATCACCACATCAAAACCTTTGTCAATGCCGAACATCCATGTTGGAGAGAAGAAAGGGCTTGGCTTGCTGTCGTCAAATGGATTCCACTCTTTAAGCTTACGGGCAATTTGCTTAAGTTTTTCATCCTGAAATTCGCCCGCTTCAGCCACTTTATTTTCTCCGGTTTCTCCTAAAATTTCGGCTATTAGCTTATCCCTATTCTCAAGAAACGTTTGCCTTATTTTTTCTTTCTCTTTTGAAGATACTTCCGGCATGAAATATTCTTTGCGTATATTTTCCAGTGATTTCAGCCGTTTAATCAATTCACCAGCAAAACCTCCATAGAGACTGGTGTTGGCTTCACCGATGTATGCGTCTAGCCCCAAATCAATCAAACTATTGGCACACACAAATTTAAAATCAAGATTAGGTAAGGGTTTTACTCCAAAATTATGTTTAGGGTCGTTAGGTTTGTAATCTTCCTCCAATACCAAACTCAGCCATGCTCGCAATCGGGCAATTTCAATAGCCATAGGCATAATATCCACCCCATAAATGTTTTGGCTCAGTATGTCTTTTTTCAGTTCATAAGGGCTTTTTACCGTTCCCAGGGTTTCGTGCAGTTCTACCAACTTGTGTAAAATGCCCATGGGGAATGCACCCGAACCACAGGCAGGGTCTAATATTTTTATCTGCTCCAAAAATTGCAGCAGTAAGGTTTTTTCTTCCTTCTTCAATTGTCCTGCATCGGGGTTGGCAGCAAATAGGGGCTCAAGGGCTTTTTCTATTTTGGTTTTTTCTTCTGCTTTCAGTTCATAGCGTTTGGTTTCTATCGCTAATTGCTGTGGTTTTTTGTTGCCAAAAATATCGCCAACAGGTTC
>CAZEIM010000013.1:0-27603 GCA_964512145.1 uncultured Flavobacteriales bacterium
CCATTAATATGTATATTGCCAAATAATGGGTTAATAATAATGCTGTAGTAACGATAATAAATTTAATCCAATAACTATTGTAATTTGTTTGTAAAAACTTTAAAAAATAAAGAGAACTTAATAGAGATAAAAAAACTCCCATAGAGTAAGAACGTATTTCTTGTGCTTCATAAATTAAAATGCTATTAAAAGCTAATAGAAAACATATTGTTAATAGTTGTATATATCTGAGATAAGACGAAAATTTAGAGATAAAAAGTATTATTGTGGAAATTGAAAAAAATAATGATAATAAACGCAATATCAGCTCATTATTTCCAAAAAACATAGACCAAATATATATTGTTATATTGTATAAGATAGTATTACTATTTTCATTATAATTATTTGCATCTATAATATTAGATAATGACTGGTGCTCTTTAATTTTTATTGAAGAAAGTATATTTGGATAAGTATTATTAGATGATTTAAATCCATGAATGGTTAGAAAAGTAAACCTTTCATCACCGTGAATAGCCTTCGAGTCAATTTTATAATATCTTAAATAAATTGCAACACAAATTATAATTATGAATATAATTAGTCTAAATAGGTAATATTTATTTAATTTCATTAAATTTCTTAAATTGCAAAATTTACTTAATATGCATACTTTTTCAAAAATAGAATTTATTAAAAATAAAATTTTATCCTCAGAGGTGCTAAAACGCACATTAGCCTTATGGCAATTTAAACAAGAAAAAGTTGTTTTTACCAATGGTTGCTTTGATATTTTACATCGTGGTCATGTAGAATATTTAAATCAAGCTGCAAATTTAGGAGACGTACTCATTGTAGGTTTAAATTCAGATGCTTCTGTGAAAAAACTAAATAAAGGAAATAATAGGCCAATACAAGATGAATATTCCCGAGCATTAATTATTGCTTCATTACACTATGTTGATGCTGTAGTAATTTTTAATGACGAAACTCCTTACTCACTTATTCAAACTATTAAGCCACATGTTTTAGTAAAAGGAGGAGACTGGAAATTAGAAAATATTGTGGGGTATGATATTTTGCAATCCTATGGAGGTGAAGTTACTACGATTCCATATTTACCAGGTTTTTCTACAACTAATATTGAGCAAAAAATTCAATCATTTAGTTAAATAATTGCATGGGAAAAGTTAAAACATCTTTTTTTTGTCAAAACTGCGGAGCCCAATCTCCAAAATGGGTTGGAAAGTGTAATGCATGCGGTGAATGGAATACATATGTGGAAGAGGTGATTGAAAATAAACATGAAAAAAAACAAAGCTATATTTCCAATACTAAAAGAACCTCCTCTCCTAAATTACTACAAAATATTCAATCATCTAAAGATGAACGAATTGTTTTAAATGATCAGGAATTAAATAGAGTATTGGGAGGTGGGTTAGTACCTGGCTCATTAATATTGTTTGGAGGAGAACCCGGCATTGGTAAATCAACCCTTTTGCTGCAACTGGCTATACGTCAAAAAAACATGAAGGTATTATATATTTCCGGTGAAGAAAGTGAAGAGCAAATAAAAATGAGGGCTAACAGAATTTCTATGGATAATACCTCGTGTTATTTGCTTACCGAAACCTATACTCCTACAATATTTCATCATATACACGATGTGCAGCCCGAGTTGGTTATTATTGATTCTATACAAACATTACATACCAATACTATTGATTCTTCTCCGGGAAGTATTTCACAAATAAAAGAATGTGCCGGAGAGTTTTTAAAATATGCCAAAGAATCATCTGTACCGGTTTTTATGATTGGGCATATTACCAAAGAAGGTCAAATTGCAGGTCCAAAGTTACTGGAGCATATGGTAGATACCGTGTTACAATTTGAAGGAGACAGGCATTATATTTACCGTTTGCTCAGAACCACCAAAAATAGGTTTGGTTCAACCAATGAGTTGGGAATTTATGAAATGTTTGGAGGAGGGTTGCGTGAGGTAGCCAATCCGAGTGAAATCCTTATAACGTATAAAGATGAGTCCTTGAGCGGTATAGCTATTGCCGCTACTATGGAGGGTATGCGTCCTTTGTTAATTGAGATTCAGGCTTTGGCTAGTACTGCTGCTTATGGAACACCTCAAAGGACAGCTAATGGTTTTGATGTTAAGCGCTTAAACATGTTATTAGCAGTATTGGAAAAACGCTGTGGTTTTAGATTGGCTTTAAAAGACGTGTTTGTAAATATTACTGGCGGTATTAAAACAGACGATCCCGCAGTAGATTTGGCGGTTGTTTGTGCTGTATTATCGTCTAGCGAGGACATACCCATTCCCTCTGGAATTTGCTTTTGTGCCGAAGTAGGCTTATCCGGGGAGTTAAGGACAGTAAATAGGATAGACAGCAGAATAAGTGAAGCAGAAAAATTAGGATTTAAAAAAATGATTATTTCCAAATACAACGAAAAAAATATATCCTCTAAAAACCATGGGATAGAATTAATAAAACTGGGAAAAATAGAAGAAGTTTTTAGTTACTTGTTTGGATAAGAGCGGTGAGGGGGGGATTCGAACCCCCGGTACCCTTTCGAGTACGACAGTTTAGCAAACTGTTGGTTTAAGCCACTCACCCACCTCACCGAGTAAGAGTTGCAAATATAAAAAAAGATATGGTATCTTAAAATGTAGTGACTTTGTTTTTTTAATACTTTTTTACTCCAGTGTCGTAATTCTTCAAAAGACCAATGATTAAAAAATATCGACTTGTCACTTTCAATTTTCCATTTTCAATTAACCTTAAAAACGTAACCTATTTTTTTTTTTTTCGTTGAACGATTTAAAATATATTGAATGTCCGTAATTTAACCTAAAATGTGTAAAAACAAAAAATCATACCTTGAGTCCCCTCTATAAGAGGGGTGAAGGGGTGTGTAAAGATTAAAAAACACCATGATTTTTTGTGTTGGGTGTATTAACGGACAATTAAATATGTTAAATTACATAAATATGGAGGTTTTTAGAAATAAAATATGGACACTCTTTTTGGCACTAATACCCCTTTATGCACATACCCAAGATTTTATTACCACCTGGATATTACCAGCAGGTCAAACCACTATTATTTTTAATGCAGAAAGAGCGGTTGGTGATGTTGCATATACTTGGGAAAATGTACCTATGACAACAAGTGGATCAGGAACCTTACCTGCTGGTGATGGTTCAGTTACAATTTCTGGTTTACCTTCTGGCGCTACAATAAAATTAAGCTTGGCTCCTACAAATCTTAAAAGGTTTTATATTAATAATGGAACACATAGAACCCGTTTAAAATATATAGAACAATGGGGATCTGTTGCATGGACAAGTATGGAAAACGCATTCTATGGTTGTAATGTATTATTATACAACGCTCCTGACAATCCTAATCTTACTTCAGTTACCAATTGTTCCCAAATGTTTAGAAATTGCACTGTTTTTAACGGAGATATAAGTGGATGGGATGTTTCTAATGTGACAAATATGTATTATATGTTTGCCTCAGCAACAGCATTTAATCAAAACATCGGCACATGGAATACAAGTTCGGTTACTAATATGGGGTTAATGCTTTCCTATGCATCTAATTTCAATCAAGATATTGGTAGCTGGAATACTTCCTCAGTTACAAATATGAGAGGTTTGTTTCAAAATGCCATAAAATTTAACCAAGACATTTCAACATGGAATACTTCTAATGTAACAGACATGGCATTTATGTTTTATACGGCATCCCAATTTAATCAACCCATAGGATCATGGAACACATCAAATGTAACAACCATGACTTATATGTTTTATCAGGCTAATAAGTTCAACCAAAATATTGGATCTTGGAATACAGGAAAAGTAACTGACTTCTCATCCATGTTTTATCAAAATACCATTTTTAACCAACCTATCGGAAACTGGAACACGTCAAGTGCTATAGATATGGGCTATATGTTTTACGACTCCCCTTTTAATCAAGATATCAGCAATTGGAATACCGGTAACGTAACCAGAATGTTATATATGTTTTATAGTTGCCCTTTTAATCAAAACATAGCTAATTGGAATACATCTAAGGTAACAACTTTTACTGCTATGTTTAGTGAAGCTACTTCATTTAATCAAAATATTGGCAACTGGAATACTTCTAGTGCCACTAGTATGAATGCCATGTTTATGACAGCAACTTCATTTAACCAACCTATTGGAGGATGGAATACATCCTCTGTAACCAGCTTTAATGGAATATTTTATCAAGCAACAAATTTTAATCAAAATATCAGTTCTTGGAATACATCTTCAGCAACAAGTATGTCAAATATGTTTTTTCAGGCAACAAAGTTTAATCAGTCTTTAGGGTCTTGGGATGTTGATTAGGTTACAAATTTTACTGGTATGCTAAGTAGCTGCGGAATGAGTGTTGCTAATTACGATAATACCCTCATTGGTTGGTCAAGTCAAACCTTACAAGCTGGAAAAACTCTTGGTGTTACAGGGCTAATGTATTGTAGCTCTTCTGTTGAAAGAGCATCAATTATCTCTTTATATGGATGGACGATGTCTGGTGATGCACTTTATACTCCCGTCCCAACGTTAGTAAGCTCAGGTAGCTCTATTACTACTTCTATCCATTGCTCCTATTATTACAATCCAGCAAGTGTAAATCAAAAAGTAGTGCATCTAGATGCTAACGGCAATGCCTTTAGCCCCAGTAGTGTATTAGTAAACAATAACAATATTGGCGCTTTACCTCCGGGTGTTACCAGCAATGGCAATGGCTATTATCAGGCCACCGGAGGTGGTAATACTTTTCGCGTAAGTCGCAGACTTACTTCTATAGAAGCTCCCGGAACCTATAGTGTAAATGGGGGTGTTATTGTTCGGGTTTATTATGATGCCACCGAACATACCAACATGATTAACGATGCTTTCCCGGCCGGTACTTTACAATATAGTGGTTGGTTTAAAAGTTCATACCATACCGCAGCCCAGGTTGTAGCCGATTTAAGCAGTACAGATTTGCCTTCTGGAGTACATTTAGAACCTATTGCCACCGGAACAGAGGCAGGTGTAGCCTACGCAGAATTTCAACTTACTACCTTTAGTACCATTGGTTTTTATGCTAAAACCACTATGCATCCCCTACCTATAGAATTAACCAATTTTTCGGCTACATCCAAAACAAACTACATACAGCTTAACTGGCAAACGGCTACAGAGATCAACAACGCCTATTTTACCTTAGAAAAATCTCTCAACGGCAGTACCTGGGAGTCTATGGCACAAATACCCGGAGCCGGCAACAGCACCCAAAAACTTGATTATGTGTATTACGATGAAAGTCCTTATACAGGAGACAACTATTACCGCCTAAGCCAAACCGATTATGATGGTATCCAAACAAGTTTTAATTTGGTGCATACCATATACAAACCCCAAAGAGAAGAAATCCTAAAACTATACCCCAACCCGGTACAAAATACGTTAAATCTAGAATTACCGGAACAGCAAAGAATATACGAAACCGAAGGTTTGTATATATACAATACTATGGGTGAACTAAAAAAATGGATATTACCAAATATCGAAGATAACACTCAACAAATAGATATTCAGCGTTTAACCCCGGGTGTGTATGTGTTACAGTATGGAAAACAAAGAATCCCCTTTGTAAAACAGTAGATTCGGGTTTCTAATGGCAAATGGATTTAAAACTCCCTAGCTACGGGTTTAATCCGTAGCTAGGGAGTAAGCTTTTACTCCGGATCCCTAAGGCTTTAAACAGACAAATTGGTAAGTTTAACACAAGAAATAAACTGCCTCTCTTAAATATGAGAGCAGCAGGCAACGTAAAGGAATAGAGAGGTCGGGAAGCGCAAAGAATTTCATGCCTTACAAATTGGTTGATAGTAATGTATTTAATAAAAATTAATACTCGTGATTATTATGCCTTTTTATTAAAAGCGGTTGTTTATTTTTTAATTGCAGTTAAAATGGTATGTGTTTCAAAATCATTTTCTGATTTTTTATAGGATACTTTAAATATTTTAATCTGCTCAAAATTAATGTTTTGAACTTGTTTAATGAGTTCTTCTAAGTTATAAAAGTAGAAATAGGTTCCATCTCCGGTACTTCCTATTTGATAGTACGATTTATTAGAATCTCCTTCCACAAAACTTATATACATAAGACCATTTTTATTGAGTAAATTATAGCAGTTTACAATTAGTTTATATCCATCGGTATGTATTAAATAAGGTAAACAAAAACCACCTATTATTGCGTCAAATGTTGTATTAAATTCAGAAATTTTCCTACAATCCATAATAGAAAAGCTTGCAGTAGGATTATTCTTTTTTGCAAGTTTAACCATGTTTGGAGCAACGTCAATCCCTAAAATATTAAAATCAGGTCTTTTAGTTAATAGATACTTTGTTATATTACCAGGTCCACAACCAATTTCTAATATTTTGGCATGAATTAATGGTATAGAATTACAGATGAAATCATATGTTTCATGATATAAGTCTAAATTCATAAACTTATCTTCATACATTGTAGCAATCTTATTCCAAGTTTTAAATGTCTCTGTATATTTTTCTTCCATATTTAAGTTAGCTTGTATATATAATACTAGTTGTTTAAAACATGAGTTTGATGATTAAATCTTATTTTTTCTTGTAAGTCCCAAATATATAAATTCTTTAAAAAGAAATTTCATGTCTTATTTTCAACAAATAAGTATTAATAATTTATATCGTATATCATTATTTATTATAGATTTTAGTTTATTTTTCCAACAAACTAATGTTTTATGGGTATCATACAAAAAACCGTTTTCTTATGGATAGGTTTCTTTTCATTTTTTAATGTTTTTTCTCAATCGTCACAGTCGGTAGTAAAAAATGAAATCAGCAGGCAGGGATTTTCAGATCCTACTTCATTTGATTGTGAGGCCATGATTCAGGTTAAGATGAATAGTAATCAAGAGTCGGTTATGGCTTCTTCTCAACATTTTATTGACAAACTAAATGATATGCAATACCAAATACAGTTGAATAAAAATGCTACTTCTGTTTGGTACAAGCTTGTAATAGAGTCTGACAGAGATTTAAATTTTTCAATTTATCCTTTGCAAGAAAATAATTTGAAATTTGTTTTATATGAACTTTCTGAAAATATTGAATGTCCAACTTTAGAGGATATGATTGTTTCAAGAGCTGTATTGTCGGATCAGGTAGAGAGTCAAAAAGGTTTGGGATTAACCGGAGAAGCTACTTCTAACTATGATGATCCAAAATCATTGAATAATATTTTATATTTTACCCCTTACCACCAATCTATTTACGTAAAAAAATCAACCATATATCTGTTAAATATACGTTCTTCTAAACAAGTATTAAGTCACATTTTACAATTTGGAAAAACCTCTATAAAATTAGAGGAACAAAAAGCTGAAAAACCAAAAGTGAATGAACAAGAAAACTTAAAGGCGTTTTTATATGGCAAAAAAATGCCGGAAAATGAAAATAACCCTGCAAGTTTAAAAGCAAATTATCATTACGATCATATGTTTTTTGAGCCTCCAAAAGACCCCGAGGAAGAAATTGAAGAAGTAAATATTCCTGCATATATACCCCCTATGAATGATTCCATGGCAGCTGTAATAAACAATGTGTATGTTGATGAAAAGAATACAATGGCTCAAAACGAGGTGAAGAATCAACTCGAAAACACTTCTATTTCAATAAAAAATAATGAGGAAAAATCAACATCTAATATCGTTTCTGAAAACAAGTCTCTTGTTATTAAGCCTGAGAATACTGTTATTGAAGCAAAAATGTTTTTTGAAGATGGTTCTGTAGCTAAAAATATTCAGGTGTATGTTACCGACTTATCGTTACAAACTAATTATCCTATGCTTACATTACGAACCGATGAAAATGGAATCGTATATATACCCAAAGGGTCTGAACATATATTTGTTTCATTAAATTCTGAAGATCCATCATTAAAAGGGAAGCCTGCCATTTCTATGCAGGGAACGATATATCCCGGAAACAATATAAAAATGTATGGTGCGGTTTTACATGATGCATCGAAATTTAGTGTGAAAAAATTAAGTTATGTGGGATATGGGAAATCAAATTACTCCTCTACCAGTATTACAGAAGATTTTAATAATGTTAATTATAAAGATCCTAAAGAATACAACCGCATGGTTGAGCGTATAGGAAGTGTGCCCATGGATGGGGTAACATTTAAAGTACAGGTTGGAGCATATAAAGATATTCGGAAATTTAAAACAGAAAAATTTAATTCTTATGGAGAGGTAGAGGTATATAAATTAGACGATGGAATTACGCGTTTTACCTTAGGTAATTACAAATTATTAATAGATGCTGAAAAGTTAAGACAAAATTTATTAAGTGCTGGTTTTAGAGATGTGTTTATTGTAGCTTTCGAAAATGGGAAGCGTAAAAAAGAGTTGCGATAAAATTCATGATATTTCAGGGTTCTCAACACCAACATACCTTCGCCATTTTTCGAGTACTGTATTAAAATCAGTGGGGAGCTCACTGGTAAATAATAATTTTTTTTGAGTAATAGGATGAATAAATCCTAAGGAATGAGCATGCAGTGCTTGTCGAGGTAATAAAGTAAAGCAATTTTCGATAAATTGTTTGTATTTTGAAAAACTAGATCCTTTTAATATTTTATTTCCTCCATACGTGGGGTCGTTAAATAACGGGTGTCCAATAGATTGAAAGTGAACTCTTATTTGATGTGTTCTTCCAGTTTCTAAGGTGCATTTTACTAATGTAACGTATCCAAATTTTTCAATAATTTCATAATGTGTAACAGCATGTTTACCAATATCGGGGTCTTGGTACACCTGCATTATTTTTCGGTCTTTAGTACTTCGTGCTATATTACCCATGATGGTTCCTTTAGTTTCTTTTGGTTCACCCCAAATAAGTGCCAAGTAACTTCTGTCTATTGTATGATTAAAAAATTGTTTGGCTAAATACGCCATAGATTCTTCTGTTTTAGCTACAACCAATAAACCACTTGTATCTTTATCAATTCGATGTACCAATCCGGGTCTAATACCTTCTAATTTTTGTAATTCATTAAAATGGTACAAAAGAGCATTTATTAATGTTCCTCGATAGTTTCCATACCCAGGGTGAACAACCATTCCGGGTGCTTTATCAACAATAATTAAATGTTCATCTTCGTATGTTACAGAAATAGGAATATTTTCAGGAATTAATTCCAGTTCACGTTTTGGGGAAATAAAATAAAAAACAATTTCATCTTTGGGTTTTACTTTGTAATTTGATTTAACTTCTATCCCATTTACTTTTATTAGGCCTGCTTTAGATGCTAGTTGTATTTTATGTCGGGAAAGTTTTGGAATTCGATCAACCAAAAACTTATCAATTCTTAAAAACTGTTGTCCGTTATCTACAGTTACTTTGTAGTGTTCATATAATTCGGATGTTTCTTCTTCTAAGTCGTCTAATTCTTGTATCATTTATTTTTGAATAATAATTTTATGTGTACTTAAAGAAGATTTGTATTGTTCTTTTATTTTTAAGATATATATTCCGGAAGGCAAGGAGCTTACATTTATTTGTTGAATATTTTCATGCATATTTTGCATCACAAGTTCTCCGGTAATTTGATATAGATATATTTCTTGAATAGGGTTTGATGAAGAAATATGTAGGATATTTTGAGTTGGGTTGGGGTATAATTGAATTAAGTTTTGAAGTTCATTTTTACTTTCAGTAACAGAAACTTGTAGATTGGCTTGGCCAAAATCTGGGCGCATCATTACTGTTCCGTCAATCGAAGAACCAAACCAACCCGAAACATTTACAAATAGGTAACTTTTATTATTGTTATTTTTATCTAAACCAACCAACACATCGATATTGGATAAATTTTCCCAACCAATATAAAAAGTCCCGTCTACTATTACAGGGTTTTCAGAATCTTCGAGTGAAAACCGAATAAATCCATTATTTTCGAAGGCATAATAAGGTGTTACAATAGATTCAAATAATCGATCATCGGTATTTATATCTTTCCAAACTACTATTCTAATATCGTTTAGCATAGCATCTAAAAATCCTTTAGGAAAATAAAACAACAATCCTTTTAATGTGTCGGTTACCGCAATGGTATATTTTTGAGCCACTTTAGTGCCTACACCGGTTAATATGTATGAGGCTTCGGCAGAACCATCATCGTAACTGTAATAGGTGTCAAATACCTGCTGGTGTATTAAAGTGTCGTTTTGTTCGTTTACATCGGGGGTTACATCTACATATTCTTTGAATGTAAAAGTACTTCTATCGAAACTGTTGAGAGGAAATTCAAAAGTATTGGGATTTGAAAATATAGAAATATTCATGGGGCTTGTGCCGGTAAATAAAGCAGGAAAAGCTAGTTCTGTGTTGCTTTGCAAAAGCGAGTTATCAACATCGTAAAAATAATCTGTTTTATTTACAAATCGAGGGGTATTTCCTAAATTTGCTAAAGGAACAGAGGTGTTTGAAATCATGTTAACTTTTCCGGTTTGTTTGTAATGCTTCCAAGGCATTCTGCTATAGGGTTGGATCATAGAATATAGTGGCTTAACAAATGCTACATCTATGATTTCTTCGGGTAATTTTGTTCTGTTTTTATCTAAAATCACATAATCAATATTCCAATGATCGTAAGCACCAGAAAGTGTTGCGTAATTTTTAAATCTAAATTGAAAACCATCTACTAAAAACAAGGTGTCGGTAATTCCTATTTTTACTTCTTGAAAATTTAAAGTACTTATAGCACCTTCTGTTGACCATACGTAATGCCACTTTTTTGTTTCCGGACTATAAAATTCAAGCACCAATGAATCTTCTTTTTCCGGGTCGTCTCCTAGACCTTGCATTTGAAAATAAAAACTTAAATATATAGAATCTATGGGGTTAAAATTTAAATAGATAGGTTTTGAGGTTAAAAAATCTGCCTCACCATAGGTGTTTGGGAATTGACGATTGTATGGTTGTCCTAAATAATCTACCCCATCAAATGTTGCCATGCCAATAGTTGGAGGGTTATCCGAAAAAGTTTGGTTGATATACGCGTTAGGATATTGATCAATCCACAAAGAAGGAGAGTCCTCAACAATTTTAATGGTAACCGGGTTAAAGAGAGTGTCAATAACAGGCACGGTAAAGGTTTGAATAGTATCCGTATTTTGGTCAATTTCATATTGAAAAATAGGCCAAACTTTAATGGAATCGGTAGGAAGGTTTAAATCAGCCAAATCTTCATAAATATATATATACATAAAGTTATTTGGAATGGTGTCGTATGAAGAAGTACTCATATTGTATATATAAGAAAAACTGGTGTCTTTGGAGTATAATATGGTATCAATAAGCGAAGAATTTATTCGATACTTATGATACGTAGAATCTTTGATTAATAAAGGGTTAGGGTATATGAAATTTTTTTGTTTATTTGTTGAAAAATCATCTACAAAAGGTATACTTAACGTATCTATCAAAAAATAATACGATTCGTGGTATATAATTTTTGAAGTTTCATTTTTTGGCAAATTATATTCAGGTAATGCCCCTTCTCGCTCAAATATGAATGTTGATTGACTTTTTACTTCACTATAAAATAGTATAAATACAGTAAAAGTTATGTGAGAAAGTTTTGTTATCATTCGTTGCATGTCATCCAAATACTAATGGTTGAACCTTGTTTTATTTTAGAAGTTTGAGAATTCGGTATTTGTTTTATTACTATCGACTCTAAACTGTCTGAAAATGTATTACATCCTTCCATAGTAACAATGTATTTATTTAATAAAAGAGCGTTTATTTTTTCATCTACTTGTTTAGAGTTTAGACCAATTAATTCAGGTACTTCAATCCAATCTCCGCTTCCTGTTTGTCCCAATACTAAGTCAACTTTAGTTCCAAATGGAATCATTGTATTGGTTGAAATATTTTTACCATTAACTTGTACTTTTATAACACATTGGTCGCAATCAGAAGGTTCAAAAATAGTATTACCTACCTTTAATCCTCTGGATTTAAGTGTAGCCTCTGCTTGTGAGTAACTTACATCTGTTAATTCGGGTAATGCTACCATTTTTTGTGTTAAAGCATTAACGGTTAAATAGATCTTTCTATTGCTTTTTACTTTGCTTTTTGGTAAAGGATTTTGTTCTACCACAGTACCTTTGGGATATTTATTTTCAAAAATTGAATCAGATATTTCAAACAAAAGGTTTCGTTCTTTTAAAAAATGCTCAACATCTCCAATATTCATCCCTTTTATATCCGGTACTTCAATAAATGTTCCGTGATTGGTGTATTTTTTTAAATATGATAATGCAAACCAAATCAACAATAATATTATGGCCAACGAAGCTAAAATATTTAGCGCAAAAAATAAGGTATATTTCGATTTCATATAGAATGATTTTTTTTACGGTTATAATATGTAATAAATACCCATGAAATGATTCCTGCAAAAATAATTAATCCGGTTTGTACAGACCAAATTAACCAGCCAACCGTTCTACCGTTTTCTTCTGGTATAGAATATAGAGCTAAGGCTTGCATTATAGCAATAGGGTAAATACCTATCCCGCCCTGAACTAATATTACGGATAAACTGCCCACTAAAAAGCAAGTGAGCAACATGTCAATAGTTATATTTTTAAAAATATCCAATGAAATAAAGGCAAAATACATAGAAAGAATATATGCGAACCAAATAAATAAGGTATGTATTAAAAATGGAGTTTTTTGTTTCATGTGCAAAATATTTTTTAATCCAGCATACATTTGTTTAACCATTTGGCCTAATTTATCTATTAACGGGTGATTTACTTTTTTAAAAATAACGTAAGCTACAACCATAAAAGTACCAATGGCTATGGAAACGTACATTAATTTTTGAGATAGATTATTGCTGTTTAAAAATAATTCCATTTTTGGATGGATGTATTCATGTAATAAATTAAATTGAGTAAAAAAAACAAGTAAGATAATAATACATAAAATCATTAAATCGAAAATGCGTTCAATTACTACCGTTCCAATTAATTTAGATAATGCATGTTTTTCGTATTTTGTAATCATACTGCACCTAATAATTTCACCTACTCTGGGGAATACTAAATTTGCTGCATATCCTATCATAATGCTAAAAAATGAATTCCAAAATGTTATTTTAATTCCAAGAGGTTGCGTTAAGTAGTTCCATCGATAGGCTCGACTTACATGACTTAGCATACCAATTACTAATGAGAGAATTAACCATGGGATATTGGCAGATAAAATCCCATGCATTAAATCATTTTTTTCAGACGTAGTAAGTTGAGATAAGTCTTTATAAATTAAATACCCTCCAAACGCAAGGGGAATTAATATTTTGAATACAGAGAAAAATATTTTTTTCACATAACAAAATTAATCAAGCACTTTAAACTTGTGTAAAGTGGTTTCACCACTTTCTAATGCTTCAAGTACATGTATTTCAAAAGGAGTTTTAATTGGCTCGGCTAACCACATAAAATTTGTATTTTCAAAGTTAGGAGCAAAATTTGAAGATTTTTTACCATTTGCGTTTTTAAGCGTCTTTTTCTGAATTTCTTTTTCATCTTTATAAATTTTGATGGTAAAATGAGAAAGGTTTGATGCGATTTCAGATTCTCTAACCACGAATAATTGAATAATTCCCCCTTTGGCATGAACTCTATATTGGTCTAATTGCTGATCGGTTTTATTTTTTTCCCAATTACCATCTTTTGCTTCTTTTTTTACTTTTTCAACCATTTCTTCAGCACTTTGATAGCTAATATTAGTAATGTTGTTTTGGGTATTTAATACATCGAATTTTTGAATATTGTGGTTGTAAATTTTTTTAGTCTCACCTTTTTGCCAGTTAGCAATAGATAATTCTTTTTGAGCTGTAATATTACCTGTAATTAAAGCAATAAATGAAACGATTAAAGCAGGTGATTTCATAGATAAAATTTTAGTAAATATAACTATACAAATTAAATGGATACATTTTTAAAAGAAAAATAATCCGATAAATCATTAAAAAAGCTTTGCATAAAGTTTAAATTTGAATAATCTTAATTACTATATATGCATTCGGTTGAGGAATATATCCAGCAGCATGAAGGGTTTATTCAAGATATTTTAAAATATCTACACCATTGGTTGTCCGAAACTATGCTGTTAAGTCCCACCATTCGATACAAAATACCATTTTATGATTATAAGCGTTGGGTTTGTTATTTAAATGTGTTACCAGGTAAGATTGGAGTTGAGTTAGCTTTTATTAGAGGCAATGAATTGTCAAATATTAATGGAGTTTTACAAAGTAAAGGACGAAAACAGGTCATGGGTATTGAATTTAAAAGTGTACAAGATATTTCAATATCAACTTTACATGAAATAATGCAAGAAGCATTATTATTAGATGAAAAAATTCCCTATAAAATTAAAAGCAGAAATATTATTTAGTCTATTTTAACCAGAGGTTTGGTGATAAAATGATTGTTTTGTTGTACTCGAATGTAATAATTACCGCTTGGTAGAGTAGATAAATCAATTGGAATTTTGTGATTTCCTTCTTCAAGAGATTTATCCATGATTATTTTTATTTCAGCACCTAAGGAGTTATATACAGATATTTTTATTTTGGCATTTGAGGTAGACATTTCTAAATAAGAAATATTTTGTGTTGGATTGGGAAAAAGTTGTATGTCAGTTAATTGTTTTTTCTCGTTTGTAGTTGTTGATAATTTACAACCATCATCAATGATATCTAAATAAGTATATCCACTATACATTAAATTTCTTACGTCATTTTCATCAACTCCAAACCAGTCTTGCAAAATGCTTCCGTATACATCTCTAAAATCATATTCCATAGCAACACCCTCTTGATCTTGTACACTAGTTGGAATTTGAGGATTATTTCCTAAAATTTGTGGTTTAACACAAGATCCAAAAATAAATAATGGAGCAGCTGTTCCATGATCGGTTCCCCAACTTCCATTGGAGGCTATTTGTCTTCCAAACTCAGAGAGAGTAACAGATACAACTCTTCCATCTAATCCTTGTTGATTTAAATCGTTTTGAAATGCCAACATAGCATCGCTTACATTTTTTAATAAATCGGCATGAGTTCCTGTAGTTGTATCTCCACTATTTACTTGGTTGGCATGAGTATCAAAATTGTCTTGTGTAACAACGTATATTTTAGTTTGCATTCCGCCAGAAATTAGTAGCGCAACATTTCTTAGTTGTTCTGCTATGTTAGTACTAGGGTAGGCAACCATATTTGTCCCAGAATTTGCTGCATTGGTAACTTCTCCAGCATATGCATTGTTTTGTTGGATGGATTCACGTAAAAAAGACAATTCATGGCCATAATTTGTGGCCGGCACACTCGTAGAGGTTCCTTCGTATAATTGAGAGAAGTTAAGAGGATCGGTTAATGCGATACTAAAATTTGCCACTGAACCCTGACAGGTTTCTGAAACAGCCGAACCCATAGCAATAGCAATGGGATGAGGTGTAGAAGAGTTTGGGTAGTTATCTGGGAATCCTGGGTATATAGTGTCTAAATATCTCCCCGCCCAGCCAGTATTCCAAATTTCATCGGCCGGAGATCCTGTGTTCCAAATATCAACCGATCTAAAATGAGAGCGATTTTGATTTGGATAAGCAACATTTTGAATAATTCCTAAGTTTCCATTATCATAAATATTTTTAATTCCTGTCATTACTGGATGAAATCCTACTAAACTTGTAACCGGTAAAATACTGGTTTCGGGTAAAATAATATTTTGTCGAGCATTCCAAAGGTTAGCATATTGATCTCGAGGAATGACCGTATGTAATCCATCGTTTCCTCCTAAAAGTTGAACAATAACTAAAATACGATCGTTAGAGGTATTTATTTTTCCTAATAAAGGGCTATTTGGAATAGCAGATAGTTTTAAACCATTACATATCATTGGAACGGTTAATGATATTCCTGTGGTTTTTATAAAATCTCTTCTTTTCATAGGGATTAACTTAAATGGCATTCGGCCAGGTTATACATTACCGTTAATACATTTTCTAATTTTTCTTCAATTGCTTCGGCTAATGCTATATCAGAAGGATTATTTACATAGTCGTTATATTCAACCGTCCATTCAAAATCGGGTAATCCAGGTAATAAAATTTGTTTTAACGAGTCTTTTTGTGTTTGAGGGATTTCAACAGGAAAAAATATCTTAGCAAATTCATCTATCACAGAATTAGGGTCGTATGGATTGTCTATATATGTTATTAATTCTAATGGTTTTATGGTTAAAATAATTCCGCTCGTTTGGTATCCAAATCCTAAAATGCGTGTTACAAATTTAGAACGTTGTTGCAACGATGAAGCGTTAATCCACATCCTATAATATAGTGGAGATTGATAATATGCTTTCCAACCGGCAACACTCGGAGGTCCATGATATTGCATTTGCCAGTCTTCTAAATGATCCATCATGAGCAAAGAAATATGATGCTTATCTTGCCAGTTACTTGGTAAAGTAACGTGAGATTGTTTTAAGACAGATATCATATAATCGATGGGACTTTTAATTAAAGGACCAATGCTTTGAATATCGAAAAAATGTTCACTTTTTAACAATGCTTCTAATGCCGGTTTAATTTCATAATTGTTGGTTCTTAAAATTAAAGCCATAGGCTCAATTATATTGTCTTCGATGTCTTGATTTATTTCATAGTAAACAAACCAACGATATAATTTTCGGCATATATGTTTTGAAACCTCTTCTTTTTGAAATATGATGTCAATTAAGTAGCTATACTCTTGATCTCCCAGGTTATTTATTACCTCGTTATTAAATTTTGACGAGAGTGTTTTCGTTCCTGTTTCATGATCGGTATTTGAAAATGCGGAAGTAACGTAATTTAACCCTCCGCTACCGGCAAATCCTATCATATACCAGCCGGTTAATACTTTTGCCATTTCAAAAATATCTGATTCGGTATAATGGGTATAATCTCCAGGTCCAATTTGTGGCCCTTTACCAATTGTAAATAATTCTAATAATTCGCGGGCGTAATTTTCATTTGGATATCCTTTTATATTTTGGTCGCCATTCAAAAATCGCAACATAGCAGGTTCTATGGTAACGTCTTTTATAAGTTGCTTAAAATTTCCAAACGCTTTATCTCTTAATAAAACATTATAATTATACTTAGCTCTAGAGTCGGGTATATTTGAAACACCGAAATGATTAATCCAAAACAAGGTAAGCTTTTCTCGAATAGACATTCCTTCATTCATCATTAATAAAAAATTCCAGGCTGTTAAACTATAGTTTCTTTGAGTTTCAGACCACCCACCTGTATTAGGTTTATCTACCCATGTTTCTCCTATAGCACAATCGGGATCGCTTGCATAATAATAGTTTACGGGTGGAGTTGGTTGAGGTAGTATTTGAAAAAGCTGGTTTATAGTGTTGTTTAAGCCTAAACTAACCGATTGTTTAATTAATTGATACGTTGGGCCAAACGTAGTTCTTCTTAACAAGTGAGAAGCCTTCCAATAGTCCCAAGTTCCTGCATATGGATTAAAGCTTAAACTTACCTTTTTTTGAGAAGATTTAACCGTTGTATTTTTTCCTAAGCTAGAGTGAATGAATTTTTTCCGTTGCATCTCTTTTTAACATTAATTTAAAATATATTTTTATACAATCCAATTTAAATAACATTTATTCGGAATAATATTTTGAATATTCAATATTTATTTTGTTTAATTACTGCTTTGGAATGTACTATCTTTGGCTAAAAAATAATCATGCATAAGTATTTCTTTTTTATTTTAATTGTTATTATAAACATTCCTGTTTTTTCTCAAGATTTACCTTTTTGTGGTTCCGATGAAATGAGAATGGAGAATTTATTAAAAGAAAATTCTATTGCTCAAGCAGTAGCTAAACGAGAGAAAATACTGGAAGATTTTACGTTAGAATATAAACAAAAACAAAAGTCTACATCTACTATTTATACTATTCCTGTTGTATTTCATGTAATTCATGTAAACGGAACAGAAAATATTGAAGATGAACAAATATATGACGCTATGCGAATATTAAATGAAACATTTAGAAAAACTAGACCCGATTCAGGAATTATAGTGAGTGCTTTTAAGCCAATTCATGCCGATTGTGAAATTGAGTTTAAGCTTGCTCAAAAAGATCCTTTTGGAGTTTGTACCAAGGGGATTAATAGAATCTATTCTTCATTAACAGAAATAGGTGACCATTCGGTGAAAAATTTAATTCAATGGCCTACCAATCAATATTTAAATGTATATGTTGTTAAAAATGCAGCAGGTTTAGCTGGTCATGCAGTTTGGCCATCGGATGCAGATACTATTCCACAATGGGATGGTATTGTTATGTCGCACAATTATGTTGGAAGCATAGGAACATCTAACCCAACACGATCGGTTGTTTTAGCTCATGAATGTGGACATTATCTTAATTTACATCATATTTGGGGAGGGAATAACGTGCCGGGTTACTATTATTATCCATGTTGTAACCCAGGAAAAGATTGTACTATCGATGATTTTGTCATGGACACTCCACCCACTATAGGATGGCAAACATGTAATTTGTCTGCCAGCTCATGCGGAAACGCAGTTGATAATGTTCAAAATGTAATGGATTATTCATATTGTAATATTATGTTTACTCAAGGTCAAAAAGACAGAATGCATGCTTGTTTAAATAGTTCTATTGCTGGCAGAAATAATTTGTGGAGTACTTTAAACTTAATAAACACAGGCGTTTTAAATGATTCTAGTATATTTTGTTCGGTTGAATTTAAGGCAAACCGTCAAGTTATTTGTGAAAGCATTACCAATTCAATAACTTTTAGCAATACATCATATCATGGAGTAATTGATTCGGTACTATGGTATTTTCCGGGTGCTGATTCAATTTATTCTACAGCAGATAATCCAACGATTACGTATTCGGTTCCGGGTAATTATCCTGTAACACTTACCGTATATCAAAATAATGTATCCTATAGTTTAACCAAGCCTAATTATATAAACGTATTACCTTTAAGTGGTCACAGTTATCCGTTTGGGGAAGATTTTGAATATATAAACAACCTACAAGCCAATAACTGGTTTAGCTACGATTATAACATTGGTTATACATGGGAATTAAGTGACCAGGTATCGGCAAAATGGGGCACAAAAAGTATAATGGTTCATAACTATAACGCCAATTATGAGATAAAAACTGAATTATATAGTCCAGTAGTGGATATTAGCAATGTAGATTCGGCATTTTTATTTTTTTCATATGCTTACGCTTCAAAAAATGATGAAAACACCGATAGGCTTCAGGTTTTTCTTAACAAAAATTGCAATGCTTGGCAGCCTAGATTAACGTTAACAGCATCTCAATTAAAAACGTCACCCAATGAAGCTACTATTCCCTTTTTTCCTGATGAAACAGAGTGGAGAGATACTGTGATTTATATACCTATTTTTTTTTATTCGGATAATTTTCGTTTCCGCTTTTCATTTGAGGGTAGGGGAGGAAATAATATTTTTATAGATAATATTAATGTGGATAGAAAACCATTAATGGCATCGAATAGAAGGTTAGATAAACTAAAAGATGCTAACATTACTATTTATCCAAACCCTGTACAAGAAAATTTATATGTAAAAACAAATATTCATTCAAAGAATATTCAATCTGTAAAAGTATTGGATATGCTTGGAATACAACAAAATATTTATTGGAATGCATTAAAAAACAATCTAATAGAAGTGGATTTAAAAAATGTACAGAAAGGGGTTTATATATTAAATATACATACTCATGAGAAGAGCTTTTCAACCATTTTTTTGGTTAATTAAATAGAAGGTTAAAACTCCAATTCTATTTGATTATTGTTTTCTTCGGAATCGTTTCTTTTGGGTTCTTTTTTTACTGGGTTAGAATTGATTATTGGAGTTGTATTATTAAGTTTTATAGAGGGATCGTTAGCGCCATCTAATAATACTTCTTGAGGAGTGGAGTCGTCTAATAAAATTAACTCTTCTAAGTTAGGTTGTAATGGCTCTAATAACTCAATACTAGAAACATCAAAAGGACTTAGCCTATTTCCTTGTGCTTTTAATCCTTTGATAGATATAAATTCAGCAAGATTAATGGTTTGGTTTTCTCGTTTTTTATCTTTAAACAATATTTCTATGCGAGGAACCCAATCTAAGCTCGTTATTTCTAAATATGAACCTGGAGTTTCTGAAATAAAATATACTTTTTTATCACTTTCCTCCGCTAAAAACCTTTTAACAAAAAATTGTTTTTTTTCTTCATCCCAATATACAGCTGAAATAGGTTTATTTGGTTTCCATTTTTCAATAATTAAGATATCTGTATCAAAATGTGTAGTTGTATCAAAACCCGTAATTCGGTAATATCCTTCTTGGTATATGCTAATTATTTTATCTTCTGCATCAAATTCACCCAATAATTCACCTCTTCCTTCGGTGTTTAATTTTTGTACAGAATCATCGAACCAAATTTTTAGAGCTCCTAACGTAGAAACTCCCTTTTCTTTTTGCTCAATCTTTTTTACAGGGTATTTGGTAACAATATTTCCGGATGCGCCCCTACCTTTAATACCGATTTGACTAAAATCTACATCAAATTTTAATTTTTTTAATTTCGGCAATGGTTTAAGTAACACATTAACTACCTCGGCTTCTCCATTGGGATTTACAGATAAATATAATACTTCAGATCCTTTGGTCCCTTTGGTAAGAGGATATTCTTTATCACGAGTAACTCCGGTAACTTGAAACCGTTTAATCATGGTTGATCCTTGAGATCCATCTCGGTAGATCACATTATAGGTAGTTCTATTGTCGGATTTATTCCATACGGCAACGTGCAAAATATTTTTTCCCACAAAAGTTTTGGCTGAAACTTTCGTCACCAACATATTGCCATCTTTTCTGATGACAATAATATCATCTATATCGGAACAATCACATACGTACTCTGATTCGTTTTTCTTTAAAGATGTTCCTATAAAACCTTCGTTTTTATCAACATATAATTTTACATTGGCAACCGCTACTCTTGTTCTTTCAATGGTATCAAATAATCGTATTTCGGTTTTTCGTTCTCTGCCCGAGCCGTATTTTTTCTTTAAATCTTTAAAGTATTGTATGGTAAAAGCAACGATGTTTTTAAGGTTTTCTTCAACCGAAGCTAATTCTTGTTCTAAGCTTTGAATATAGTTTTCAGCTTTAGAGCTATCAAACTTAGTAATTCGTTTAATTCGTATTTCAGTCAGTTTAGCTACATCTTCGTCTGTTACTGTTCTTAC
This sequence comes from uncultured Flavobacteriales bacterium, assembly GCA_964512145.1. Classification (GTDB taxonomy): domain Bacteria; phylum Bacteroidota; class Bacteroidia; order Flavobacteriales_G; family JALEGO01; genus CAYOHR01. The sequence continues at coordinate 21,487 of CAZEIM010000013.1, forward strand.
TAATTTTTTAATATGTGGTTTAAGTTTTGTATGAATAGTTTCAATAATACTTTCCCAGGTTTCACAGTCTTCAATATCGCGATATATTTTATTTTCTATAAATATTTTTTCTAATGAAGCGAAATGCCAAAGCTCTAAAAGTTCATCTTTTCTAATTTGCTGCTCTAACCTTAATAACTCTAGGGTATTATCGGTGCTTTTTTTAAGCATTTCTTCTACCGAAATAAAAAGTGGCCGATCATTTTCGATTACACAAGCATTTGGGGAAATAGAAATTTCGCAATCGGTAAATGCGTATAAGGCGTCTATCATTTGGTCGGGTGAATATCCCGGTTGTAAGTGAATTAATATTTCAACATTTTCAGCCGTGTTATCTTCTATTTTTTTAATTTTTATTTTTCCGTTATCATTCGCTTTTAAGATGGAATCAATTAAGCTGGATGTTGTTGTTCCAAAAGGAATTTCTTTTATCACCAGTGATTTTTTATCTATCACATCAATAACTGCTCTTACTCGTATTTTTCCTCCACGTAAACCTCCGTTGTAATTAGAAAAATCAGCTAAACCTCTTGTCGCAAAATCTGGTAACAACTGAAAGGATTGTTTTTTTAGGTAGGCTATTGATGCATCAATTAATTCGTTAAAATTATGAGGAAGTATTTTGCAGGCTAACCCCACCGCTATACCCTCTACTCCTTGTGCTAATACAAGCGGAAATTTAACAGGGAGAGCAATAGGCTCTTTGTTTCTTCCATCGTACGAAAGTTGCCACTGGGTTGTTTTTGGATTAAAAAGTACTTCTAAAGCAAATTTTGAGAGCCTTGCTTCTATATATCGAGGAGCGGCTGCTGAATCTCCGGTATAAATATTTCCCCAGTTTCCCTGTGTATCAATTAACAATTCCTTTTGTCCCATCTGAACCATGGCATCGCCTATAGAAGCATCACCATGTGGATGATATTTCATGGTATTTCCAATAACATTAGCTACTTTATTGTATCTGCCATCTTCCAATTCGTACATAGAATGTAATATTCTTCTTTGTACGGGTTTTAATCCATCATAGTGTAAAGGAACGGCTCTTTCTAAAATTACATAAGAGGCATAATCTAAAAAATAATCCTTATACATTCCGGAAACGGGTATAATTCGATCATTTTGAAAATCCGAATTATTCATTTCAGGATTTACACCTTCTGTGGGTTCGTTATATTCAGTATCTTCATTCATTACATTACTTCAGGTTCAATATTTTTTTCAACCACTAAATTTTCTATGATAAATTCTTGTCGGGTTGGGGTATTTTTGCCCATATAAAAGTCCAGTAATTTATCTACTGTGGTATCTTTACCAACCATAACCGGTTTTAATCGAATATCCTTTCCAATGAAATGCTTAAATTCATCCGGTGATATTTCTCCTAGACCCTTAAAGCGAGTAATTTCAGGATTTTTCCCTACTTTTTCAATGGCTGTTTTTTTCTCCTCATCGGTATAGCAATAAAACGTTTCTTTTTTATTACGTACTCTAAAAAGTGGAGTTTCTAATATATACAGGTGACCATTTTTTACTAAATCGGGAAAAAATTGAAGAAAAAATGTAATAAGGAGTAGGCGAATGTGCATACCATCTACATCCGCATCGGTAGCAATAACCACATAATTATACCGCAATCCTTCTAAACCATCTTCAATATTTAACGCTGCTTGAACTAAATTAAATTCTTCATTTTCATACACCACTTTTTTTGTTAAACCATAGCAATTTAAAGGTTTACCTTTTAAACTGAACACAGCTTGTGTATTTGGATCTCTAGATTTTGTAATAGATCCACTGGCAGAATCACCTTCGGTAATAAATAAGGTGGTTTCTAAGTGCCTTTCATTCTTCTCATCGGTATAGTGTATTCTGCAATCGCGTAATTTTTTGTTGTGTAAACTTGCCGATCGGGCTCTTTCCTTAGCTAATTTTTGAATACCTGCCAATTCTTTGCGTTCTCGTTCTGCTTGAAGAATTTTTTTAAGAAGCGCTTCTGCTGTTTGAGGATTTTTATGTAAGTAATTATCGAGTTCTGTTTTTAAAAAGTCGCCAATAAAAGCCCGGATAGATTTACCCCCGGGTTCAATTTCGTTTGAACCTAATTTGGTTTTTGTTTGCGATTCAAAAACCGGTTCAATTACTTTTACACTTACAGCGGCAATAATAGATGAACGTATATCTACGGCATCAAAATCTTTGTTATAAAACTCTTTTATTACACGAGCTACGGCTTCTCTAAATGCGGCTTGGTGTGTTCCGCCCTGAGTAGTATGTTGTCCATTAACAAATGAGTAATATTCTTCGCCATAGGAGTAGCCGTGTGTCATTGCGACTTCTATATCTTCACCTTTTAGGTGTATAATAGGATATATTATTTCATCGCTAATTTTTTGCGATAATAAATCGTATAATCCTTTTTCGGAGTAAAATTTTTGTCCATTAAAATAAATGGTTAATCCCGGATTTAAATACGCATAGTTCCAGAGCATTTTCTCCACATACTCCATGCGATATTGATAGTTTCCGAATATTTCTGTATCGGCTTGATAGGCAAAAAATGTTCCTCTTCTTTTACTTCCTGCATCTTCTATAGGAAAATCATTTGTAATAACCCCTTTCGAAAATTCAGCCGATTTACTTTTTTCGTCCCTACACGCTTCTACTTTAAAGTATGAGGACAATGCGTTGACTGCTTTAGTACCGACACCATTTAATCCAACTGATTTTTTAAACGCTTTCGTATCGTATTTTGCACCAGTATTTATTTTAGAAACGCAATCAATTACTTTTCCCAATGGAATTCCCCTGCCATAGTCTCGCACTTTTACTACACCATCTTTTATAGATACTTCAATGGTTTTTCCGTAGCCCATGACATATTCATCAATACTATTGTCTAATATTTCTTTTAATAAAATGTATATACCATCATCGGGGGTTGAACCATCGCCTAATTTACCAATGTACATTCCGGGTCTGAAACGAATGTGATCTTTCCAATCGAGTGATCGAATATTGTCTTCGGTATATTGTACTTCTGGTGTTGACATATTACTTACGATAAAAATAGTGTTTATTGTTTAAATATTTACACTCATGTAGGGATTTTATTCACAATCAAAGCTTAATATCTGTTATGATAGTGAAATAATTAATTTCTTTTATGCAGGTAAATATGTTTTTTGCGAAATAAAAATCCATACATTTTTTGGTTTTTAATAGGTTGATAGTTTGGTATGTTGGGGTTTAAACTAATAACATAGGTTTGGTTTTTATGCCACCAGTTTTCTTTGTAACTGAGACTAAGGTATTCATCGAAATTAAAAAAATGGGTCATATAGTTTTCAAAACCTGCGTCAATTTCTTTAAATGGAATAGCATTATTCGTTAATTCTTTTACAATTTCATTTTTACTTTGGTGTATGTTAAAATATTCCTTTACCAAACTTATAGATATAATAACATATAATACGATTGAAAATAATATTTTATTTGAGGTTTTTATTGGATTTTGTGTATACCATATTAGCATTAATGAGTATATAACTATTACATATCGGTCATTCATATAAATACACAAAATAGGGGAGGCGTACATTATAATGGCTATGATAATAAATACAGAGGTTTTCTTAAAGTTAACAACTGTTTTTTTTAGGTGAATATATGATGTCCAAAAACTTAATATACCTAAAATACCAATACAGGTCCAAAATATTTTTAATGCTGGAGTATCAGGAAGAATAAGATGGGAGCTATAACTCGTAAGCAAAATGGGCCCTATTCCTTTTGAGTAAAATATATTTCCTGTGGCGGGAAAATATTTTCCGGTATAAATACATTTACCTAAAAAGGTTATACATGCTATTAATAATATTAAATAGTCTAGTTTACTTATTTTATTTTTTTTAAACAAAAAAATGCTAATTGGAAGCGTTAGAATACCAAGTGTAGTAATGGTATTTATACTATAGTAACCCGCTTTAACTATAGTTTTTAAAAAATTCTGCCTTATATCTTGTAATAATTGGGTTTGTTGATAATTAAAATTTTGAGGAACAAATGAAAATATATTTTGGTGTAACAAAAAATATACGATTAAGCTAGTAAATAATGGAATAAATACGAGTTTTGATGAAAAGAATTTTTTTGAAAGTAAAGAATAAATAAAAAATGATACCGGCAGGTAAAAATTGCTCTGTTTTTGTAAAATGGCCAAAATACAAAACATCGTTAAAAATAAAATATTTAAAAGATTTTGAGGATGTTTTTTTAGCATAAAATGCAGGCAAATAATTGTTAATGCTAAGGAACTTATGTCGGGCATATATGTGTTAGATAGTGATAAAAACAGAGGGTTGAATATAAATAAACAAGTTAATAAAACTACGTCATTTGTTTTTGTGACATATTGAGTGCAAATTTTAAAAAAGAACATGGCGCATAAACATGCCCATAAAATATTTGTGTATTGCAATACATTATAATTTTTACCAAAAATTCGGCATGAAAAGTATCCAATAATTTGTTGAGGTAATGCAGGAATAGTTTGCCATTGAGAAGTATTAATTTTATTTGATTCCATAAACTCAAATAACGTGTTACTATATGTCCAGTCGTCATTTAAAGCACCTGGAGAGGTAGGAGAAACATATAGACAAATACATACAAATACAAAGAGTATGGAGCTTAAAATAAATGATTGCTCATATTTTTTTACTAAAAAAAAGAAAAAATTTGTTTGGCTCATGGGTAGATTATGCATTTTTGAGAAAAAAATCAAAATCGCTTTACAAAGGTATGTTAAGCTTTAAAAAATATCTCATCATCACATGTATAATAACAATTCTTAAAATATTGATTTTTGAGCTTTTATTATTTTATCCTACTAAAACTGAAGTGTATGATGTAGCACAAAATTTATTTAATGAAGGAGAAATGTACTATTTTATACATGGACAAAAAAATTATAATTATCAATTTCCTATATATCCATTGTTATTATTTCCATTTTTTTTTCTTAAAAATGCAATTAATGGAATTGTATTATTACAAATATTAATAAGCACATTTACAGCAATTTCTTTAGTTGTTTTTTTTCGGTTATTTATTAAGTATTATGCTTTATATTACAAAACGCCTCAAGTAAAACGTATAATATACTTTTTAGGAATCGTTTTTCAGTTCTTCCCCTTTAATTTATACTATACTTATTTTTATATACATCCGTTTGTATGGGATCAGTTTTTGTTTTTTACCACATTATCAGGGGCATATTATTATTTGTTAAAAAGAAACCAGTTTGCAGGGGTGTTATTTTGTGTTTTATTAGGATTAAGTACAATTAATAGAAATACCTTGTTTTTTGTGTTTTTCATTATGCTTTTTGAACTTCCAATATATCAATACTGGAAAAAAATGCTTTTATGTTTATGTATTGTATTAATTCCATTTTTTATTTGGAATTTAAGAAACTACATCATATATGGAGAAATATCCAATATTTCAAGTTCGGGTCAAAACGTATGGATTGGAATTATTGAAGAGAGTGGAGGTACAACCAATATTTCCTCTTCACAAAATTATTTTTCTACACTTTCAGAACAAGAATGGAAACAAGTTCATTCTTATAATCCACCAGGTCAATCAAGATACTTTTTTCATAAGTATATTTATAAAATTAAGCACTCAGGACTTTTATTTTTTAAAATGTATCTAATAAAATTAAAAAATTTCTGGCTATACCCTAAGAGTATAGGGATTGAATATCCCGATGTTATTGTGAAATATATTTTTTTGTATAAATCCTATTGCTTAGTTTTATTAGCTATATTATGTTATATAGTATTGATAGGTCGCTATAAAATTCTTTTTACATTATTGATTTATCCTATAATATTATCAATTATTCAGGCATTTATTTATATAGAAACACGTCACAGGATGTTGGTTGAGCCCATTTTTTGGTTTTTTATAATATCTTCATTTTATGTGAGTTATAGTAAAAATTACAAAATTTAAACTTCTTTAAAAACAGAAATATAAATATTGAAACTTACCTTTAAGATAAAACTATTT
>CAZEIM010000013.1:27625-40952 GCA_964512145.1 uncultured Flavobacteriales bacterium
GTTAATTTGAAAGGATTAAGAGATATAAAAAACTTCCTGTTTAAGATTAGAAAAGCATTCATTTATAATTACCTATTCTCCTCAAAAAAATTGAGTGTATATTAGCTCAAAGATTTTGTTTATTTGAAAGTAGATTTATACAAGAAATTTAGCATAACCAATATTAGTTGATGTATTAGATTATCTAGCTTTCTCCGATTGCTTATCTATTGATATGTTCATACGTTTTCTTTGGATGCATTACCTGCTTTAGATGTGTAGTAATTAAGTTTTTCTTACACAACTTAGTCATCTTCTTCATCTATTTTTTTTAGGAGCTTATCAAGCTGAAAGTGTTTTTCCCATGTAACTAGTTTAGGTTTTTTTTCCCAGCCAGTTCCTATACCAAAAGTATATCGGCATGCCCCATAAAGTGAGAGGGTCATTTTGAGATAATCATGAAATGAAAGCCAATGTGAAGCATTTGTATCTGCGCCATGGTCGGTAGAAACAATTACATATGGAGGCGTGCCCATTATTATATCTGCGTGATTATAAAATGAGTAGTCATCTACGCAAAACATAACACTTTCAATATTATCTTCAAGTTCTTCGGGTGCGGGTTTTTTATAAAACTTTTTCCAGTGTTCTATAACCATTTCAGGATGAACTACGTCACCCCAAGATTTAAGTGCCTTTTCAATGGGTTGTAATGAAATTCGACCTGGAGGTGTTCCATAATCATAACTCCCAAAAGGTTTAGATGTAATATTATAGTCTTGTTTTTTATCTTTAAATCCCCATTCTAGAAATAAGCCATTACACTCTTGATAGAACTCAAAAAAATCGCTGGGAAGTTGTGGAAATTTCTTTTTGAATTTTTCAATACTCTGGTCTGTTGCAGGGGGATTGATTTTAAAATGGTATACGTCAATTTTTGGATGATTTTTTAATTCTTTAACCATCTCCTCAAAAGCATTTCTCCAACTGGAGACGAGTAGAGATGATTTATTCTCTAAATCTTTTTTTGGGTTAGATTTTGCCATTTAATTAGTGAATTTTAGCCGCAAATGTAAATGTATAGTTTGAAAAGTATATAAAGCAAAAAAAATATGCAGTATCGTTTGCGCGGGATTGTTTAACCTTTAGTTTTTATCAATGTTTTTAGTATTAACATGTAAGTTCTAAAAAATCCAAAGTGCAGTTTGTTTATTCGAGCCTTTCGGGGGTTGTATGCTTTCATTTAGAAAAGTTATAAATATTTGAACCCTTTGGGTTCTGTTTTGTAGTTAGAAAAAAGGTAAAGGTTTCGCTTACATATTTTAAAGTTTTTTCAATTACATACATACTTAATTATAATAACAAAAACCAAACTAGAGGAATTTGAATGCACTCATTCTTTAATGCAGGTTCAGAAATAGCATTGGAAACTAATATTCCATATCGGTGTTTTATTTTACTGTCTTTAATTTGTTTAGTACTTTTTTTACTGGTACCTATTTCTAAAATAACAGGTAATTCTCTGGTTTCGATGGCAAAATCAGGATTTACTTCATCACCTCCTGATGTAAAAGAAATAACGCCATCTGTAAGCACTCTTCGTAAATACATGACTACTATATCTTCTAACAGTTTACTTCTAAATTGTTCAGGTAAATTTTGCCCATATAAGCTAGATAGTAATGCTCTTCTGAGAGAAGGTGACATAAAAAAAGCCTTTTTATTCTTTAGAAGTTTAGAATCTAAACCTCCATAAGGCATTAAAACATTCAATAATTCTGCCTTTGCTAAAATATCAATTAATTCATTTATTTCAATTTCTTTTATACCCAAAATACCAGCTAATTTAGATGGATTAATTTCATCTGAGCCTGCTAAGCGAAGTATTAATTTTTCAATTTTTGCATGATCTGAAAAAGAGGGGTTTAATTTTGGAATATCTTCTAAAATTACTCTCTTAAATAAATCGAGTATGCTATCATTTATGGTTGATTTATCTCTAAAAAACAAAAAATTAGGAATATTCTGATAACTGATGTATCCTTGCCAAAGTTCTTTTATTTCTAAATCTGCTGTTTTAATTTTATCTAGATATGTTTTGACAGAATTTTTTAATAGTTGAATTTGAATAAATGCATTTTCAGCATTTTCACTATAAAAAAGATATTCCTTCAATTTATTAGACAAGCCCTTTTCAGGATATATCATAAAACCTTTATTTTCCATGTATGATTTGGCAGCTACAAATTCAATAAATTTAAAAGGATATATCTTCTCTATCCTCATGCGTCTTGCTAAATCAGCTGTATTATTTAATAATAAAGCGGATGAACCTGTACATAAAATAAAAGCAGAACGAGCCTCATCATACAATATTTTAAGAGTTTTGCTCCAATTCTCGTCATCATGAACTTCATCAAATAATAGAATAATAGGGTCTTGCAACTCATTAAAGCGTATTTTTATAATGTTCTTTTGGAACTCTTCTAAAGCCTGATATAAACTAATACCCAAATTTTTTAAGGTATTTACATTGAAAAAATAAATGTTTTTTGAATGTTTATTATATATATCATTAGCAGTTTGCCATAATAAAGTTGTTTTTCCTACCCCTCTTAATCCAGCCAAACTAACAAATCTAGGTTCTAATCCTTCTTTTAAGAAATCATTTGAGTACTTCTTGAGCAAAACATACACAAGACGAGTAGGATATCTTAAATTGGTAATGGGATGTGTAAGTCGACTGTCTATAGCGGCTTTTGTTACAATAGTATTTTCAAGATAATATTTTAAATTTTCATCCATTGTTTTCAATTATACTATTTTTTGGTTTAAGTTATAATTATATTGCTCAGATAATTTTTATGTTTCAGGAGATTTGTACTTTTTGTTTGTTAATCTTTTAAAATTTAAACTGGTTTCGCCAAAGTTTATTAGCAAGCAAATTTCTAAATTATAGCACGACTAAAAAGTATATAAACGTAAAATTCTTCCATAAAAAAAGCCTAATAAATATTAGGCTTTAAGTTTATGTCGGGGTGGCAAGATTCGAACTTGCGACCTCCTGGTCCCAAACCAGGCGCGATAACCGGGCTACGCTACACCCCGAACTTTGAGGTGGCAAATATATATAAAAAACTATGTATTTAAAAAAATTATTTCAACAATAAAACAAAACCGGTTTTGTTTTTTAGTAATTCTTGATTTTTAGTTCTGTATTGTAATTTCCATGTATATATATCTTGCGTTGCTAAATTACCTCTGTAAAATCCATCCCAACCTATATTTGGTTCGGTAGTTTTAAAAACTTGATATCCCCATCGGTTAAAAATACTGAATTCGTAGTCGTTAGGTAAAATATTTATTCCTATGGGAATAAATATTTGATTTAATAAATTACCATCATCAGGAGTAAAGGTGTTAGGGAGCCATATGTCTTCAATTGGGTTAATTTTTACGGTTTTAATAATGGTATCATAACACCCAAATTTATTTTGAACAGCTAATACAATCTCAAACATTCCAGTGTCATTAAATGTATGATACACATGTTGCGTGTTATACATTGAATTATCAGAGATACTCCAAAAGTTGTTTTCTGCATCTATAGATTCGTTATGAAAGCTAAAATTGTACGTGTGATTTACTTCTGTACTTGGCCCAATACTAAAATTAGCTATTGGTAATGGCCATGCATTTACGGGTTTGCTAACTGTATCTTTACATGAATTTGAGTCTGCTACTATTAATTGGATAAAATATATACCGGAATCTTCAAAGCAAATATTCGGGTTATTACCCACAAACTGCTGGTTGTTTGTTACACTCCAACTCCAGCTTTGGATACTTGCATTGTTGGAATAGCTCAAGTCTTGCGGAATTATACAATTAGGGATACAAAAGGCTTCGTTTTCTAACATAAAATCAGCATAAGGTTTTGCGTAAACTAAAACATCATTTTCTACTGAATCAACACAACCCATATTTGATGTAACTAGTAACTGTACAGGTATAATCCCTGACTGATTAAAATGAAAAATCGGATTTTGAATATTTGAAAACTCCGTGTTATTATGAGTCCAAGACCAATTTTGTATATTACCTGAAGGAATAAATGAGCCGTCTGTAAATTGAGTGCCTGGTTCGTTTATGCAAGTTTTATTACTTGTAAATAGCGCTACCGGCTTTGGATATATGGATAAAAAAATGGTGGTATCATCAAAACAACCTTCAAGGGTAGTTACACTTAAATTAACCCAGTAATTCCCTTCGGTAGGGAAGGTGAATGATGGGTTTTCAAGCGTAGATTGTGTGAGGTCACTAAAATTCCAAAGAACGGTATTAATGTCTCCGTTTGATGTATTTGTAAAATGATTTGTAACTCCAATGCACTCATTTTGAGCCATAAAATTTGCAATTGGCTTTTCTAGTACTTGTACTTGTATAGTTGTATCGCGTGTACATTCTAATTCAAATTCAACCTGTATTATAACTTCGTAAATTCCCGGATTGGTATGTGAATAGTTAAAGCTATCACAACTGTTTATGATGTTCCCATCACCCATGTTCCAAGAACAGTTTAATGAAGATAAATTAAGTGGATTATTATTAATAATAAATTCGTATGTTGAATTTAATGTGCCGCAATCAGAAGTATTTGAAGTTATAATTTCAATATCGGGAGTAATATAAATTTGAATATTTTTTGTTTCAGACATACAACCATTTGCATCTGTAGCATATACGTTAAAACTCATTTGATTTTGCAAATTAATGGTATATGGAGCACCAATAAACGTATTGTTGTCCCAATGATATGTGTAGGGGGATGTTCCGCCCGATGCTTTCCCTTTAATGTCATGAATACCTTCCGAGAGACATAATAATGTATCTGTATTTAAGTCAATGGATGGGCCTTCAAGTATAGTAACTAGGGCACTGTCTTTACATCCGTTTTGATCTGAAATTTTAATAGTGTAATTCCCTGAGCTAATATTTTGTATGGTATCATTTCCAACGAGTATGCTATTGAGGAAGTAATCATAAGTTTTTCCTGAGGTTTGGTTTAAAAATATTATTTCTCCATCATTAGCCCCTAAACATGATATATGGTTTAATGCATAGTCAATAATTAAAGAGTCTTTTACTACTTGGTATACCGAGCTTAATTGACAATCTCCATTTAGCGTATACATTAGTTGGTATGATCCTATACCTGATAGGGAAGGGGGGACAATATAAAAGGAGTCATTAGCGCCTATAATAGCAATGCTGTCTTTATACCATTGGTAAAAACCTCCACTTGTATCAATATCTACATACAACACCATGTTTTCGTTGCAATATGTGCCTTGAGAAAAAATAGGAATATTTCCAGAAAAATTAGCTGATTCTGTTAAAATTAAATTATCCATGTAATAGTAATTTGTTAAATGAATGGTTGGATCTTGACAAGGCGGGCCTATTATCATAGCGTAAATATCTGATGTTGGAGTAAAAGTAATAGAGTAAGTTTGCCAAACATTTACATCTGTTGTAACTAATGTTTGACCCAATTGGACGAAGTTTCCTGACGCATTCGTAGGGCAATCGTACCCTGAAAAAGGAATATCGTTACAGTTATTGGTTCCAAAAATGGTGATATTGATGTCCTGTGAAGGGTTTGTGGGACCAAATAAAGTTGTATAAGGCGTGTGAATATTAAATTGAATGGTGTAAGATACCCCTGCTAACATAGGAGAAGACAAACATGCTCCAATATATTCTTTATATCCATTGTTATAATAAAATCCAACCATACCATCACCATCAGGAATCCCAGGTGCAGGAGTAATTCCGCCTGAGATATGAGTATAACCACACGTATTAAAATAGTCGGAGGTAGCATCAGATGCCTGTATCCAAGTATCGGCACAATCAAGCTGAGAGGTACTATTTGGACAGCAAGATCTGTCCTCAAATGAATGATTTGGTATTATGGAATTTGGGGTAGATGGGTTTAAGTTTATGCCTGTACAAAAACAATCAGTGGTATCTTTTAAGTCAACTAATCCATCTCCATCATCATCTATTCCGTTACCACATAATTCTTGCGCTATAATGTTATTATTAAAACAAACAAATGCTGCGAGTAAGAATAAAATGTATAATTTAAGCATTTATAAAAAATAATATTTTATTAACAAGAACTTACTTGTAATTTAAAAAATTATATATTAAAAAACAAATTTACAGGTATTGTTCTTTGTGATTTTTTCAAATTTATTACTCATTGAGTTGTTTCGTATATTCTATAATGCTTTAGGTGCTTATGTAATTCTGTTTTGAGTTAAATACAATAATTATTATAAAAGATTTTTACACATACTACCATAAAAAAAATTGAATGATATACTTTTGCATAAATCAAATAAAAATATGGAATATTATGCAGAATCGTCCGTTCCTACCCTGTGGGTTTCGGATATGGCTGAAAATTTGATAGGGTCTGAGATTATAAAAATTGCTGGAGAAATTAAACAAAAAATTAGTAAAGGGGAGAAAGTGTACGATTTTACTATTGGTGATTTTAATCCAACGTTATTTCCGATTCCAACCAAATTAAAAGAGTATATTATTAAAGCATATGAGGAAAATCAAACAAATTACCCTTTAGCCAATGGCAATTTAGAGTTAAGAAAGGCTGTTTCCAGACTTTTACATATACATTTAGGTTTAGAATACGGTGAAAACCAAGTGCTTATAGCCAGTGGCTCAAGACCACTAATTTACGCCTTATATCAAACAATTTTAGATCCGGGAGATATGGTTGTTTTTCCAGTACCCTCATGGAATAATAATCATTATACACACTTAAGTAGGGGTAAAGCTGTGTTTTTAGATACTTCTCCTGATAATAATTTTATGCCAACACATCTTGATTTTAAATCCTATATTGAGAATGCCTCTTTAATTTCGCTTTGTTCTCCACTAAATCCAACCGGAACTATTTTTTCAAGATCTAACCTCGAAAAAATTTGTGAATTAATTTTAGAAGAAAATATAAAAAGAAAGGATTTTAAAAAACCTTTATATTTATTGTTTGATCAAGTATATTGGATGCTTACGTATAATGATAACATGCATTTTGATCCAGTAAATTTATATCCAGAAATGAAAAATTACACCATTTATATCGATGGTATATCAAAATCATTGGCAGCAACAGGTTTAAGAGTTGGCTGGGCTACAGGGCCTCAAAAAATTATCGATAAAATGAAAAATATTTTAGGACATATTGGTGCATGGGCACCTAAACCGGAACAAATTGCTACAGCACAATTTTTAATGGACGATGGATTAGTAGATGAATATTTGAGCCATTTTAAACAAGAAATATATGTTCGCCTCAAAAAAATACACGATGGATTTCAAAAATTAAAAGCTGAAGGCTTTTCAGTTGATTCAATAGAGCCTCAGGCAGCTATTTATTTAACCGTTAAGTTAGATTTAATAGGTAAAAAAGATCAAGAGAAACAGGTTGCCCTATCTAACTCAAAAGATGTTACTTCGTATTTATTATCTGAAGCGGGAATCGCTTTAGTTCCTTTTTATGCTTTTGGAGCATCTTTAAGTTCGCCATGGTATAGAATTTCGGTAGGGTGTACTAAAACAGAAGAAATAGAAGGATTTTTAGATTCATTAAAAAATACGTTAAAAAAACTGAGTTAATATGAACTCAAATTATTACTGCATAATAATGGCCGGAGGAATAGGGAGTCGCTTTTGGCCTTTAAGTAAAAAAGATTATCCAAAACAGTTTATTGATATACTAGGTGTTGGAAAATCCTTAATTCAATTAACTTATGAACGATTTGTTCAGTTTATTCCAAAAGAAAATTTTTTAGTGGTAACCCACGAGGATTATAAAGAGTTAGTTCAAGAGCAACTTCCATATTTACAATCTGAGCAAATATTGTGCGAACCTCACAGAAAAAATACCGCTCCCTGTATAGCATACGCTGCACATAAAATTTTTTCTGTAAATCCAAATGCATATATGGTAGTTGCCCCATCAGACCATTTAGTGATGCAACAAGAGATATTTACTAAAACAATTTTAACCGCTTTTAAAAAAGCTGCGTCAGAAGATTGTTTAGTTACATTAGGTATTAAACCTTCAAGACCAGATACTGGATATGGTTACATTCAATTTACGAATGAATGTTCTACGGAATTTGAAAATGTATGTAAAGTAAAAACGTTTACAGAAAAACCGACCTTAGAAATAGCTAAAGAATTTCTTCAAAGTGGTGAATTTTATTGGAATTCCGGTATTTTTGTTTGGTCTGTACATTCCATATTATCAGCTTTAAAAATGCACTTATCTTCAGTTTACGAGTTGTTTGATCAGGGCCATGAGAATATATATAATTCTACACAAGAAACTGATTTTATTAAATATGCGTACCAAGAATCAAAAAATATTTCTATAGATTATGGTGTAATGGAAAAATCTGAAAATGTATATGTAGTTTTATCTGATTTTGGATGGTCCGATTTAGGTACCTGGGGTTCCTTATATACACATGTTGATCGTGATATCAATAAAAATGCTATAATAGGAAATCAAATTAAATTATACGATTGTGAAAAAAATATGATTCGATCCGATAATTCTTCTAAATTAATTGTTTTACAAGGATTATCCGATTATATTATAGTTGACACACAAGATGTTTTATTGGTTTGTAAAAAACAAGAGGAACAAAAAATTAAAGAAATGGTATCGGATTTAAAAAACAATAAACTCGAAAAATACACCTAGTGGAAAAAAAAATTCAACATATATTAATTTCCTTGTATTATAAGGATGGATTAGAAGAAATTATTGAGGTATTAAAAGATAAAAAGTATGTTATATATTCAACCGGAGGAACAGAAACTTTTTTAAAAGCGAAGGGTGTAGAAGTAGTTCCGGTTGAAAGTATTACCGGTTTTCCATCTATACTTGATGGACGCGTAAAAACCCTACATCCTTCAGTTTTTGGGGGCATATTAGCTCGCAGAGATAATCCAAGTGATGCACAAGAGTTAATGCAACACCATATACCGTACATTGATTTAGTAATGGTAGATTTATATCCTTTTGAAGAAACCGTTCAACAAGGAGCAACGGAACAGGAAATAATTGAGAAGATTGATATTGGTGGAATTTCATTAATAAGAGCTGCCGCTAAAAATTATAAGGATACGGTGATTATTCCCTCAAAAAAGTTTTATCCACAAGCACTTGAAATCTTAAAAAAATCAAGTAGCTCTCTTAACGAAAGAAAATCTTTATCGGCAGAAGCTTTTAATATTTCTAGTAATTATGATAGTTTAATATATAAGTACATTCATCAAAAATTTCCTACAGATTCATTTAAGGAAAGTATTGAGTATTCAACTGTTTTAAGATATGGAGAAAATCCTCATCAAAAAGGTGTTTTTTATGGAAAATTAGAAGAAATATTTCATCAAAAATCAGGCAAGGAATTATCGTATAATAATTTATTAGACTTAGACGCAGGTATTAAGTTAATGAGGGATTTAGATTCAGCTTTGTCTTGCATGATTATTTTAAAGCATAACAATGCCTGTGGAGTAGCAGAGAGGGGGAGTTTGATTCAAGCATGGGAAGATGCTCTTAAGGCAGATCCTATATCAGCTTTTGGAGGAGTTATTATTTGTAATCAAAAGATCGACATAACCACTGCTCAAAAAATGCACGAGTTATTTTTTGAGATATTATTAGCCCCAGATTTTGAAATGGAGGCACTAAATTTATTACAATCTAAAAAAAACAGGATTATCATTCAGCAAAAATATCCACTAAAATATACTTCTCAGTATAGAACTATATTAAATGGAGTTTTATGGCAAGAAGAAGATGCTAAAGTTGAAACAATAAAAGATTTAGTTTCGGTCACTAAAAGTTCACCTACTAAAGAACAAATGGAGGACTTATTATTTGCTAATATAATTTGCAAACATACTAAGTCAAACACGATTGTTTTAGTAAAAGACAAGCAATTATTAGCCAGTGGTACAGGCCAAACATCACGGGTGGATGCATTAAAACAGGCCATACATAAAGCTAAAACATTTGGCTTTAAGTTGCGAGGAGCCGTTATGGCATCCGATGCTTTTTTTCCATTTCCAGATTGCGTGGAAATTGCCCATAGCGAAGGTATTTCTTCAGTTATACAACCCGGAGGATCTATTAAAGATAAAGACTCAATTGATTATTGCAATAATAATGGTATGAGTATGGTTTTTACAGGAAGTAGGCATTTTAAACATTAATTTTCCGGTTTTATTCATTATATTTTTCCTGCTAAAGCCTCCGAAACATTCATAATTTGATCGCCAATTTTTTCCATCGATGAAAATAAATCGTTGTAAATAAAACCACTTTTTATGTCGTAATCTTTATTTTCAATGCTAATCCAATGCTGTGTTTTCATTTCATCTCGTTTTGCATTAATTTTTTCTTCAATATTTAAAGCTTCATCAAAAAGCAATTCTTTATCTTCAGCTTCGATATTTTTTTTCATAATATTAAACGCCTCGTCAATTAAGTCAATCATATATAACAAGTTATTTCTTTGCTCCGGGGTGAACCAAATTTTATCTTCTCTTTTTCGTTCGTACACTTTGGTCATTTGAAACAATATATCTCCAATTCTTTCTAAGTCTCTTACGATGCTTAATTGAGCTCGTAATTTTTTGGTTGCATATTCTGTGAGTTCGTTTTCAGCAGTTTTTATTAAATAGGTTACAATTTCAACTTCTATAGTATCAGTAATGTCTTCATATTTCTTTATTCTATGGATGATTTGTTGGATTTCTTCATCGTGAATATTGGTCAGTAAACTTTTGTAAAAATGAAGCATACGATGCGTAATATCAGCAAATTTTGCTACTTCTTTTTTTGACTCAACCAATGATAATTCAGGTGCTGCAACAATACCCATAGGTAAATATTCTAAATGATGTTGTTCATCCTTTTTACCTTTTGAGGGTACAATCCAGGTAGAAAGTTTTACAAATAGATTATCAAACCATATAAAAATGATAGTATTTGCTATATTAAAGCCGGTATGAAAAGCAGATATTAATATAGGTTGCGCACTTGTGTTTATAAATGCACTGGGTAAATTAAAAAAATCTTGTACAATAATTTCATCTAACCATATAGTAACTGATTTAACGATAAATATCATCCAAAAAACACCTAAAACATTAAACAATGTATGTACCCATGCCGCTCTTTTTGCGTGTACATTTGCAACAATAGCAGATAAATGCGCAGTAACAGTAGTCCCTATGTTTTCCCCTAAAACCATAGCAATAGCACTTTCTATTGGAATTAATCCGTTATGACATAAGGTTAGCGTTAAGGCTAATACTGCGCTCGATGATTGAATAATTAAAGTAATCAACGTGCCTCCCAAAATAAATAATAAAGTGTTTAAAAATTCTAATTCAAATAATTGAGATAGAGCACTTATTTTACTGGCTTGTTCTTCAAAATCGGGCATACTATTTTTTAATAAATCGAGCCCTAAAAAAAGTAAAGCAAATCCAAATAAAATTTCACCAATGTTTTTTACTTTCTTTATAAACAGCATAGGAAATCCAATAGCTAAAATTGGTAAACAATAAGCAGAAATGCTTATGGCACCAAATCCTAGCCAACTTACCATCCATGCTTTAATGGTGGTGCCAATATTGGCGCCCATAATAATGCCTACACTTTCTGTTAAAGTTAATAAACCTGCATTTACAAAGCTTACAATCATTACAGTTGTGGCGGAAGAAGATTGCACGATAGATGTAATAATAATTCCTGTTAGTAAAGCAAATAGTTTATTTTTGGCCATCGATTTTAATATTTCTCTTAGCCTGTTTTCTGCTGCTCTTTGTATGGCTTCACTCATTATCTTCATGCCATAAATAAATAAGCCAAGTGAGCCTAAAATATTAATGAATGTTAACCATATATGCATATAGTACAATGAAATGAGTGAAAATTTATTTTCAAAGATATTAATCTGAATTAAGTTTGTAACAAATCGTTAGCAAGAATTAATAGAATATTAATTTTACGTCCTATTTAACACCTCTTTTATGTATTTTTGAAGATCAATATTTTTACATGAAAAAAACACCACTTTATCAGACACATCAAAATTTAGGAGCAAAAATTGTTCCTTTTGCAGGCTATGAAATGCCATTGCAATATTCAGGGTTAACGGATGAACATATAAATGTACGCGAAAATGCAGGATTATTTGATGTGTCACACATGGGAGAATTTATAGTTAAAGGGGAAAAAGCCTTGGATTTATTACAGTATGTTACTTCTAATGATGTTCAAAAGCTTATGCCCGGAAAGGTTCAGTATTCCTGCTTGCCAAATGCTACCGGAGGTATTATTGACGATTTATTGGTATATAAATTAGATGAGCATTCATATATGCTTGTAGTAAATGCGTCAAATATTCAAAAAGATTTGCATTGGATACAACAACACAACACATTTGGTGTTGATATAAAAGACATTTCTGACAAAACGGCTTTATTGGCATTACAAGGACCAAAAGCAGTACATATTTTAAAAAAAATCACTGAAGTGGATGTTGAAAATATAAGCTATTATAACTTTAAAAAAGGAATTGTAGCGGGTATTGAAAATGTTCTTATTTCAGCAACTGGTTATACCGGAGCAGGAGGTTTTGAACTGTATGTTTCTTCTGAATTTGCTGAAAACTTATGGCAAGCTGTTATGATGGCCGGAAAAGAGTTTGGTTTAAAACCATCTGGTTTAGCGTGTAGAGATACTTTAAGACTTGAGATGGGCTTTTGCTTATATGGAAATGATATTAACGATGAAACCTCTCCTTTAGAAGCAGGACTAGGTTGGATAACAAAGTTTAATAAAGATTTTATTTCTAAATCTATATTAGAAAAACAGAAACAACTTGGACTGTCTAAAAAACTAGTTGGATTTGAAATGCTCGAAACGGCTATTCCAAGGCAAGGGTATGTTATATACGATCATAATCAACAAGAAATTGGTAAAGTAACATCCGGAACGATGTCTCCCTCATTAAAAAAGGGTATAGGAATGGGGTATGTTTTAGCTGAATTAAGTGCAGAAGGGACTACAATATTTGTAGATATTAGGAATAAAAAAGTTCCCGCTAAAATTGTGAAAATACCATTTTTAAAATAAGCATGTCTTTTTTAAAAAAGATATTTTTTAGTATAGTTTTTTTTTGTATTGTATCCTTATTGATAAATATAAAAAAGTCCATGAGTT
>CAZEIM010000013.1:40962-65999 GCA_964512145.1 uncultured Flavobacteriales bacterium
GCTGCCTTCTTCATGGCAGATTTTTGCCTGGGGATTTTTTGCGCATAAAAAAATAAACTTTTTAGCTGTTCAAATAACACCAACCCCTTTACTTACATTTTATAAGAGTAATGTAGAATTTATTACCGAACAAGCGGTAGCTGCTGATAAAAGAAGATATATCATAGAAGATGAAGCCGCTAGGCACTATTTAGATTACGATCATTATGATACGAATAAAACATTTACTGTTATTCCAAAAGATTGGAAAAGTGCTGTTGAAAAATATTCCGAAGACACATTAAAACAGCATGGTATATTACCTTGGCATTTATACAAATCTCTAAAAAATTTAGAATTTGCATTTAAAGATAAAAATTGGGAAAAAGTACTGGTTTTATCTGCAGATATTGGACATTATGTGGGAGATGCACATGTTCCATTACACACAACCCATAACTATAATGGACAATTTACAAACCAATATGGTATACATGGTTTTTGGGAATCCAGATTGCCAGAGCTATTTTTTAACGATTACTCTTTTTGGGTAGGAAAAGCACAATATATCAAAAATCCTTTAGACAAAATTTGGGAAATTATTCAAGAAAGTCATTTAGCAGTGGATTCGGTTTTATTATTCGAGGAAAAATTAAACAACCAGTATGGAGAAAATAAAAAATATTCTATTGAAAATAAGGGTAGAGCAGTAGTGCGTAACTACTCTGAGGAATATTCGGCTAGATATCATGAACTATTACAGGGCATGGTTGAACGTAGAATGAAACAAGCCGTTTTTGTAACCGCCAGTTTTTGGTATACGGCCTGGATTAATGCAGGAAGTCCGGAATTACCGAATATAGAAAATATTCAATTATCACAAGATGTTATAACAGCACTTGAAAAAATGAATTTTTCATACGAAAATTCTAAAGTTATTGGCCGTGATTGTCAACACTAAATATTTTTGGGCAATATTACTATGTGTTTCTTGTTTTAATTCCTCGTATAAACAAGAGGTAACAAGATGGAGAATCGAAAAATTAAAGGTTTTTTACGACCCATTTAAATCACCTTTAAAACAAGAAGATATTAATACATTTAAAGGTTTAAATTATTTTGAAGTCAGTCAAAAATTTAAGATACCTGCAATATTTGAAAAATTAAACACTTCTTTTGAGTATATTCTTACAACCAATCAACAAAAACAAAGAAAATATTGGTTGGTAGGAAAAGTTCATTTTACTTTGCAAGATACATTGTATAGCTTAATAGCTTTTGCTTCTGATAGCTTACAATATACTAGTCTTTTTATCCCATTTTCGGATAAAACGAATGGATATTCTACCTATGAAACCGGAAGATATATAGACGTTTCTATAGACTCTTTAAATAAAAAACTCGTGTTAGATTTTAACTACGCATATAATCCATACTGTGCCTATAACGATGCGTATGATTGTCCTTTTCCTCCCATGGATAATTTATTAAATACGTATATTTATGCGGGAGAAAAGAAGTTTAAAAATTAATTTTTTTCAAATTTTCTATCCACAGCTTTTAAGAAATATGCTTAAAAGTTAAGGTTACCTAAATTAATGTTTTACGTCTTTTTTATAAAATTATACGAATCATGAACATATATTCGTTAACAACTTACGTGGCTCTATAAATAAACACATTTTAGTCTTCATTATATTTACTCTATTAAACCTATTGTATTGTGAAGTTTAGCTTAAAGTTATTCATATTTATTTCTGTTTTTCAAGTATTTTCTGTGTATCCGCAACAGAATTTTATACATCAAACAGAATATTGGAAATACACCTACGCCTTAGATTTATTTGAAAAAGAAAAATATACAGATGCAGCTCATTGCTTTAATAATTTGGTGAATGATCCTTTTGCTTCTAAAGAGATTCAGGAAAACGCCTCTTTTTATTCAGCAATTTCAAATGTACGATTGTTTCAAAAAGATGCAGATGAGGGACTGAAGAGTTTTATCTATAACTATCCACAGAGCATTCACACTCAAAAGGCGTATGTTGAATTGGCAAATTACTATTATATAAAACAAAAATGGGAAGAAGCATTATTTTATTTTCAAAAAACTGATTTAAATAAAGTAGAAAAAGAAGATAAACCTATGTTTACGTTTAAAACAGGGTATGCTTATTTTATGCTAAAAGATTATAATAAAGCCGGAAATTATTTTTACCAATTACTCAATCAAGAACATGATTACAGTTCACCAGCAGCGTATTACTTTGCCCATATTTCATATGAAAATAAAGATTATGCTGCTGCATTGGTAAATTTTCAAAAAATTGAACATGATCCTAAGTTTAATTTTATTGCGCCCTATTACATTGCACATATTTATTTTATTCAATCAAAACACAAAGAATTAATTGAATATATTGAAGATAAAATTGATGTATTAGTTCCTGAAAGAAAGACTGAAATGTATAGAATGTTGGGAGAATCATATTATCAATTAGAAGATTACAACAATGCTATACATTATTTAAAAATGGTTAAAAAATACAATCGGGAAGAAAGATATCATTTAGCTTATGCTCTTTATAAAAACAAAGAATACAGCGAAGCGATCGATTACTTTAACTTAGCACTGGTTGATAAAGATTCTATAGATCAATTCATATACTACCACTTGGCAGACTGTTATTTACAACTCAATCAAAAAAAGTTAGCTTTTCAATCGTTTTCAAAAGCACACGAGCTTTCGTACGACTTGTCTATTCAAGAAGATGCTTTGTTTTCTATTGCAAAATTATCGTATGAAACTTCTTTTGACCCCTATCAGGAAACTGTATTACACCTAACCAAGTTCATGATTAAGTATCCTAATTCTCCAAAATATCAAGAAGCCAAAAAGTATCTGTTAAATATTTTTTTAATAACCAATAATTATAAGTTGGCGGTTGACGAATTAGAAAAAATGGAACTCTCTTCTCCCGAGTTTCAAGAAGCCTATCAAAAAGTGGCTTTTAATTATGCGGTAGAGCAGTATCAAGTAAAAAATTACGATGCTTCTATTGTGTATTTTCAAAAATCCCAAAAATACTCTATTGAAAAATACATACATACGTTAAGCACTTATTGGATAGCAGAATGTTATTATCAAAAAAAGGAATACGATAAAGCCATTGAAAAATATACAGATTTTTCATATAAACCTGGAGCCATTATTTTAAGTGAATTGCCTGTTTCATATTACAATGTTGGGTATTCTTATTTTCATAAAAAGGAATATGATTCTTCTTTAGAATGGTTTAGAAAATTTACGGTGAGTAATGATGTGGAAGACCAAAACATGTTAAACGATGCCTATTTAAAAATAGCTGATATATATTATTTAAAAAAGGAGTTGGATGTATCTCTAGAATATTATACCAAAGCCTTACAGATTGCCAAAGTAAAAGCAGATTATGCTTTATATCAGTCGGCCATTATATATGGATTACAGGCTAATAAAAAGAAAAAACAAGAGATATTACAGCAACTGCTATCACCACACACAAACTCAACCTACATTCCTGAAGCAAGTTACCAAATAGCCTTACTTAATTACGAAAAAAACAAGTTCAATGAGGCTGTAAAAATGCTTGATGAAATTATTTTAAAATATCCAAACTCAGCTGTTTTTCAAAAGGCCATGTTGCAAAAGGCACAAATTTTTTATAACAACAGTCAATATGACAAAGCGTTGGAAGCCTATAAAAAATATATTCAAAACTTCCCCAATTACCATGATGCCCAGTTACCCTTACAACAGATTAAGAAAATATATACAGAAACTAATAAATTGGCAGAATATACTTCTTATATTTCAACACTACAGTTTGTAAACTTTACGAAGGCTTCTATCGATTCAACCGCTTACGAAACCGCTTATTTTCAGTATATTGACGCTAAATACGACAATGCCATAAAAGGATTTACCGACTATATTAACGATGTTGATAAAAAAGTGTATCCCGGAATTTTTAAAACACAATCGTACTTTTATAGAGCCGAATCTTATTTTATTAATTCCGATTATCCTAAAGCCTTGTTGGATTATTTAAAAGTCATTGAAGAACCTACAAACGTATACTCCGAAAAATCTCTCTTAAAAGCCAGTAGAATTTTATTTGCCAATCAAATGTATTCAGAGGCATTAAAACTCTATATTCAGTTAGAAGAAATTGGCGAATATCAGGATAATATTTGGGAGGCTAAAATGGGGCAATTGCAATGTCATTTTAAACTCGAAAATTACGATGCAGTAACTCATCAGTCTAATAAACTACTTTTAGATTTTAAAGGATCGGAGCAAGAAAAGATAGAAGTCATTTATTCATCTGCGTATGCTGCCCTTAAAAACAATAATTTACCCATAGCTTTTGATCAGTTTTTAAAAGTTTCTATTTATACTACTAGTGTTTATTATAGTGAGGCTATGTACTACTTAGCCTGGATTCATTACACTAAAAACGAATATAAAGAAGCAGAGGTTAAAATCAATGAATTGTTAAATGGAGATATAGTAAATAAACATTGGATGGCAAAAGCACTCATCTTATTAGGAGATGTATATTTTGCTCAAAAAGATTATTTACAGGCTCGTTTTACGTTGCAAAGCGTTATGGATAATCATGACGATAAAAGTATAACAGATATTGCACAGCAAAAATTAAAAGAAGTAGTGCAAGAGGAAGATAAAGTGAAACAATCTAACCAAAAACAAGAGGTACTTCCCGAAATTAAATTGGAAGAAACTCCAGAGGGAAATATGGATTTTGACGATGATTTATAATATGTATATTATGCGAATATATTTTAATTTTTTGAGAAGTTTTTTGATGTTATTTTTAGGGTGTTTGTATTTACAAACAATCGCTCAAGACACTTTATCAACTGATGATGTATATGTTATTAAGGATTTTAATCCAGTATTAGCCACCGAAGGAGCTAAAATTGCTCATATGCCTTCTATTATACAGGGCAAGCCTAAAAAACTAGATGTTCAATATGGATTTACTAAAAAAGAATATAAAGTTTTTTTTGAACCCCAACCCATAACCCCCGCTTATATGAAACGCGAGGCTTTAGATAAGATTTACAAAGGATATGTAAAAGGAGGTGTAGGTTCCTATTTAACATCCTACTTTGATGCACATTATTCAACAACTCGATCTTCTCAAAAGTCGGCCGGTATCAATTTATTTCATAACGCTTCTATGGGTACCATCCGCAATAAAGGTTATTCTGGTTTTTCTAAGAATAGGGTTAGTGCATTTGGAAAAAAAATAATGAACAAACATATACTGGAAGGCAATGTATTTACCCATTTTGATAAAATTCATTATTACGGCTACGACCCTGTTTTTTTTCCGGAGTTTGATAAAAAAAATACTCAGAATTATTATTTTAATCCAGGTTTTGAGATCTCTTTTAGCGATAAAAATATATTAGAACCTCAAAAAAAGTCTTTCCAAACTAAACTTACGTATCAGTATTTGCAAGATAAATTTAAATCTCAAGAGCATAATCCTGTATATACATTACTTTATAATATGCCTCTTGAGAAACATCGTTTACAAATAGACGCTAAAGTAGATTATAATCAATTTATATATACCGATAGCGCTCAACAATCAATATCAAGCACTATTGCAATGCTTACTCCTGCCTTTATCAGTAAGTTTGATTTTATTTCAGTGAAGTTGGGTGCGGCACTTTTTTTAAATACGGCATCAGATTCCTCTAAACTAAGTTTTAAACCTATTATCGATGTTCAAATACCCTTATTTGAAGGCATCATAGTACCTTATATTGGAATAAAAGGTTCCGTTGAACGAAATAACTTTCAATCGCTTCGTTTAACCAATCCCTTTATTCATTCTACTTATTTACGCCTTCAAAATTCCGACATACGTCAACATATTTATGCCGGGGTAAAATGTTCTTTTTCGTCTACTTTTCAGTTTAATTTGTATGCTAACAGTTTAAATACAAGAGGATTACCTTTATTTGTAAACGACACCTTTGGTATTGTAAATCATTATTTTTTAGTACAGTACGATCGAGTACAAACGAACTCATTACATGCCGAATTTAATATATCATTAAAAAATAAAATGAATATTTTACTTACAGGAGAATATTTTTCGTATCAAACCAGTGTTGAGTCAACAGCATGGCATTTACCTTCCACTAAAATATCAACACAATTTAAGTATAACTTATATCAAAAAATATATGCTGGTTTAGATTTATTTTACGTTTCGAGTCGTTTTGCAAAATTGTATGGATTTCAAAATGGGGTAGTGTTAAAAGATCAAATGCGAATTGTTGAATTAAAACCTTTTGCCGATGTTAATATAAGTTTAGAGTATAGGTACACTCATAAAATTGGCGCATTTATGCAAGTAAACAATCTTTTGGCTCAACGATATGAGTTGTGGTATAATTATCCGGTTCAAGTAGTAAATATAGTAGGAGGCGTTAAAATCCTGTTTTAGTATTTAAGTATTTTGGTTTCATAAGTATTGTAGTCATTTTGTATTTGTAATACATATACCCCATTTGGGAGGTTTTGAAGAGAAATATTTTGGGTTGTTTGACTAAAGGAATTTTCTTGAATTTTTTGGCCTACATTGTTAAATAGTACATATTTTTTTGGGGATATTTCTTCGGTTTCAATGTTAATAATATCTTGTGTGGGATTGGGGTATACCGAAAATCCTCCAATAGAATTTATACACGCACTGTTTATTATTTTTGAATAGGTGTGTTTTCCGTCTAAATCTACTTGTTTTAATCGGTAATATACATTGTTGGAGGGAATATTAAAATCTAAAAATTGATAATGAATACTTGTGTGACTGTTTATTGCCCCTTCAACTGTGCCAATTGAATACCAATCTTTTCCATTGTTACTTTTTTCAATATCAAAATATTGATTATTAATTTCTGTAGCGGTTGTCCAATGAATGGCTATGTAGTTTTCGTAACATTGAGTAACAAACTCGGTTAAGCGAATAGGTAATGGGTTTACATTAGGTGTAGAGGATGAAGTGGATAAGGTAAAAGGACTAAAACTACTTACCGGATCAGAAGTTACTTTACCTTCATTTACATCACCCAATGTGCTTGTATTGCCTATATTCTCCCATTCTGTTCCGGTCCAGTGAGCTACTCTTAAATCTGCCAAACTGGTTACCCCACAACTTCTGGTATTCCAGCTTAACGTTACACTAACGCTACTACTACCGGCTGTTCTTTCTAAATTCCAAAATTCACATTGACTTACATGAGAAAGCTCAGAAGAAATACAATCACCAGCGTATGAAATTCTAGGATTAAAGGGAGTATAATAAGCCATAAAAGCATCGGTTATTACTGATGGAGCAGAAATTCCTATCGGAGCATAATAATTATCATCACCTATATCAAAGGTGAATGCATCATTTCCAATTTTTTCTGCATTTCCTACAATATATCTACTACTATTAGCTCCAGAAACTGTAGCATTATCTTTAAATATTATTTTATAATTTTTGGTATACAATTTACCTTGCGTAAACGTTAAACTGTTATTAATGGTAATGTCTCCCAATAATTCTACTCCTTCGGGGTTATCAATAACAAGTTTGGAAATTTCGCCATTTAAAAAATTATTAGGGTTAATATATTGTTTTTCGGTACCCTCAAATTCAATAATACTCGAAGCATTTGAACTTACATCAATTTGTGCTCCATTGGTAAATTTAAGTTCTCCTGTTAATCTTAATCTGTAACCATTTACATCTAAGCGATAGGTATTTTGGTCACTAGAAATATTGCTAAATAAGTAATTCTGATTTAGGATACAATGATTGGCAGCGGTTATTAAAAAAGTAAAGGAATTACCTGAGGTAGGTGGTCCGGCAATATGTAAATAATTGGCCGAGTTACTAAAATTTGTTCCAAAATCACCTTTCCAGTAACACCCCTCCAAAGCTCCCATTTTAGGCGAAGAGGCATCTCTATTCATATAAAAAAAGTCTTGGGTTACACCTGTTCCGCTTACCGCATTTAGGGTGTTTATAGTGGTAAAAAAATAGGTAACATCTTCTCCCTTTGCATTGATAAAATTTGGGTTGGTATTTAAGCTGTTTGCATCTTGTCCGGTAGCCGTTTGCCAGTTAGCTAAAGTAGTTTGGGTACCTCCTAAATATGCATTAAATGTTCCTACATAACAAGGCACATAATAATTGTTATAGTCAATGGTTAAACTGGTAGTACCCGGCAGGTAAATGGCATAGTGATTACCTGATCCGGGACTATCAAAAGCCCGTGAGTTTGAAAAAATATTATTTCGTATATCGGTAATATCTGCATCAGTTTGTTCCTCATAACAAATGGTGTTACGAGTATATCCTGATGTAACGGTTCCAACAATACTTACCGTATTAAAATATGCTTTGGTAGTTAAGCCTCCATTCGTTAATAAATAAATTCCCCAAATTCTATAATCTCCTAAAGCGGTTTCACCAACACTTACTACATTATTAAATAAGTCAGTTATATTACCCGCATAAATACCATACACCTGACATCCATTATTACTGGAAGATAAGCCCAAGGAGTGTATAAAATTATTTTTAATACTAATACCACCACTGGTTGCGCTCCAACACGATATCCCACAAACACCCACTGTACTGGATGCATTGGTATTCATAATATCATATATGGTATTTCCTTCTATATTAATATAAGGAGAAGCTGATGCTGCATTTCGATTTTCTATACCGGTAACATTACTATACGCAGCAGAAATAGGTGCAGAAGATGAAAGATTATATATTTTATTATTAATAACTTCCCCGTGTCCTATTAAAATACCTGTAGTTCCAAACTGAGCAAATGATCTGTTTGAAGTATTATTGAGGTTGCAAATAACATTGTTTTTAATAACCGACATTTTTGTAGTGTGAATTGCATATAGGTCTTGAATTCTACTGGTATTGGCATTGGTATGCTGTATACTGTTAGATGAAACTTTACTTCCCACCAGGTTATTTACAATTTCGGAATACGTAGCTTGTGAATAAATACAAGTTGCACTTATAGCATTAGCTGTTGTAGTAGAGTTTAAGGTAATTGAGCCAATACTATTATTGTATATATAGGCAGTATCAACACTTGTGCCTATGTGAATAATAGTTACATAATCTTGAGCTCCTACCGGGTTATTGTTTGTATAATTTATAGAACCATTACCGGTAGTTTCGCCAATAACATTTCCTTTTATGGTTCCAATGTTGGTTTTACCATCTGGTATGCTAAAAATAGTGAAAGAAGTAGTTGATGAAGAATTTGTATTAATGTTAATGTTTTTTATGGTATTACCCTGAATACTACTATATGTTGTACTGGAGATT
This sequence comes from uncultured Flavobacteriales bacterium, assembly GCA_964512145.1. Taxonomy (GTDB): domain Bacteria; phylum Bacteroidota; class Bacteroidia; order Flavobacteriales_G; family JALEGO01; genus CAYOHR01. Next base: position 50,379 of record CAZEIM010000013.1, read on the forward strand.
AAGTCTAATCGTATTGCATAAAATTTTGTGGATTGAGAGCCTAAATATGTCCAGGCACTACCCCCGCATTGGGGAGCGCTCCCTCCAATATAATTGTCAAAAATTTTCATATTATCCCCTCCGGAACTCGATGTTTGTATATTAATGGCATGATGTGATCTTCCGGAAGTTGGAGTAATACTGGTTGTTTGATAAAAACTATTACCCTGAATCAGCCAGTCACTAGCATAATCACCTATCAATATTCCATTTGAGCCGGCAGAATTAGCAAAAAAGTTATATATATTATTATTGATAATAAAGTTTTGGCTATTAGCAAGAAATGAATTTGTGGAATAAATACAATTAAAAGGATTTCCAGCACTTGCTTCGTGTATGTTGCAATTATTTATGTTATTTTTTATATTCCCAGTCCCAGTAAAAGATGTCCAAAAGGTTATAACGCCTCTATTAGCAACTGCTGCTGAACCTTTAATATCGCAATATTTTATCTCGTTGTACGAAGCGCTGTTGTTAAACCGTATGGTGGTTGCAGATGTATTGGTATTTATGTTAGAAAAACTTAAGTCTTTGCTATCGCAATTACCGGGAATACGTCCGTCAATAATAACCTTGTCGGCACCATTTAAATCAACCAATGGACCATTTAAGTTTCCTGATACCTCATAAATACCGGTAGGATGAATAAATACGCCATTATAGTTGGCACTACCGGTACCACTTTCATTTAATACAGCCGATGCTGTTTCGGTGGTATTACTAATAATTTCTAGTGTAATAGTTCCGGTTATTGATCCGGCATTAATGGCATCAAAAGCCGCTTTTAAGGTAGTATAATCACCACCGGTACCTACTGTTTTGGTTACGCTATACATCGAACTTATTACAGTAAGTATCGTGCATAAAGTAAAAATAATTTTTTTCATAATATATATATATATAGAACTTATACGATATCAAATATACAAAGTTTTTAATGTTTGGTTGTTTAACATTTTTTTATCAATGTATAAATTGAAAAATTTTACGCATAGGTTTTAAATACAAGGTGTAAAAATTTGGTTTTAAATTATTAATTTCCCAGGCTTTTCGGTCTTCCATATTAGCAAGTATTCGGTTGTTAAGCGATTTATTACTAATTCCTCCTACACGCATTTTTACTAAATATTGGGGGATATATTCTGCTTTTAAATGATGTTTGTACAGGTAACGCAACATGAGTTCATAGTCTGCCGAAATTTTAAATTGGGTGTTATAGAAACCTAACTTTTCATAATTTTTTTTGTATGTATAAAATGTAGGGTGAGGTGGCATCCAGCCATTTAAAAAAAGATATTGAGAATACTTTTTAGATTTCCAATTTCGGATTATCTTTTGGGAGTTCTCTGAGTCAACGTATAATAAGTTGCCGTAGGTAACTTGGGTATTATTATTTTTAAAAGCATCTACAATATGTTGCACACTAAATTCATCATAAAACATATCATCGGCATTTAATATTCCTATAATATCTCCGGTGCACAATTCAACACCTTTGTTAATAGCATCGTATAATCCTTCATCTTTTTCGGTTAAATACGAAAGTTTTTCGTACATTAATCGGTTTAGTATAGGAATAGTTTTATCCTTAGATAATCCATCAATAACCAAATGTTCAATATTTGGGTAGCTTTGTTTTTTTACCGAAAGAATGTTATCTTCAATGGTTCTTTCCGTGTTAAAGGAAGGGGTAATGATGGAAACTTTCATGATTCAAACATTCTTTTTTTTACTTCTACTGCGGGATTCCCTCTATAAATAGTCATTTCTTGCATAATAGCCGGACTCACAGAACCTACCGTTAATATGGAGTGTTTTTTACAAATGGCACCTGGAATAACGATGCTTTTCGCTCCTATCCATGCGCCTTCTTCTATGATTATTTTTTTAATGATTAAATCAAATGTAGATTTTTTATAGTTGTGATTTCCGGTAAGTAAATATACCCCTTGCGAGATGCAAACATTTTTTCCGATAATAATTTTATCTAAAGAGTCCATCCATACATTTTCTCCAATCCAACTGTAATCACCTATTTCAATATTCCATGCATATTTAATATTAACATTTGGTTTAATGACTACTTTTTTTCCAATTTTTGCCCCAAATAATTTTAATAACATTGTTTTTAGGCTCGAAAAAGGGAAAAGATAGGAGTTAAAAATTAGGCTATTAGTAATATACCAAAGTATTTGCTTAAATTTTCCCGCACCCGGATAATACCATGAATTGTTAAAGTGAGCTAAGTTTGTCATTTAATCTAACAATAAAGCAGAGGCCTCTTCGGCTGTAATTACTCTACCGGCATATTCGCCAATTACAATCACAAATTGTTTTTCTTGAATATTACTGTTTGACAATAATTCTGTTTTTAGTTTTTCCGCCTCTTGTAAACTGGTAAAACTTCCAATGGTAAATCTAGTTAAACCTAAAGGTGTTTTAGATTCTTCAATATTCGGTATTTTTCTGATGTTATCTACCGCATTATTGGCAATTGATGTATTAAAGGCTCCAACCTGTACTTTAAATCGTACTTTGTTTTTGTCAACGGGTTTTGGAATATCGTTTACGTTATCAAAATCGCCATAATTTTGACTATTTGAATTAGATTCGTTGTTAACCTCAAAGTTTTTATTAGCAAAGTCGAACCCATTTACATCCCCTTGGAAGTTGATTTTTCTTTTTCTTTCTTCAAATAAGAAGGTAACGTTAAATTCTTTTAAACCATTAAAATCTACAATAAATTCTTGTTGTTTTAGGCTAAAGTTTTCTTCAAAAATATTTTTTAAGCTAACTCTGTACATACCAGAGTGTGGGGCATAAAGTATAAAACTTCCGTCTGGATTGGTTAAGCAGGAATAAGTGTTACCAACAGAGTCGGTTGCAGTAATTTTGATATTTCCGGGTGATACAAGTCCTAAAGATGAGAAAGGGTCACGCTGAATCACTACTTTTCCTATGACTTTATTGGATTTTGTAAAGGGAACAAATACGGTTAAATTTTCCCCTAAATAAATCTCGAATGATTTTCCTAATTGATTTAAATATTCGGTAGTTCCCATGAGTTCTTCGGTAGTAACAATATAATATCCTTCGGGTAATCTTAAACATTCAACAGTGCCAAATTGATCCGATAATAAATTGATGTCGTAGTATTCACTGGAGCTAATATTTAAGGAGTCTTTTTTATTTTCTAATTTTACTAAAATATCATGTAATCCAACTTCATTTTCATCTTTAATACGATTACCGTTTAAATCTTTAAAGAAAATAATTTTTACGTTGTAATGTTTATTATGGGGTTGTGGTATATCAAATACTTTTCTAAACCCAAAGTTCATATTTACGTCACTAAAGGTTACTCTACCGGTTTCCTCGTCATTTCTGGTATAGTTGTATAACAATACATTGGCGTTAGCACTCCATCCCTGGCCTAATTCATACACTAAATATGAAAACATAGAAGTTCTTGAGCTTTTATCGTTAACTTGATACCAATAGGTAGCATTAATGTTTACATGAAATTTATTTTGAAAAAACGATTGATTGTAATACGGGTTTATACGTATGCTTTTGTTTCCACGTCCGTTTTCACGAAAAAATATTTGAGAATTATAACTCGGTGCACCGTAATAATACCCCATCATTAAACCACTTTTATTAAATCGGGCATTTAAAAGATAAGAACTGCTAAAATAACCGGGAGGTTTTGAAGTTATTCCATTAAAGAAGGTGCTTACATCGGTGTAACTTAAAGAAATATTTCCCGCAATGGAATTTTGACGTTTTTTGCCTTTTACATTTACCCCTACATATCCAATATAATTATTACTTATATAGGTAGGCTGATTGTTTAGAAGGTTTTCGTTATAAAAGTGTTGATAACCAGGACCTCCGTTAAAAGTTAGTTTGTTATTAAAGGTTTTTGACCAAAGCAAGCTGCTCACATGATTGTCTCTTTTCCCTACATTAATAATATTAAAAAATGGATCAATAATAGATGGGTTTGTATAATTGGCATTATAAAATAATGTAAAACTTTGTGCGTTATCTAGTCTATAACTAGCATTTCCAATAGTAGAATTAAATGTTCCAATTCCTTCTAAAAAGTACTGAGTTCTAAAACGATTATTTAAATAAGCAGATAATTTATTGTTTAAATATTTTCCGTTGTAGTTAATAATATGTCCGTATCCAAATCGTGTATCTCCGTTAAAATTTACAATGGCAGGTGAAAATAAAGCCATAATACTGCTTGTTTTGTATCTGTATGATGCTCCAAGGGTTGGTATTACAGAATTAATATTTCTAAAATTATCTAATCTATAACCTAAACTTCCATACAGGGTGAGATTTGAGTTGTATTGATATGAATCTTGGAGTCCAATCGTCCAAACAGGATTAAATATATTTCTAGTTAATGCACCAAATAAATGATGCTTTTTGTACGTATAGTTTGCACTTATCCCACGACCATTAAAAGGCACGTTCCATGTGGCAGAAAAAATATCTCCTACCCGAACACGTAAACTTTTTTTAGAGTATTCAAGATACATCCTTGAAAATTGGTAATAGTTTCTGCCGAAGGTATTGGGAGTATTTGTGTTTAAAATATTTCCATTCCAAAAATAATACGATAATCTGCTTTTATCTTTTAAATAAATATTTCCTGTAAAACCGGCTTGAACATTAACAAAACCATTTTGAGTAAGTAAATTAAATAAATCGGCCCAAATAATTAATGGGGATTCATCTTCAGTTAATTCGTTTTCATATATACTTTCAACTTTTTCGAACCAAAATGTTATGTTTTTGGGAGTACTAACAGCATCGTTAGATGCATATACTACCATTCTATTATCGCGAATGGACGGAAGGTCTTTATAGGAATCATTATATTTCACCATAAATTCAACCGTACTATCGGTATAAGGTTTTAGCAAGATACCTGTTTCAATTTTTTTAGCATTAAAACCTACTATACCTAGTTTGTTGCCTAATTCTAGGCTGATTTTAATATTTTCTTCTGCATTACCATTGTTTTCGAAATGTATTTTTACAGTTTTAAAAAATTCATGTTCGCTAACATATAAGTACCTATCCTCTGCCTTCATTTTCCAGTCGGATATTCTGGGGATGTTTATGTAACAATATACTTGTGGTATCAATAAATTTTCATTTGTACCTAACAATTCAGCACTTAAAATATATGCAATTCCCCCTTGAGTTAATTTGGGCATAGAAACTCGAACAGGAATGTTAGTTGTTTCTCCAGGTTGAAGTGCTATTTTTTTTTCAGAAGAATTTTGAGTAACTAACTTCCACTGGTTAGGGACATTAAAACGAACATAAAATTCTTTTGATTGATTTGAATTATTGGTAATTTTTAAAATATTTAAAAATATTTCCTGAGGATTATGATCGGATTTATATTTTGCAAATTCAACACTTAACTCTTTAGTGGTTTGAGCAGTTAAGGTAAATAATGAAGCATATATATATAGCTGAAAAAAAATGAATGAGATATAAAAGGTATACTTTTTCAATATATTATATAAGGTATGCAAATATATTAATTCAGATAAAACATAGGTAGTAATTTATGGAACTGTTAATAACAATTCTATATCTACGGTATAATTATCGGGCATTTTCCCAAACAGTTGATTGCATGGGATACCTGGGCAACCAGCATTGTTTGCGCCACATTCAAAAGTAACATCTAGTATTGTTTCTTCTGGATCTCCCGGAATTATAGTGTTAGGCACATGTAAACCGGGGGTAGCTGTAGCTAAGTCTTGATAAGCATTTGTAAGTTCAGTTAATGGTACTCCATTTAATTGTGGCGGGGTAGGTGAGTTGTCGGTTGATGAAATTCGAATGGTATTTAAAGGTAAATTATCGGCAGGAACTCCCCTGTCACCTTGTATTGTGGCAGTTAAAGCTCTAAAACTGAGTGTCCAGCCTAATGCAAATGTGTCAATACCATCTACTGTAGTTTCTTGCATTTTAATTTTAATCCTTGTCCAATTGGTGTATGTTACCCCTTGTTCTAATTTAGCGAATGAATTAAACACAAACGGAACCATACTTCCTCTTTCTATGTAAAAACCTGCACTAGTTTGCCCATACAAAGATGCTTGTATGAAAAAAGTAAGTACAACAATGGATTTATATTTTTTTAAAAGCATGGGTTTTCAAAAATACAAAACTAGTTCGGTTTGTGATAATATTTTGTTTTTATTTTATCAGGGTATAAAAATAAAAAAGCCGACTAAAAAGTCGGCTATTATATTTTGAAAAACTTTTTCGAAATTAATTAGTCAGCTGGAACTAAAACTAAATACACATTTGTAATGTATCTGTCTTGAGCAATACTTTGCTCTAATAAATTAGGTAAACCTGTTTGAGCAATAAGAGCTGGTGTAGCTAACTCCCAGTTAATAGTAAAGTCGTTGTCGTTTGTACCACCTGCAGAAGAAGCTACGTTAGATACAACAATTGTAGCAGTGTTATTAGTTAAGGGAACTACAGTTTCAGTAGCCTCACTAATTAAATCAATTTCTGTGTTGTGTACATGTAAACCATTGGTATGTAATCTGTAACCAACATTTGCTAATGCGATAGTGTTTATTGAACCTGCTGTAGCAACATCAGTACCTACAAAACAAGCATCTTCAGCAAACATTAACACATCAAAATCTCTAGATGAAGCAACTGTAAAACGAGTATCATGTATACGGTCGTTACCTCCTAAGGTTGGGTTTGGAATACCACTTTCGTATTGACTAATAGTATTAACCACAAATTCTACATTACCACCACTTACAACGTTTAATCTCATAGTTGTATTAATGGTAATAGCAACTGGAATCACAGCAACATCATGAATGGGTTGAGCAAACATAGCACCACCCAACATGCAGGCAGCCACTACTAAAGACGATTTTAAGTTTTTCATTTTTTTAAAATTAATTTTTTGGTTCTACGTAAATAAAATTATTATGGTTACAAATATTCAAAAAAAATTATTAAATCCAAATTATTTTACATTTTTTTTATATTCCATTATGTGTGGATTATTTTCTATTATATGATTACACAAGTCAACATTAGGCTTAAAGTATGGCTGTAGAGATCTATGATTTACCGATAAAAATGAGTTAACAAATATTTTTTTATCAGGGTATTTATGGCATAGAAATTTCCCGAATTGAGTTATATGTTGGGTATTATAAATCATTTTTTTCTTTTGTGCCATAGTAACTCCGTAATTTAGCGGGTCAATTTTTATATAATTATCTTTACGATCACATGCTAAATAGCTAATATGACCCGTAGGTATTCCTAAAAACATATTCCAAGAAAAATTTGTTTTTGAGTACCCTTGCCATACATAGTCTTTGTATAAAAATATTTTTAAAGGAAAAACTAATTGAAATATTATATACAAACCCAATAAATACCCAATAATTTTATTTCTGAAATTAATGGTGTTTTTTGTGTTCTTCTTACCTGATATTTCTACAAAAAACATACTAAGACAAACTATACTTATGTATGGAAATGTGCCAATATGTAGTATATATGCATTTTGAAGTAAAAATAAAGAGAGTACAATAAACGCAATCCATCTGCTTTTTTTATAAAACAATAACCAGGGAAATGCTATTTCCATAACAATGGTACCATAGGCTATAATTTTTTCTGTATAAATGCCTCCCATTTTTTTATACAATTGCATTAGATCATTGGCTTTAAAAAAGTCATATAAAGTTTCTATAGTATTACCGGATAACCAATCGCTATTTAATTTAACAATTCCTGAATAAAAAACTGCTATAAATATTTGAAACTGAATCATAAAATAGGTATAAGCATATGTACTATTTGATTTTTTACTAATTTTAAAATACGTATCTATAGAGTATTTTTGGTTAGCATTAAAAAATATCATTAAAAAGTGAATGAGTAGATAAAAATACCAGTGATTAAGAAATGAAGAGCTTTCCATGAAAAATATCCATGCAAATAATATAAAGGAAAGTATGCTGGAAAATATATATAAAAATCCAAATGCAATAAAAACATACGACAAACACAGCAAGATTAATATATACGGAAATATTCCCGGTGATATATTTGGAACCCATTCAAACCCCCAGTATTTAAAATGAAAACTTGGGTTTATGTAATAATCATGAAAGTAATTGTATTTGTAATAATAAATTAGTACTTCAGAAAAACCTAAAAAACCAAACAGTATTCTAAAAAATACCAATGGCAGTATTTCTTTCTTTTGAAAGAAATACTGCATAATTAGTAATGTATTAGCTTAATAGACATTGAAATATTTTGAGTAGAATCTACATAAAATTTAGCTTGATCAAATGTTGGGGGGCCAAAACTACCCATCGCATTGTTTGAAAATGCAAATCCCTCTTGAGGGATGCCTAAAAAATTTTTATCTAATTCCCCATTGCTATTTTTATCATGATAAACAGATACGGCATAATAGTTTTTAGGTAAATTTTTAAATGTAGCGGTAACTTTGTCGCCTTCAACTTTATATGTATTAGCATAATACCAATTTTCAGAAGAGTCAAAAGACTCTTTTTTGTCAAAAATGGCAATACTAATTACCCCTTCAATGGACTTAATATTGGTTACTTCTAGTGTAAAAAAATAATCTGTATTTATAGGTGAATTTGTGGTATCCTTATTAGGTTTGTCAATAATAACTGGAGGACTAGGTATTTCAGGTTTTATTTCTTCTTTTTTACAAGAAAAAATATTGTTAATTACTAGTAAAAAAAGGGTTGCACTTAGTATATTGTTTTTCATGTTTTTTCTTTCTTTAACAAATCATGTTGTTTTTTGTTTATCTAAATATGTTTATTCTTCCCCACTTAACAATATTACTTTTCCATATTTTTCGTAGGTTGTATTTGAAGGTTTATGAATAAATAATAATCTCCAAGAATATACTCCTTGTTCGCATAAGGTTTTGTTATTATATCCATCCCATTTATCTATTGGATTTTCAGAAGAGAAAACCACATCACCCCATCTTGTAAAGATAGAAAATGAGTAGTCGCTAATACTATCATACGTAGAAAATACTGGATGATAATAATCATTTGTTCCATTTTTATTTGGGGTAAAAGTATTAGGAATATATACATAGAAAGGTGGGTTAATATACGTGTTTCTACATATACTATCGATACACCCATCTTTACTATATACTTCTAAACAAAAGGTAAAGTTTAATTCCTCTTCAGAATAATCATAGGTAGGGTTTTTTTCAGAGGAATTAAAATTCCAATAAAAATATTCAGCATTTTCTGATAAATTTATGAATTCAAACTCTTGTTTTTGCTCGTGGTGAATAAAGTCGAAGTTTGCAACAGAATTTTGAAATACCTCTATAAATTGATATTCTGTTTTAGAATTTGAACATCCAAACTCATCTGTAATACTTAAAGAAACATTATAAAGTCCCGGACTAGAAAAGGTATGATTAACTGAATTACAAGAGTTAGTATTAATGCCCTCAATATTCCAAACACAAATACTATTGGAAGTAGATGCAGAATTTTCAAATTCTACCTCTAACGGGGCACATCCTTGGTAATCATTAGCTTGTATATCTATAATGGGTAATGGGTGAATATAAATTGGAAAAGATTGAGTATCTAAACATGAGTTCGGATTAATATAATATATCGTATGATTTCCTAATCCTGCACTTGTAGCATTAAATATTCCAGGATTGGGGTTAATAATTCCATTTCCATTCCAATATCCAGTTGCAAGTGTAGACAGTGTAATAGGTGGCGTATTTACACACATACTATCTATAAAAATGTGGATTGAATCTCTTGGTAAAATGATAATTTGTGTGGATTGTGTATCACCGCATAAATAGGGATAATAATAAGTAACAAAGTGTGAGCCTAAACCTGCCATAGTGGGACTAAATAACCCTGTTATTGGATTAATAATTCCATTTCCAGTCCATATTCCCCCTGAGTTTATGGATTGTAAAATAATATCATCTTCTCCTTCACAAATATTATCAGTCGGAATAATAGAGGCATTAAAGTTAGATTTCACAATTATTACAGTGGAGTCCGTTTCACCACAAACTCCTGGTGTGGTATAATAAATAGTGTGACTACCTTCCCCTGCAATATTTGGTGAGAATTCACCGGTAAGTGAATTAACAATCCCGTTACCAGCCCATATACCACCTGAATTTATAGCATTCATATTAATTGAACTAGATAACTCACAAATAGAGTCTTCTGGAAGTATTGTAGCTTCTATTACATAATTACCACTTCCAATATTTACGGGTTGGTTATATACACAGTCATGGCTATCTTTAACAACAACCTGATAGTTTTGATTGCATAATCCATTAAATGTATTAGATGATTGGAATGTTAAACCATTATTTATACTGTATACATAATTTCCCACGCCTCCACTCGCTGAAATTGATATATTACCATCACATGCATTGGGGCATATTTCATCTGTTGTTATAATATTTAATTGTAATTCAGTTGGTTCATTAACTGTAATCGTTGAAGTGCTTATACATCCGTTTGATTCGGTAACCGTAACTTCATAATTTCCTGCGCACAAACCTGTTGCTGTATCATTGGTTTGTATATTTGGGTCATTCCAAACAATAGAAACAGGATATGCAGCCCCTGTAATTTCAACCCAAGCACTTGCATCACATAAATTATAACAACTTACGTGATGAATAACTTGAGCATTAATAACCGCTGACGTATTATTTAAAACATTTATATTTCCAATACTTACACAATTACTTTGATCAGTAACTTGAACTTGGTATGCACCAGGAGTTAAGTTTTGAGCACAATTAGTGGTTTGATTATTGAGATCATCCCAAAGATAAGTATACATTCCAGTGCCTCCAGAAGCTGTTACACAGGCTTCTCCATCGCTTTGATTACAGTTTGAATTTGTACTGCTTACATTTAAAATAATTTGGTCTGGTTGATTTATTATAACTGTATCAGAAGTTGAGCATCCATTATTATCTACTACAGTAACTACATATGTTCCGGCACATAAGTTCGAAGCTGTGTCGTTTGTTTGCAAGGCAGGGTCATTCCATAAAATATTAAATGGAGATTTTCCACCAGAAATATTAACTTCAGCTTTGCCATTACATTCTCCATAACAAGAAACGTTAGAAACTACATTTGAGTTTATTATTGGAGTAGGTTCATCTTCTACTTCAGTGCTATCTATTAATATACAATTGTTTTGATCTGTTATTGTAACATAATACCACCCAGAAAGGATATTATTTGCACAAATATTAGTTTGAGCAAGACCATCACTCCAAACATAACTATATGGTGCAATTCCACCATTTACTATAACACATGCAGATCCATTATTTTTACTACATGTACTGTTTGTGTATGAAATGCTTGACTGAAGAATATCCGGTTGTAATAATTCAATTGAATCAATAGTTATACATCCATTGGATTCCGTAACGGTAATATAATATTTACCTACACATAAATTAAATGCAGTGTCATTTGTTTGATTATTTGGGTCACTCCATAATATATTGTAAGGAGGGACTCCACCAGTAATTATTGCATTTACCATTCCGTTACAAGAATTATAGCATGAAATTTCTTCAATAATATTTAGCTGAGTAGTTGCTTTTGCATTATCCACAATTGAAATTGATGAGCTTTTTTCACAATTATTTGCATCAGTTACCGTTACGGAATAATTTCCGGAAGATATATTATAAGCACAATTTGTAGTTTGGTTGTTTGGATCGTTCCATGCGTATGAGTATCCGGGTGTTCCCCCGGAGACATTTATACATATTTCTCCATCCATTTGGCCACAATTAGAATTGACAGATGTACTACTAATTAATATTTCTGTAGGTTCAGATACAATAATTGTGTCTATAGAAATACAACTGTTTTTATCTTCTACCGTAACAAAATATTGATTTGCACATAAGCCTATTGCCGTATCTGTATTTTGGTTAAGAGGGTCGTCCCAAGAATAATTAAATGGGGCAGTACCCCCTGTTATAGAAGCAGTAACTATACCATCACAAGAATTAAAACAACTTGTGTTTTGAATTAGATTCGCAGTAACTTCTGGTCCAACAATATTATATACATATATTGAATCGATAATAATACATTGATTAAAGTCTGTAACAGTAACATGATACATGCCTTCAAAAATATTTAATGCACAAGCATTTGTTTGAGCATTTATATCGTCCCACAAATAATTATAAGGAGCTACACCACCTGAAATATTTACACAAGCACTTCCATTGCTATAACCACAGGTACTACTATCTGAAGCTATATCTATTAAAAGTGAAGAGGGAGAACTAACAGTCCCTTGAGCTAAAGTGTTACATCCCATAGCATCTGTTACAGTAACAGTATATGTTCCATTGCATAAATTTGTAGCAATACTAGTAGGTTGAGCTAAGGCATCACTCCAAGTATAGTTATAAGGGGGGGGTTCCGCCTGTTGCAATAGCTTCTAAAGTACCATCGCATGAGTTAAAACATAAATTATTACTGGTGTTGAGTACATTTACAATAGCAGCGTTATTTGCATTTACAGTAACAGTAACTGTTTTGGAACAGTTGTTTTGATCTGTTATTTGAACTTCATAAATACCAGGTAATAATCCATTTGCACAATTGGCAGTTTGGGCATTTATATCATTCCAAAGATATAAATAAGGAGGAGTTCCACCCGATACATAAACACATGCTTGACCATTTGGTGTATTACAATCTGCATTAATCGTTGATGTATTAATAGAAAAGCTATCGGGCTGGTTTAATTGAATCGTATCTGTTGCATAGCAGTTGTAAATGTCTGTAACCGTTATAATGTAATTTCCGGAACAAATGTTGTTGATTTGTTGATTTGTTTGAGATAGAGGATCATTCCAATTATAAATATAAGGGGCAGTACCACCATTTACGTTAACTGTTAAAATGCCATCGCAAGCATTGTAACATGAAATCTCTTGATTAATTGAAGCTTGAATAGTAGGTCCCGCAATATTTTCTAATATGAATGTATCGGAAATACTACAATTATTTTCGTCAAAAATCGTTAAGTAGTAATCTCCACTACCTAAATTACCTAAACATGTATCTGTACTTGCGAATCCAGTCCAATTAAAATAATACGGAGATGTTCCTCCAGAAACATTTGAAATACATATTTCACCGTTCTCTTGATTACATTTTTCATCTACAATACTTTCTGTAAATGATAAGGCAAGGGGGGATCCAATATTAACATTAGCTGTAGCAACACAACCTTGATTATCTGTAATAGAAACTGTGTAGCTACCGGGACATAAGTTTACAGCAGTACTACTTGTTTGTGGAGTTGGACCACTCCAATTATAGGAATATGGAGCAACACCTCCGGTGATATTAGCCGTAGCAATTCCATCACATGTATTAGAGCAACTTGCGTCTAAAAAGGAAGAAATATTTGCAGTACCTCCTTGTGTTTGAGTTATGTTTATAGAGGCCGAATTTGTACAACCATTTGTAGTGTTTGTTACTGTTACAAAATATGTTCCAGGTAATGAAATGGCTGGATCTTGCAAGTTTTGATTAGTTGTGTTAATATCAGGACCAGACCACTGGTACGAAACATTTGTAGCATTTGTTGATAAGTCAATAACTATTGAACCTGTGCAAGGCAATATTGGTGCATTAAGAGATATACTTGGAGGAATAATATTTTGGGTAATTGTAATGTCTGCAGTATCAAAGCAGGTAGTTGTTCCAAGACTGTTTTGTATTATAAGAGTATAATTACCACTTGTACTAGTATTAATATTTGGGGTGTTAGAATATGGAAAACCATTTAATAACCAATTATATTGAACTGAACCACTTGGGATACTAATCCCAATAGAACTTAATGTTATTTGGGAATTATTACATGTAATCTCTGTAGATGGAAATGCGTCTATCTCTGCATCTGGCAAAACTTGAACGATATTGAACAATATAGTGCTATCACAATATGGTGGTATATTCGATGTGGCTATTTCGGTATTAAAACCTGGCCAGCAATAATTATTACCATTAATTTCAATACATTCATTTTCACATAAAAAAATAGTTCCTAGATTATTAATAATTGGAGGAAGTAGTGTTACCATTTGTTGTACTACACTATCGCATCCCTCAGGGGTCTTGAACGTTTTGCTTAACAAACCAGGAAAACAGTAATCATTTCCGTCTATCCAAGTTAAACACTCTCCAGAACAAATCTGCACGGGAGGTAAAATTGTAGGAGGAATTATTGAAAAACTAGAGGTTACATTAGATAAGTGGAATTATTTTAGGCAATATAGTTAAGCACGAAGGCACACCAACATTACATGCATTTTTAGGTGTTACACAAATTTGCCCAGCTGCATTTGCTCCAAATGTAATAGTGACAGATTCTCCAGATCCTGCGGGGAGAGTTTGAGGACCAGGACTCCCATTAATTGTAGCCCCTGGAGGTATCGTCCAAGTATATTCACTTGCTCCGGCAACAGGAGATATAGTATACGTACCTTCTCCATTTGCACACATAATAGTTGGCCCGGTAATTGGCCCGGCATTTCCAACAGAAATATTTCCTGCGCCATAATTTACAGTAACTGTAAACCCACAAACGGCACCTGCCCATCCATCAATAGAAACATAATAAACATCACCCACAGTTAATCCATTTCCTGTTATTGTTTGAGAACTAGAAGGCCCACTAACCTGGCAGTCAACTACACTTAATGCATTACATGTTCCGGAAAAAAGTACCGCTTGAATTCCGTCTCCACTAGAACAACCGGTAGAATTTATTGTTAAACTTACTGATGAGGATATTGCCATAAAGGCAAACCACTGATTATTTTCAACAGACATGCCACAAACAGCGGGACCATCTGATGTGAAACTTCCCGAAGTTCCAGTGTAACCATCTATTTGACTTAAATCACATAAAACACATGCAGCTTGACAAAAATCAACGGGCGGTGGAGCTGGATTTCCGCAAGGAGGTTGAGCATTAATTTGTAATACTAAAAGAAAAAATATTATAATATAAAAAAGTATTCCTCTCATTTTTATATTTTAAAGTTATATAAGTAGTTATTCATCTCAAATTTACGAAAAATAATAAGTTTTAACAAATATTTAATATTATAATAATCCAAGTTTAATGTTGATAAAATACATATTGTACAATATTTGCACCCATTTTTAATGCTTTTATTCTTGTGTCTTCAGAATTTTTGTGTACATCGTAATCTTCCCATCCATCCCCCAAATCACATTCATAGGTATATATACATACTAATCTTGAGTTTAAAATTAATCCATAAGCTTTTGGATCTTTACCATCATGTTCATGAATTTTAGGCAATCCTTTGAAGGTGTATTTTTGATTAAATATTTCGTGATTAGAATTTAATTCGATAAAGTCAAGATCGGGGAATACTTTTTTCAT